>JAWOCM010000038.1:0-52208 GCA_046483795.1 Desulfuromonadales bacterium | reverse complement strand
CAGCGGCACCGCCGAGGGGGTCACAGTCACCGATACCGTTCCCGATTTTACCACATATGTCGACGGCACCCTGCAGCTCGACGGCGGCACCTTGACCGAGGAAGCGGATGGTGATGCCGGCCAGATCTCGGGTCGGGATATCTCCGTGAGCCTCGGGGATCTGCAGGACATCACCCGAACAGTCACCTTCCAGGTCACCATCGACTAAAGGAGCACGACAATGAAGAGAAGTCTTTTAACAGCGCTGGTTTTTCTGCTTCTTTCCGGCCTGGCCCTGCCGGCGCTGGCGCAGAATGAATCGGTCCAGATCCGCTCCTCGGCCCTCGTCGAGAAAACCGTCGTCAACGAGGAAGGGGAAAAGGAACTGACGCTTCAGCCGGCGGACAAGGTCCTGCCGGGTGAAGAGGTCATTTTCCTCAACACCTACGTCAACAACGGCGAGGCCCCCGCCGACGATGTGACGATCAACAACTCTATCCCCGAGCATATGATCTATGTCGGCGGATCGGCCAGGGGCGAAGGCACGGAGATCACCTACTCCGTGGACGGCGGCCAGACTTTCGGGCCGCTGCTCGAACTCACCGTCACCGAAGAGGACGGAACCGAGCGTCCGGCCGCCTCCGTCGACGTCACCCACATCCGCTGGACGCGGACCGGCCCTCTTCCGGCCGGAGAAGAGGCAGAGGTCCAATTCCGCGCCCGATTGAAATAGTCATTCAACTCTCATCCAGCGTTGCGCCGCGATGAATCGATTCAGAACAGAAACAAAGAACAACCCAGGAGGACGACATGAAAGAGGAAGGCATGCCCACACACATGATGAACTCCCCAACCCATAGGAGGACAAAAATGAAACCAGGATTATCAAAACATCTCATCGCCCTTATGGCGGCCGCCTTGATGCTCTGCGGGGCTTCACAGGCGATGGCCGGCGGAACCACCTCGGGCACCCTTGTCGACAACCAGGCAACCCTTGATTACCAGGTCGGCGGTATCGACCAGACGCAAGTCGACTCGAATCAAGTCGATTTCCTCGTCGACAAGAAGGTCGACCTCACCGTCACCGAGCAGGATGGCGCCCTCGTGGAGGTCACACCCGGCGCCACAAACCAGGTTCTCACCTTCAGCGTCACCAATACGGGAAACGATGTTCAGGACGTCGCCCTGTCCGCTACAGACCTGAATGGTGTCAATGATCCATTCGGCACCGCAGGGGCGGACAATTTTGACGCGACCGTTGTCGGCGTCTTTGTGGAAAGTGGGGACACCTCGGGCTACCAGTCCGGCGAGGATACGGACACCTATCTCGATGAACTGGCGCCCGACACCGCCGTGACCGTCTATATTGTCCGGGATATCCCTGTTGGCCAGTCGGACACAGATGTCGCAGTCTCCGCCCTGACGGGCCAAATTCTCGCCGGGGGCAATTCAGGGACCGAAGGGGGGACCTTGACCGCGACAGCTTCAGGTGACGTCACCGACGGTGAAGTCGATATCCTCTTTGCTGACGCCGCCGGCACCGACGATGATTCAAACGACGCCCTGCACAGCGACCGCAGCGGCTTCCTCGTCAGCACGGCCACGATGACCGCCGACAAGGCCCAGACCATTACGGGAGACCACGCGATCCCCGGTGCGACGGTGACCTACTCAATTGAGGTTGCAAACGGCGGAACCGCCGATGCCACTCCGGTCATTGTCACTGACAGCATTCCGGCAAACACCACCTATGCCGCTTTCGGAACCTGCAACGGCACCCCCGAGTGGCACGAAGACACAAAAAGTGATGGTTCAGGCGATACATGGCAGAGCTCCGAACCCACCAGCAAAGATGCTGTCAAAGCCGTTCGTTGCACCATTGCCACCGTTGCCGTCGGTGACACCGATACGGTCTCCTTCTCGGTGACCATCGATTAAATCAACCGACTCTCATCATCAAATATTGAAACTATGGCACTGAAAAGTTCTCCCATCCCGGCCTCCAGGCCGCACCGCAAACCCGGCGAAACCGCCGGGAAGGGGGAGCTGTGCGCTCAAAACGAGGCATTAACTGCCATGTACGAGGCGGACCGGTCCCGTGACCGGTCCGCCCGTCTTTCCGTGTCGGCCGCTCCCTCCGAGGGACGGGGCCGGTACGGAAAGGCGCTGCTGGTTTTCCTCAGCCTTGCCTTCTATCTCCTCGGCGCCCTGTCCGCCGTGGCCGCCACGCCTGCTGGAACGACCATCGAAAACACGGCCGCCGCCTCGTACGGCCCTGGCGGAGGGATCATCGCTTCGTCCAACCGGGTGGAGGTCATCACCGTTGCCCGGCCCCGTACGCCTTCGGGCATCGACTTCCTGAAATACGCCCCCGCCTCTGCGGAGGTGCAACCGCTGGACGTTTCGACCACGGAATACCTGACGGGCGAATCGGCGGACAGCTCCTTCGAGCCCCTCGCCGCACCGATATTGATGCCGTCGGGCGATACTCTCGCCCTTGGACAGGACCTGCCTCTGACCACCACGGACATCTTCCACCGGGGTGAGCCGGTTTTCCTGCGCCTGTCCGATCCCGACCAGAATATCAATCCCACCGTGCAGGAAACGGTCCGGGTCGCCCTCGAGACGCCAGGAAGCAGCGACACAGAAATCCTGCGCCTGACGGAAACGGGCCCCGACACCGGAATTTTCACCGGTTATATCCAGTCGTCCTCCCAGGCCGGATCGCCCTACGACGGGCGCCTGGAAGTGCAGGAGGCGGGCACCGTGGAGGCCCGCTACGTGGACCCGGAAGACGGCAGTGACGTCTCCACCTCCGCCACCCTCTTCGACCCCTTCGGCATCGTCTTCGATAGCCAAACGGGACTGCCGGTTGACGGGGTCGAGGTCACCCTGGTCGATGCCGCGACGGGGCAGCCGGCCACTGTCTTCGGCGACGACGGCGTCAGCGCTTTCCCCGCCACGATCACCAGCGGAGGGACGGCGACGGACGGCAACGGAGATGTTTACGACTTCGACTCCGGCGCCTTCCGCTTCCCCTTCGTCGCACCGGGCGACTACCGCCTTCTGGTCACAACGCCGGCCGGCTATGCCGCCCCTTCATCGGCTGGCGATGCCGATCTCCAGGAGCTGCCCGGCGCTCCCTTCGCCCTGGCCGCCGGCTCGCGCGGTGAAGCGTTTGAGCTTAATCCCGGCCCGGCTCTGCGCATCGATATCCCCGTCGATCCCGTTTCCGAGAACGGTGTCTGGCTGCGTAAGCGTGCAGGCAAGGACAGGGCCGCCATCGGGGACTTCGTCCCTTACCGCGTCCACATCGAGAACCCCAACGAAGTCCCGGTTATGGACGCCGCACTCACTGACCGTCTGCCGCCGGGCTTTCGCTACCAGGCGGGCTCCGCTCGGCTGGACGGCGAACCGACAATGGATCCGGTCGTCGCAGCCGACGGGAGGACCTTGACCTTTCCCCTCGGCGGCCTCCCTCCGCAAAGCCAGAGAGAAATCCGCTATGTGGCCGAGGTGACCTCCGGAGCCGAGATCGGCGAGGCAGTCAACAGCGCCGAAGTCTATTCGGCCTCGGGCTCCGTCTCCAATACAGCCGAGGCCGCGGTGACCGTGGGACACGACTTCTTGCACAACTCCACCTTCCTCATGGGCCGTGTCGTTACCGGCGGCTGCGGCGAGCTCGGCCCCGACGAGGCAGACGGGCTGGCCGATGCCCGGATCTACCTCGAAGACGGCACCTACGTAACCACCGACGAGAACGGCATGTTCCATTTCGAAGGAGTCCGTCCCGGAGCCCACGTGGTGCAGCTCGATCTCGACTCCGTGCCCGAGCAATACGAGGTCGTCGCCTGCGAGGAGAACAGCCGCTTCGCCGGACGATCCTACTCTCAGTTCGTCGACCTCCAGGGCGGATCGATGTGGCGCACCGACTTCCACGTGGCCCTCAAGCCCAGGGCCAGAGGGGAGGTCAGCATCGAACTCAGCAGCGATCTGAACGAAAACACCGCAGCCTTCCGCCTGCCGATCCGCATCGGCGGCGTCGCTGTCGAAAATCCGCGTCTCTCACTGATCCTGCCTGAAGGCGTGCGGTACCTGGCCGGCTCCAGCACATTGAACGGCTCTTCAATTGACGATCCCGAGGCCGGATTCGGCGGCGTTCTCAACTATTCCCTGAGCGGTTTTTCGGCGGATCAGACCTTGAACATGGCTTTCCGTTGCGATACCTCGAAGGCTCCGTCAGGCGATTCGACTGCGCGGGCGGTTTTGACCTTCGACACCCCAGGCCATGAAAATCAGCGCACTCCGGTGGCGGAGAACCTTCTGCGAGCTTCTGTCCGCCGCGACCGGACCCCCCTGCCCGACCTCGTCGTCCGCCCCCACTTCCCGAGCCTTGGAACCGAGCTGTCTCCGGAAGACAAGGCGGAACTTGACGACCTCGTGGACAAAATCGAGGGGCTGCAAGTTGTTGGGCTTTCCGCCATTGGTCACACGGACAATGTGGTCATTGCACCGCAGGATCGCCACATCTTCCCTGACAATACCGCTTTGTCCGAGGCGCGAGCCAAAAGCGTCGTTCGTTACCTCGGCGATGCCCTGGAGCTCGCTCCGGCACAGATTCACCTGGGTGGCGAGGGCTCGAGCCAACCCATGGCGAGTAACGGAACCCCGGAAGGCCGGGCCCTGAACCGAAGGGTCGAGGTCCGGGTTCAATGCGAAAAGGTGGAAGAAACAAGGCTTCTGGAGCTGGTCAAAGCTCAGAGCGGCGAACAGAAAGTCGAAACAACCGGACTGCGGCCGGGAGAGGGGACCGGCAGCATCCCGCCCCAGACCCGTCTTCCTCAAAGCGACAAGATGCCTGAGATCGACAAGGCCTGGGTCGAGGACGCATCGCCAGGGCTGGAATGGATTTGGCCCAGTGAGACCTACGGGCCGCCTATCCCCAGCATCAAGGCGGCCGTCAAGCATCACCCCAACGAGAAGGTCGAACTGCTCCTGGATGGTGAAAAGGTCCGGCCCCTTACCTTCGAGGGCACCATGGCGAACGGCGCAGAAACGGCTGCTGTCAGCCTGTGGCGGGGAATCGGCATCCATGACGGTGACAATGCCTTCGAAGTGATTGTCAGGAACAAGAATGGCGAGGAGACACGACGCCTCAAACGGATCGTCCATTATGCCGACTCCCCTGTTAAGGCCGAGCTGGTTCCCGAGCATTCGAACCTCGTGGCGAACGGCAATCGTCCGGCAGTCATTGCTGTGCGCTTCTCCGACAAAGACGGCTATCCTGCCCGAGAAGGCGTTGTCGGAGATTTCTCCGTTGACGCTCCCTATGCCCCATGGGAACGGAAAAAATCAGTCGACCGCAGCATCGAGGCCCAGGAGCAGGAGTTCCGCCCCAAATTCCAGGTCGGTCCCGACGGGATCGCCCTGATCCCCCTCGAGCCGACCGACCGCTCTGGAGAAGTTGTACTGCGCTTTAAACTCAACGACCGGGAGCAGGAGATCCGGGCCTGGCTGAAGCCCAAACTGCGCGACTGGGTCCTCGTCGGCCTGGCCGAAGGCACGGTGGGCTACAATGAAGTGACCGGCAACATGGAAAACCTGCCGCCCGAGGCGGACAAAGACCTCTACGACGATGGCCGGGTGGCCTTCTTCGGCAAGGGCCGCATTCTGGGAAAATGGCTGCTGACCATGGCCTACGACTCGGACAAGCCCGACCGCAAAGACAAGGAACTCTTCCAGATCATCGACCCGGACGCCTACTACACCCTCTATGGCGACGCCAGCCAGCAGGAGTACGAGGCCGCCAGCGCCGAGAAGCTCTACGTCAAAATGGAGCGCGACCAGTTCTACGCCCTCTTCGGCGACTACACCACCGGCCTGTCGAAGACCGAGCTCTCCCGCTACAGCCGCAGCCTGACGGGACTCAAGTCCGAATTCAGCGGCAAGTACGCCACCTTCAACCTCTTCGCCAGCGACACCGAGCAGGGTTTCGTCAAGGAGGAGATCCGCGGCGACGGCACCTCCGGGCTCTATCGTCTCTCCCGCGAGGATATCGTTCTGAACTCGGAAAAGGTGACCATCGAGGTGCGCGACCGCTTCCGCAGCGAAAAGATCGTCTCCAGCCGGGAGCTCTCCCGCCATGTCGACTACAACATCGACTACGAAGCGGGCACCCTCTTCTTCAAGGAACCGATCCCCAGTCGGGACGACAACTTCAACCCGGTGCATATCGTCGTCGACTACGAGGTTACCGGACAGGGCGACGCCTCTCTCAACTACGGCGGTCGCGGCGCGGTGCGCTGGCCGCAGAAGGGCGTGGAGATCGGGGCCACCGCCGTTCACGAGGAACGGAACAATGCCGAAGGCGATCTCTACGGGCTGGATGCCACATGGGAGATCACGGAGACGACACAGCTGAAGGGCGAGGTCGCAAAAACCGATTCAAAAGAACCGGGCGTATCACGGGATGGCAGAGCCTGGCTCGCCGAACTGGAGCACCGCTCCCCGGAACTCGACGGGAAAATCTACGTACGGGAGCTTGAAGACGGCTTCGGCCTCGGCCAGCAGAGCGGCAGCGAGGAGGGAACCCGCAAGTACGGGGCCGACGGAGACTACAGCCTCAATCCCGACCTGAGCCTGGCGGGGACGGTCTACCGGCAGGAGAACCTTGAGACCGGGGCGATCAGGGATGTGGCCCAGACGGATCTGACCTACGATACCGATCGATACAGCCTGAGCACGGGTCTTCGTTTGGCCGAGGACGCATTCGAAAACGGCGAGAAAGAGCGCTCCACCCAGGCGCTGTTCGGCGGGACCTGGCAGCCCTTCGAGCGCCTGCTTCTGCGGGCCGCTCACGAGCAGTCGATCGGCGGCGACGACGAGAGCAGCGACTTCCCCACCCGCACGACCCTGGGGGCCGACTTCAAGCTCACCGAGGCCACCACCCTCTTCGCGGCACAGGAATTCACCGACGGCGACGATACCGAATCGCAGAATACCCGCGTCGGATTCAAGACGACGCCCTGGACCGGCGGCAGCCTCGACAGCGCCCTCGAGCGGCAGACCGGGGAGAACGGACCGCGGATGTTCGCCCTTTTCGGCCTGAACCAGAGCCTGCAGATCAACGAACGCTGGAGCGTGGACGCCACCCTCGATCGCAGCCAGACGATGAGGGAGCCGGGCGCCGAGGACTTCGATACGGATTTGCCGCCGGCTTCGGGCGATACCGAGGATTTCACCGCCGTCTCCCTGGGAGCCACCTACAAGCTGGAAGACTGGTCCTGGGCCAATCGGCTGGAATACCGTGACGGAGACGCCGAGGACAAATGGGGGCTCTTCAGCGCAGTGGTGGGAGAGGTCAGACAGGGGCTGGGGCTTTCAGCCCGAGCCCAGGTCTTCACGACCGAGTCCGACGCCGCAAAAAGCACCGATGGCGAGATCCGTCTCGGCCTCGCCTATCGCCCCCTCGACAGCCGGTGGATCGTGCTCGATCGCCTCGATTTCCGCTTCGAGGAAGAATCGACCGACACCTTCGACTACGACAACTGGCGGATCATCAACAACCTGAACGCCAACTATAAGCCGAACCGCCGGACCCAGATCTCCCTGCAATACGGCCTGAAGTACGTCAGGGACCAGATTGACGGCGCTTCCTACGACGGATTCACGGACCTGACCGGCGTGGAAGCACGCTACGACCTCACCGAGCGGTGGGATATCGGCCTGCGCGGCAGCCTGCTGCACAGCTGGAACGGCCACCAGATCGACTATGGCGCCGGAGCCTCCCTCGGATACAACGTCGTGAAGAACGCCTGGGTGAGCCTCGGATACAACCTCCTCGGCTTCCGGGACGAGGATTTCTCCCGCGCCGATTTCACCGCGCAGGGCCCCTTCATGAACTTCCGCTTCAAGTTCGACCAGAACAGCGTCCGCGAGGCGGCCCGGTGGCTGGGAGGCAACAACAGCCACCGCTGAATGCAATACAACTCTCCTCGGGACACCTACACCCCTCAGCCACAAAAAGCTTTTTGCTCCTCCCGGCGGTCCCCGTACCTGAAGCCGCCGCCCAGTCGGAAACGCAGCTGTTTTTTTCAATAAAGAGCAGATTTTTTTCTTGACACCCGCGAACTGTCCTGTTAATGATAATACTACACTTTTTATAAGAATCAGTAAGAGCCTGGTTTCATCAGGGTGGAATTGAGCCCTGTACCAGGGCAGAACAAACAAGAAGCAACTATTTAAGAGTCTCCGAAAAGGCAAACCCAGAGAGATCTGGGGACGCAAAGCCACGGGTCCTCGGTCGCGAGAAAGGCGACACGGACAGCCGAGCTGTCGAAGAGGCGGGATAAAGCTCAAGCGCCCGTCTTTTTCAGACAAAGACGGGCGCTTTTTTTTGGGCCATCCGAAACGCGAACATATACACCACCCATGCAAGGAGGAATGCTATGAAGAAAATGGTTCTGGCAGCAATCGTATCCCTGGCGCTTGTCTTCAGCGCCGGCTCCGCCCTGGCCGCAGGCACCGCCACCGTCGACATCAGCGCCAACGTTCTCGGCACCTGTGCCTTCAATACGGGGGGGACTATCGCCTTCGGCGATCTCGATCCGACCAGCGGCCTCAGCCCCTCGGTCACCAACGCCGCAGCCGCCAACTTCACCTGCACAAACGGCACCGACTACAGCATCACCGACGACGGAGGCCTCTCCGGCGGTTATGAGCTGGACGATAACGCCGGCAACGTGATCCCCTACGCCCTGACCTACACTGGCACAGGCACCGGCACGGGAACAGCCTCGGACCTCTCCATCACGGCCGATATCGCATTCGCCGACTACGCGACCAAGCCGGCAGGGACCTACAGCGACACCGTCACCCTCACCATCAATCCCTGATTTTTCCAAGAGCATTCCTGCGGGAGGGAGGAGCTGACACCTCCCTCCCGCACTTTTCTACGGACGATGAGGCATGGCCGCAATTTTTTTGCCCACAACTCGCTTGCCCTTCAGCCTGGTCCTGAAAACACTCCTTCTGGGGGGAATGATATTGGCAGGCACCACCCTAACAGGATACGCTGCGGGCAGTGCCGCCGTGTCCGTCTCCGCCACCATCCTCTCCAAGAGCCAATGCAAGTTCAACACGAACACGGCCGTGATCAATTTCGGCGATCTCAATCCCGCCAGTCCCGTGGACGTCACCGCCACGGCAACGCTCGATTTCGTCTGCCGCGGCAGCGCGCCACTGGCCACCTTCTCCTTCAGCGATGATGACGGGCTATACGAATCCGGCCCTGATGCCAGCCGGATGCGGCACGCCACACTGCCGGGCGAATTCCTCGCTTACGGGCTGGGCCTCGACCCCGTCTCCGGCACGGTCGCCAAAAACTCCCCCCAGACTCTGACCGTTACCGGAACGATTCAGGGGATTGAATACGGGACGGCCATGGCAGGGGCCTACAGCGACACGGTCACAATCACCATCTCCCCGTGAATCGTCGCCGGCGTTGCCAAACCGACCGACAATGGAGTATAGTCAGGAACGCCGGTTTGATCACACTCATCCGAGGAGCGCGGCCATGTCCCGATGGATCATCTACCCTTTTGTAACGACGCTCTTGTTCGTCGCTGTGCAGGCTTTCGCCGCCGAATGGCGTGTCGTTCCCATCCGTATCGACCTTGGGAAAAACCAGCGCAGCGATGTAGTCCGTCTCATCAACGAAGGAAGCGAAAAGGTCAGTCTGCAGATCCAGGCGACCGAATGGATGCAGGACGAGAATGGCGAGGACCTCTACGTTCCGAGTAAAGACCTGATCTTCTTTCCCAAGATTCTGACAGTTGAGCCGAAAGAGGAACGTGTCCTGAGGGCCGGTATCCGTTCACCGGCCGTCCAGAGGGAGAAGACCTACCGCCTCTTCATCGAGGAGATCCCCGAGGCGTCCAGGGCCGATGCCACCCAGGTGTCGATCAACATCCGCTTCGGGCTCCCGGTCTTCGTCGAACCGCTTCAAAAACAAGCACAGGCGGAAATTTCCTCTCTCGAACTGAAGGCCGGCAAAATCGCTGCCGAAATCAGCAATACCGGAAACGTTCACTTCCGCATCAATAAGATAATCGTCCACGGACTCGATGCGGAGGGACGGGAGATCTTCCGGAAGGAGAAACAGGGCTGGTACCTGCTCGCCGAGGCCTCCCGCCACCACGAGCTTGACCTTCCCGCCGACGGATGCAGCCGGTCCGCGACACTGCTGCTCGAGGTGGACACCGACAAAACCGACCCGCAGAAGCGCCTCTCTGTCGAACCGGGCCGGTGCCGGCCCTGACCCTGCGATGCGACATGCTTGCAACTTTGCGTTTTCATCGCCCCCCGGCAATTTTTCTCTGCCAGGCCATTTTCTGCGTCCTTCTTGTCACACCGGCAGTCGGAGCGCAAACAATCATTGTCGAGGTCTTGCTCAACGGGCAGCCCCGGGGAGAACATTTCGTCAGCCTCACCGAGGATGGCGATGTCCTGATGGCGTCCGACGATCTGATCTCCCTCGACGTGCCGCTGCCACCCGGCGAGGTGGTTATGATCGACGAGATCCCGCACCGATCATTGCGTGCCATGGACAGCATTGATTTCGAACTCGACCGCAAAACGCTCTCCCTGCGAATCAGAGTTGATCCGGAAGTGCTGCCCGAGAGTTCCGTCGACTTTTCCGTAGAACGCAAGAAGAAGATCCTCTACCCGAGCGAGACGAGCCTCTTCCTCAATTACGCACTCGATTATGTCGATTTCGGACCGGAACAAGAGGGCATCAACCTCACCAACCAACTCGGCATGCGCAGAGGCCAAGGCCTCTTCCTCACCGACACCATCTACCGGGGTGCCGGCTCTGACTCGCGTTTCGTACGCCTGCAGTCGAGCCTGATCATCGAGCGCCGCGAACGCATGCTTCGATGGACCGCCGGCGATTTCTTCGCCGCAGCGGGCGAACTCGGGGGCCGCGTCAATCTCGGCGGCATCAGCTTCGCCCGGCGCTTCGAGATCAATCCCTATTTTCTGGAATACCCGACAGCCAGCTTCACAGGTGTCGTCCCCACTCCCTCCGAGGTGGACATTTACCTCGACGGCGCCAGGATACGCACCGAGCACCTGCCTCCGGGCCCCTTCGAGCTGGCCAATATCTCGCGCCACGGCGGCGCTGGTCTTCTGGAGTTGGTCTTCAAGGACGCATACGGCAACGAATATCATCGACGCCACCCATTCTACCTGGCGGAAAACCTGCTGAAAGAAGGACTGCACGAATACAGCTACAACATCGGGTTTCAGCGCGAGGATTTCGGGACCGAGAGCTTCTCCTACGGCGATCCTGCCCTGAGCCTCTTTCACCGATACGGTTACAGCGAGCGACTCACAGCCGGAGTGAATGCCGAGGCCAGCCCCGAGCTGCTCAATCTCGGCGGCGAAACCAGTTGGGCACCAGGAGCCTTGGGTGTCTTCAAGGGTGCAGCCGCGGGCCATCTTGGCAGCGAAGGCAACGGATACTCCGGCCTGCTGCGCTACTCCTACCTGGGGCGCAATGCCACGCTGCGCCTTGGACTGACCCATTACTCAGCCGATTTCACCGACCTGGCTACTGTCGGGCAGGAGGTCAGACCCGAATACGTTCTCAGCGCTGGCGCCAGCGCAGGCTCGCGCGAGTTTGGCTCGCTCTCCTTCGAAGTCACCGCCTCATCCGATCACAGCGGGATTAACCGTCGCAGCGCCGCACTCACCTATTCCCGGGCCCTGCCCTTCGACATCAACCTCTTCGCCATGGTCCGAAAGGAATGGCACGAGGATGAATCCACCGATACGGTCCTGCTCTCCTTCAATTATCACCCCTGGCCCGACCTGCAGGTATCCGGACGCCTCGACGTTCGCGAGAAAAGCGAAACCGCGACCTTGCAAGCCCAGAAGAATCCTCCCCTCGGCGAAGGATACGGCTACAGGGTTTCCCTTGAACGCACGCGCGGAGAGGACCTGACCACCGACGAACTCGGGACATTCGCCCAATACAACGGCCGACACGGCATCTACCGAAGCGACCTTCGCTTTACCAGCGCCGGCGCAAACTCCGGCCTGAAATATCGCCTCTCGGCCTCCGGGGCCATTGCCCGCGTCGGCAACAAAACCGCCCTCACCCGACCTATAACCGACAGTTTCGGACTGGTCAAGGTCGGCGAACTCGAAGGGGTGCGGGTCATGCACAACGGCCAGGAAATCGGCCGGACCGACAACGACGGCCTTGTCTTCCTTTCGAACCTCAACTCTTATTACGAAAACCAGATTTCTATCAGCGACAAGGACATCCCTCTCGACTATTCGTTGACCGATGTCACCCGCTTCATCTCGCCGCCCCTTCGCAGCGGCGCCTGCATCCCCTTCCGCGCCGTGAAGTTCCAGCCCCTGGTCGGCTCGCTTCACCTGAAACGGGACGGCAAACCCGAACCTCTCGAATTTCGGGAAGTTGAACTTTCCTTCCAGGGGATAAGCGCCACAGTCCCCACGGGCAACGGCGGGGAATTCTACCTCGATCCTTCCGAGGACGCCTCACTGAGGGAACAGCCCGCACAGCAGGGGGGCTGCGCTCAGATCGGTGAGCCCGCAGCCAAGAAGAGTCGAATCAAGGAACTTCGTGGACGAATCGTCCTCGAAGGCAAGGCCTACAGTTTCCGGGTCGAGGTTCCGCCGACGCGGGAGTTTTTCGTCGATCTGGGTAAAATAGTCGTAAAGGCATCCGACGCTCCGGCGGCGGAAAGCTCTCGCTAAGAAGGGAAAAACGATGCAATACTGTGTGTCCGTCCTGGCCTTTTTACTGACTCTGCTCAGCACCGCCCCGGCCCTGGCCACCCAATGCAACGTCACGGCGACACCGGTGAATTTCGGGGCCTATGACCCGTTATCGACGGTGCCGACAGATGCCACCGGCACGATCGACGTCAGCTGCCGCACGCCGTCGCAGAGGCCCCAGACCGTCACCCTGCAGCTGAGCGCCGGCGGTTCGGGCAACTTCGGGCAGCGGACCATGACGTCAGCCGCCGGCGATACGCTGCTCTACAATCTTTACAGCGATCCCTCAATGAGCACAGTCTTCGGCGACGGCAGCGGCGGCTCGGCCACCCTGACCAAAACCGTTTATCGCGGCGCTCCCTGGTCCGTCACCATCTACGGCCGCATCCCGGCCCTTCAGAAGGTCCCCGTCGGCACCTACACCGACGTGCTGACGGCGACCATCCTCTGGTAGAACCACCAAACGTTCCATTTCCAGAACGAAAAAGGGCGGCCCCGCTGCAGGGGCCGCCCTTTTTCCTTTTCAGCGACGTCGCCGATCAGAGCTTATCCGCCTGCGACTTGAGGTAGGACGAGACGCCCTCCTTGTCGGGGACCATCCCCTCTTCGCCCTTGTTCCAGCCGGCCGGGCAGACCTCGCCGTACTTCTCGGTGAACTGCAGGGCGTCGATCATGCGCAGCATCTCGTCGACATTGCGCCCCAGCGGGAGATCGTTGACCACCTGGTGGCGAACCACGCCTTCGCGGTCGATCAGGAAGGAACCGCGAAACGCCACACCCCCCTCGTCGAACTCGACGTCGTAGGCCCTGCATATTTCGTGCTTGACATCAGCCACCAGAGGATAGGCGATGGCTCCGACGCCGCCATCCTCCACAGGGGTATCGCGCCAGGCCACATGGGTGAACTGGGAGTCGATCGAGCAGCCGATCACCTGCACGCCGCGCTCTTCGAATTCCTTGATGCGGCGGCTGAAAGCGATCAGCTCCGTCGGACAGACGAAGGTGAAATCGAGCGGGTAGAAAAAGAGAACGACATATTTGTCCTTATAATCGGACAGGCTGAAACTCTCGTTGATCACGCCGTCGGGCATGACCGCGGGGGCATTGAACTCAGGGGCTTTCTTGCTAACGAGCACACTCATTTCATGACTCCTTTCAGCGGCTTTGTGCAAAATTGCGGTTCAGTTTACCCCGTGGAGCAGGCCTGTCAAGAGAATTATGACCTTTTTGGTCATTTTTTCCGGCTGCGCGGATGCGCCTGATCGTAGACGTTCATCAGGTGCTCGATGCTGACCTGGGTGTATTTCTGGGTGGTGGAGAGGGAGGCGTGGCCGAGAAGTTCCTGGATGGCGCGCAGATCGGCGCCGCTGCCGAGCAGGTGAGTGGCGAAGGAGTGACGCAGAGTGTGCGGGGTGGCTTCATTGAAAATTCCGGCCTGAAGCAGGGCCTTCTTGATGTTGCGCTGGATGCTGCGCGGGGTCAGGCGGCCGCTGCGATTATTGAGAAACAGGGGCTCCTCGCCCTCGAATCCGGACCGCTCATCGAGATACGCCTGCAGAGCCGAAAGCGCCTTACTGCCGACCGGCACCACCCGCTCTTTGCGCCCCTTCCCGACAACGCGCACCAGGGCCTGGGCGAAGTCGACATCGGCCACGTTCAGCGCCGTCAGTTCGGAGATGCGCAGGCCGCAGGAATAGAGCAGTTCCCAGATGGCCCGGTCGCGCCGGGCGAACGGTCCCGTAGCGCGGCGCTCGAGCAAGGCGAAGATTTCGTCGACATTGAGGGTCGCGGGCAGATATTTCTCCTTTCGCGGCGTGGCCACCATCTCAGGGGTGCTGGCCTCCAGGACGCCCTCCCGCACCAGATACCGGGAAAAGGTGCGCAGCGCGGCCAGCTTGCGGCCGATCGTCGCCTTGCTGTTTTTCTTGTGCAACCAGGCCAGGTACCGGCGCAGCGCGACCTGGTCGACCCGCGCCATCATCCTTTTCCCTTCATCCTTCCAGCCGAGGTTCTCGACCAGGAAACGACGAAATTCGGAAATATCCCGCAGGTAGGCCGTCCGGGTATTCTCTGAAACGTTCCGCTCGACGCTCAGATGCTCGTCAAACTGCTCTATCAGGCTCTGCATGATGGGACACCGATCGCTTTAAGGGTTTCCTCCTGGATCAAGAACGACCTACATCCGAGTTTAACACAGTTCAGGGCCTCTCAACACCGCAGAACAAGGGGGGCATTCGATTGACGAAATCGATGGGGCATGCCATAATTTCACCTGATTGTTATTCCATGCAGATGCTTGATTGACAAGGAGTCTCCATGTCCATTCTCTCCATTGTTCTGGGCCTGATTTTCGGTATATGCGCCCTCGTCGTTCTGCTGAGCTACACCCTCGCCTGGTACGAATATGCCAACCGGGACATCAGCCTCTTGTCGAACCGCTTTGCTCCCGTGCGCCTGGCCGGCGTGATATGGACGATGGCCGTCGAGACTCTGCTTCTGGGCATCACGGTCATCCTCCATCCCCTGGGCTGGATTCCCGCAAAAGTCAAGAAGCCGACCCAGCCATCGCGGCCGGTCCTGCTGCTGCACGGCCTCTTCCACAACCGGGCCTGCTGGCTCTGGGTGCGGCTGTACATGCGGCTCAAAGGCTATACAGCGGTCTATTCGATGAATCTGCCTCCCTGGCGGGAGGTGGAAAGTCTCACCGAGGAGGTGGTCAAGAAGGTCGACGAGATCCGCCACAACCTCGGAGAAGACAAAGTGGCCCTGGTCGGGCACTCCATGGGCGCCATGGTCGCCCGCAACTATGTTCAGAACAGGGAGGGAAGCGACAAGGTTTCGCACCTCGTCATGCTCGGAGCCCCGAATTCCGGGTCCAAACTCGCCCCCTTCGCGCTTTTGCCGCTGGGAGCTCTGCTGGTACCCGGATCAAACTTCCTGACCCGGCTCGCCCAGGCCCCCTTGCCGGATGAAACGCAGATGACATCGATCTACAGCCGACTCGACAACATGATCCTCCCTTTCGAAAGCTCTCGGCTCGAAGGGATCAACAACGTCGAATTCAGGCGCATGGGCCACGCAACCCTGCTCTATCATCCCCGCGTCCTGTCCGCTCTTCTCGCCGCCCTCCAGTCGCCGGAGGAGCCGTCATGAAGGAGATCAGTGTCGCCTCGAGCGAACAAACGGAAATGATCGACATCACCTCCAAGGTTCGCGTGGCGATCCGCGAAAGCGGCGTTCAGACCGGAACGGCCACGATATTTGCTGTGCACACCACGGCAGCGATCACGATCAACGAAAATGCCGACCCTGACGTCATGCACGACATGCTGACGGAGCTGAACAAGCTCGTCCCCTTCGACGATCACTACCGTCACGCCGAGGGCAACAGCGCCGCCCATATCAAAAGCAGCCTTGTCGGCGCCAGTGAGACCGTGATCATCGAAGACGGCGAACCGCTTCTCGGGACCTGGCAGGGCATCTTCTTCTGCGATTTCGACGGACCGCGCAGCCGGCGCGTACTGGTGCAAGTGAGCGGCCGATGAGCCAGCGGGTCGCCCTCGCCGCGGCAGCCGATTACCTGCCACAGACCATTGAAGACGCGCTTGACGCGGTCCTTGATCCCCTTGGTGGCCTGGAAGCATTTGTCGCCCCGGGACAGCAGGTTCTGCTCAAACCGAATATGCTCGCGGGCAAACCACCGGAGAATGCCGTCACCACGCACCCGGAAATCGTCCGCGCGATGATCCGCCGGGTCCAGGCCCTGGGGGCGACCGCCCTGGTGGGGGATTCTCCGGGAGTCGGATCGCCGCGACAGGTGGCTCGCAAATGCGGCATTCTGGACGTTATCGAGGAGACCGGCGCCACCCTGGCGCCCTTTTCCGAGTCCGTGAAAGTCAGCGCCGCAAGCGGCACCTTTCACAACCTCGAACTGGCGCGCGACATCCTCGATGCCGACGTGATCATCAACCTGCCCAAACTCAAGACCCATCAGATGATGGGCCTGACCTGCGCCGTGAAGAACCTTTTCGGCGCTGTGGTCGGCATGCGCAAACCTCGGCTGCACCTGCAGGCCGGAAGCGACAAGGAATTCTTCGCCCTGATGCTGCTTGATCTTGCCGGCCACATTGCCCCGCAGCTGACCGTGGTCGATGCCGTGACCGCCATGGAGGGCGATGGGCCCGGCAGCGGAGACCCGGTTCACGTGGGGGCCCTTCTCGCGTCCGATTCGGTCGTGGCTCTCGATACGGTGGCCATCGATCTTCTGGAATTGAACGCCGCCGACATATGGACGCAAAAAGTAGCGCAGAAAAAAGGGGTGGACGGGTGCAGGCGGGAGCAGATCGAGATTCTCGGTGAAGCGCTGGAAGGTCTGCGCCCTGAAAAGTTCCGGCCGTCCAAAAGCACCGATGTCAATTTCGGCCTGCCTCCTGTGCTGTTGCGGCCCTTCAAGAATGCGATCACCGCTTTTCCCGATCCTGACGACACACTGTGCGATGCATGCGGTCTCTGCGTCCGACACTGTCCCTCGCAGGCGATGCGGATCGAAAAGGGGATCCTTCAAATAGATTACCAGCGCTGCATCCGGTGCTTCTGTTGTCAGGAGCTTTGTCCGAAGGGCGCCCTTCTCACTCGCCAGGGGCTGCTGCTGAAACTGCATCAATTCCTGCGCGGAAGCGGTCGTTAAGCACTCTTTTCCCTTGACGGAAGGCCCGCAACGTTCGATCATGAGAAATATGCCTGAAGTTCGAAATAGTGTTTCCATCCGATTGTTTCGGTCCAGGCAGTCTGTTTTTATTCAGGGCTTATTGTGGATTCCTGTGGAATTCGCCGGGCCCGGCTTGATAATCAGGAGGTTAAGTGATGCGACAGGGTTTTTTTGCCACTATAGGGCGGGGTCCGACCTATGCATTGTCCGGTTTTTTTCTCGGCATTCTGGCACCGCTCGGATGGGGGGCGATGCGCCTGCTGATTTTCGGCACTGACGGCCGGAATCTCTGGCAAAGCTTTTTCGGCGATATGGTCCGTTCGCCCGAAAACATCGCTCTTTATCTCTACATGGGCCTGGGCACCGCGGTGGTCCTTGCGGTTCTCGGTGGCCTCATCGGCCGCTCTCATCAGCATATGCAAGAACGGGCTGCGGATCTTGACGAGCTCAATCTGACTATAGCCCATCAGAAAGAGGAATTCGAAAATCGCTTCCAGGATCTAAATCATAATCTCAAGAACTTTCACTCCACCAATACGCACATCCAGAAATCGAACGAACCGGAGGAAGTGATCCGCCTGGCCGCCGAAAGCCTGCACACGATCCTTCAGTACGACCGCGTCAATATCCTCATGTTCAACAAGGAGCGGACGCGCCTCGAGTTCGCAGTGAGCCGCGGCAGCGGCGATGAGGATGTTTCGGGAATTCACATGCCCTTCGACGAGCGGGCCGGCTTGCTCTACAAGTCTCTGGCTGAAAACAAAATTTTCCTGATCAAGGACATGCGCCAGGAACCGACTGAGTATCACCTCAAGCCGCCCTGCAATACGGTGCACCAACTGCGTTCACGCAGTTTCATCATCTGTCCCATCACGGTGAACGACGAACCGGTGGGCCTGTTCGCGGTCGACAACAAGGTCAGGCAGAAAACCCTGGACGACACCGACGTCGATACGGTTCGCCTGTTTGCCGATCAGGTATCGGCGGCCCTGACCAAAATAAAACTGCTCGGCGGCATCGGCCAGCTGGTCAGCGAACTGGAGAAAACCTTCGAGAACATTCTTCATCACCGCGAGCCGTTCTCCGATCTTGTCGACTCGCTCCAGAAGGGCAGTTCGACCACTGCCGATACAATCAAGCAAACCTCCGAATCGGCCCAGACCATCCGAACGGCAGTCGACGACACCAGCTCGGCCTCGACGGAAATTTCCGCTGCCATCGGCGAGGTGTCCCAGAACCTGAACCAGCTGAATAACTTCATAGAAAATTCCATCTCCTCCATGACCGAAATCTCCAGTTCTTCCCAGGAAGTGGAAAAAACCGCCGGCCGGTCCCAGGAGATGTCGGAGAAAGTCAAAGATCAGGCCGAAGAGGGTGTCGAGATGGTTTCAAAATCCTGGCAGGGGCTTCAGAACGTTTCCGAGGCCGTCAACGCATCGATCCAGGTCATCGAAAATCTCTCGCACAAGAGCGAGGAAATCGACCGCATCATCTCCGTGATCAACGAAATTAACGCCAAGACGCACCTGCTCTCCCTCAACGCCTCCATCATCGCAGCACAGGCCGGCGAGCAGGGACGCTCATTCGCCGTCGTCGCCGAAGAAATCCGCACGCTTTCGGAGGAAACCACCCATTCGGCGGACGCCATCGAGAAACTGGTCAGCGAAACCCAGACCTATACCCGCCAGGCGGTAAGGCAGATCAACGACACCCGCAACAAGCTCGACGAAGGGATTCAACTCGGCCGCGCCACGGCCGATTCGCTGAGCGAAATCCTCGACAGCTCGGTCGAGGCGATGGAGATGTCCGGCAATATCCGCCGCGCCACGGTGGAGCAGGTCCGCAGTTCCCAGATGGTGGCCCATTCGATCGAAGAGCTCGGGGACATGTCCGGCCAGGTCGCATCCGCTTCGGGAGAGCAGGAAAAGGGCATCCAGAGGATCGTTCATTCCATTACCGAGATCAAAGGCCTGGCGGATACCCTGGCCGAAGCGTCGAAACGTAATGAAAAGGAAAGCCGTCAGACCGACGAAGCTGTGGCGACAGTGCGGGAGATGGCGGCACAGATATTCTCTGAAATGGAAGAGAAGAGCACCAACAGCCGGCATATCATCGAATCCCTGGCCCGGCTGCAGAAAGAAAGCAGCGGCGCCCTTCCTGAAGGCGAAAGGGCCACTTCGACCACTGCGTAACGGGGATATTCCATGGAACGTACTCGCTTCGTCATCATCGGTGCAGGCAGCATCGGGCTCCAGATGCTCAAAATGCTGTCACACGATTTCCAGATCGTGTCCGTTGACAGCAGTGAAGAGGCATTAAGAAGAGCCAGGAAGCTGCGGGGAGAATCCCTCCAAACCATCAACGGCGACGCCACCAGCCGCCTGGTTCTGGAAGAAGCGGAAGTGGAAAAGGCTGACGCCGTGGTTATTACCACCACCGCCGAAAAGATCAATCTCGAGGTGGCCAGGGTTCTGAAAGACCATTTCAAGGTTCCGCGCATCCTCTCCATCGGGATCACGATCAGAGGAGTGGAGGAGCTGGAATCGATCGGCATTGAAACGGAAAATATTTTCAATGTCAGTGCCACCGGCCTTCGCAATCGGCTGACACAGACGACCAAAGCGGTCCATGGCGTGGGCCTGGGCCAGGATGAGATCCTCGAAGTCGAAATCCATCCCTACTCCCGCCTGGCCAACAGACCGCTCCAACGCATCAATCCCCGCAACTGGCGTGTCGGCATCATCTATCGCAACGGGAATATCGTCGTTCCGCGGGGTGAAACGGAACTGAAACCAAAGGACCGGATCATCATCCTCGGGGATCCGCGGGTTGTTAAGATCGTCGCGGAACGCCTGTCGTTTCGTGTGATGAATTTCCCCCACGAGTACGGGGATACCGGATACGTGTATCTGCACGGCAATGAAAAACAGGCAGTCCTTGACGAAGCCTGCTACCTGTTCAGTATCCTTCCCATTGAAAAAGCGCTTATCCTTGCGACAAGCGCCGCGAGAGAACAGGCCCGGAAGCTCGAGAAACAACTGAAGGAACAGAACCTCGAGTCGATCAGAACCCTCGAATCCGACACAGCACTGCCCGAAGCGATTCAAAGCGCCATCAACATTTCGAAGCAGGATCCGGCCATTCTCGTCTGCGCCAGGGAGTCTTTTTTCCCTGCGGAGAAATTCCTGCCCCATTTCGGACGCAGTCGGCGCCAGATGGAAGCGATCTTCCGGGCTGCTGTGTGCCCCATACTACTGGCGGCCGGCACCATGCCTTACGAGACAGTGGCCATCCCCTGTCTGAGTCACGAGCATTCTGAACGCTCCCTCGAAGCGGCTCTCGAAATCGGCTCGACGATCAACTGCTCCCTGGAGGCTCTGACGGTCAGACCGTCGAGTTATATCGCTTCTGAAGACGAACTGATGTACTTCGAACACATCCCCCAGACGATTTCCGATCTCTCCATGGCATATCACGGTCGGATCGAGCAAAGGGAATTGAGCGGCAATCCAGTAAAATCCATCGTGGGAGAACTCTCCGGATATCATCTCCTGGTCACCGAAAACGAGCTCGAACCGCCAGCCGCCTGGCTGCATAGAATCTTCCAGCCTGAGACCAGCTGGCACATTATGACACGGTCCTCTATTTCCACACTGGTCATCCCTCCTTCCTCTATCATCCCCTGAGGCAGAGACAATCATGCTTGAACATCAGACATCCATGGTTGTCATCCTTCTTGGCGTTGCCGTCATTCCTTTTTTTGCACGGCGTTTTCGCGTCCCGTCGGCCGCTCTGGAAATCGCGTTCGGATTCTTCCTGTTCAATCTTGTATTCACCAGTACTCCGGAGTGGTTCCCCCTGCTCCGGGATCTCGGCTTCATCTACCTGATGTTCATCGCTGGCATGGAGCTGGAACTTTACCAGCTGCGCAAAAGCGGCCGCATGTTCTGGTATCTGCTGGTATCCATCCTCTCGTTTTCGGTGACACCTATTCTTTTCATGCTGGCCGGACAATCCTTTTTCCTCGGTGTGGCCGTTTCGATGATCTCGGCCGGGATCGTTATTCCGGTGCTCCGGGAGATGGAACTCAATCGAACCCCTTTCGGGCGAACACTGATCGGTATCGCCCTGGCCGGGGAATTGCTTTCGATCCTTGTGCTCACGCTCATTGACGCCTACCACAAGCACGGCCCGACGATCGATGCCGCCCTTGAACTGCTCAAACTCGGCGTCTTTCTGGGCCTGGCATTTATCGTGCTCAAATTTCTCTACCTGCTGGCCTGGTGGAATCCCGTCCGAGTCGCAAAAGTCATGGAAAGCGAGGATCCGGTCGAGGAGGGGATCCGCGCCGTCGTCACCGTCGCATTCGCGGGCGCCCTGCTGGCGGTCACCGCCGGGGCCGAAGCGATTCTCGGCTCCTTTCTCGCCGGCATGATTTTCAGCGATGTCTTCAAGAGCAAGGGACACTTCGAGGCCAAGATCAATGCCCTCGGCTTCGGCTTTCTCATCCCTTTTTTCTTTATCGGCGTCGGTGCTCAGATGGACATGGCCATTCTCGCTTCTCCTCAAACCGTCATCATGGCCCTGATTTTGACCGTCATGGTTCTGGTCAGCAACTGTTTCCCGGTTATCCTCTTTCGTCCGCTCGGAGTCACGCTGCGTGAAGGTTTCAGCATGTCGGTCCTGCTTTCGGCCCCCCTGGCGATGATCGTCGTTGCAGGGACTCTCGGCGAGAAAATGGGGCTTATTTCTCCCCAGACAAGCGCCTCCCTCGTCCTGACCGGACTTTGCGCCAGTATCATCTACCCGTCCGTCTTCCGCCTTCTAACGCGCAAAATTCAGAAAAACGCCACCGAAAAACCAAAAACACCCTGACAGCAGGAATACTCCGAGAGAGCTGATTCAGAAATATCAGATGACGAAACGGCATCGGTCTGGCATGCTGGAAGGCATGGTTGCATCGACAAGCGACATCGATAATGGAGATTGGCGCTGGGTCGCTGTGCCTGCCGATCTCCAGCCGAACAGCTCCGATTTTCTATTGCCGACAAGGAAGCTGCGCAATTGGTCCCTTGTCCTTCAGGCCCGGCGAATCCCCTTCCGAACCCGTTTTGAGCAGACGGGGGGACATCTGCTGGTGCCGGTCGGGCAGTTCGAGCGCGCGCTCGAGGAGTTGCGTCTTTACGAAGAAGAGAACCGTAACTGGCCTCCGCCTCCGCCGCAGCCGAAACATCTTGCGGACAACAGCATGACCACAATCGGCGTGCTGGTCCTGCTGGCCACCTTCCACAACATCACACTGCTCGAGATCGATCTTGCCGGTCACTATCCCGTCGACTGGGTGGAGTTGGGCAACGCCCATGCCGGAAAGATCCTGGATGGCGAACTGTGGCGCCTGATCACAGCCCTCACCCTGCATGCCGGCTGGCAGCATCTGCTCGGCAATGTGCTGATCGGCGGCGTCTTCATCATTCGGCTGGCCCGCGATCTCGGTTCGGGCCCGGCCTGGAGCCTGCTGCTTGCCGCGGGGGCTCTGGGCAATCTGATCAATGCAGCAGTGCACGATCCTGCCCACCGGGCCGTCGGTGCCTCCACGGCCGTTTTCGGAGCCGTCGGCATTCTCGCTGCCCTCAGCGTGGTGCGCTACCGGCACAACCTGCGACGGCGATGGCCGCTTCCGATCGCCGCAGCCCTGGCCTTGCTTGCACTGCTGGGCAGCGGCGGTGAAAACACGGACCTGGGGGCGCACCTGTTCGGATTCGTCTTCGGTTTTGCTCTCGGGACAGGGACGGAGGTTCTGATCGGAAGATACGGACCGCCCGGCCGACGGGCCAATGCCCTGATGGTCCTGGCAAGCATCGGGCTGGTCGCCGGAGTCTGGAGCGCCGCCCTGTTGCTGGGATGACCGGAAGAAGGCTCGCATTCAGCTCTGAGAGAAAAACTCCCTGCAGGCACGGATAACTTTCGGAATGTCGGAGGGAAGGATGTCGAGATGGGTTACGAGGCGCAGCTCTCCATAGCCGCCGACAAGGATGCCGCGGCGGTCGAGCCACTCTTTCAAAATCTTCTGCAGATCCGGTGCGCAATCGATGAACACCATGTTGGTCTGCACCTTTTCGAGATCGATGGACAGACCCTCGATTTCCGAGAGCCCTTCGGCCAGGCTTCGGGCGGTGCCGTGATCCATGGCCAGCCGTTCCACCTGGTAGCGCAGCGCAACGTAACCGGCCTCGGCGACAATGCCAGCCTGCCTCATGCCGCCGCCGCAGACCTTGCGCCAGCGATGCGCTTCGTTGATAAACCCTTCGGAACCGATCAGGAGGGACCCGAGCGGCGCCCCCAGTCCCTTGGAAAGACAGAGGGAGATCGTGTCGTAATGGCGGCAGATCTGCTCCAGATCCACTCCGAGAGCGACCGCCGCATTGCAGAGTCTTGCCCCGTCCAGATGAAGGGCGAGCCCGTTTTCGGCGGCAAAACTCGCGGCTTTTTCCTGGTAGGCGAGCGGCAGCACCTTTCCCGCCTGGGTGTTTTCCAGGCATAACAGGCGCGTACGGGCGAAATGATGATCGGGCGGTTTGATTGCCGATCTGACCTCGTCCAGATCGAGGGTGCCGTCGGCAGCGAAATCGAGCGGCTGCGGAACGATCCCGCCCAGCGCCGCCGCCCCGCCCCCCTCGAACTTATAGAGATGGGCGTCCTGGCCGCAGATATATTCATCCCCCCTGGCGCAATGGGCAAGCAAAGCGATGAGGTTGCCCATGGTTCCGCTCGGCACGAACAACGCCGCCTCCTTGCCGGTGAGCTCGGACGCGAAGTCCTGCAGGCGGTTCACCGTCGGATCCTCGCCGTAGACATCGTCTCCGACCTCGGCCATGGCCATGGCGTTGCGGAGAATCCCGGTCGGTCGGGTGACGGTATCGCTGCGCAGGTCGATGACGCTTCTGCTCATTTGCCCTTCTCCATTTTCAGCCCTTCGCGCCGCCAGCCGGACATATGACCGCTGAGCAAGTCGAGGTTCTTGTACCCGAGCAGCGCTAATTGCGCCTTCGCCATCTCCGCTCGAGGTCCGTGCTCGCAAGTGATGACGAGCGGCGCCTGCTTGTCATCGGGGAGCTTTCGGCGATGCAGCAGAGCGCCCCAGAAAGGCAGATGCACCGCTCCGGGGATGTGGCCTCCCTGATATTCGAAGGTGCTGCGCACATCGAGCACTTTCGGAGCCTTGCGGTTCCTGATCAGTCTCGCCAATTCCCTGGCTTCCATAAGAGACACCTCCCCGAGTTGTCGCGGATCGGATCGACTACTCCGAAGCGTTCTGTGCCATGCTGAACTCCACCGCCTTTTGCAGCCAGGCAATCTCCGCAGGGGTAAACTCCTTGCTCGGATCACAGCCGTAGTTGAGCATCCAGTACAGATTTTCGGGCGTGTTGGTGGCAAGCACGTGACCCGGAACGGCCACACAGGGTGCCTCCTGCTGGGCCCAGTCCGTCAGGCGCTTCTCGGAATCGAAGAGCATCAGGAAGTCTCGGTCTTCGGCACTGAGCACCAGCGGAGCAGCCTTGCCCGCCTCTTCCTCGTCATCCTTCTGCTCAATGGTGGGGATATAGAAGGTTGTGTTCAAAAAGAGATCGAAGAAGCGGGACTGCCTCTTTTGATCCTCCATGTCCTGCAGGAAGTCCTGGAGGGCCTTGTCGAATTCACTCATCAAAACAGCTCCTTGGCTGGACGGAAAGTTTATCGTTCATTGCGAAAGGGATTTTATAACACGGTCTGGGGGAGGATGCCAAATATCGGCCGGAGAGGTCTTGCGATATAAGGAATTCAGAGGCGGGTCAATCGCTCGATCAGCGCCCGGTGCCGGGGATAACGCGGGACAAGTTCGTCACAGCGTCCCATCTCGAAGTCTTCAAAATCGAAGCCGGGAGCCACCGTGCAACCGACCAGAGCGAAGGCGTCCGCCCCGCCGTCTACCGTCGCACCGAACCAGCACCCCGCCGGCACGACCGCCTGAAAGGACTCGTTGCGATCCGGATCATCTCCGAGACGGACAATCCTGTACTCGCCCTCCGGCTCGAAGATATGGACCGTCAGGGGATCGCCGGCGTAGAAGTGCCACTGTTCATCGGATTTGAGCCGGTGCAGGGCGGAGAAGGTGTCGGAGGTGAGAAGAAAGTAGATCCCCGTCGCCATGGGGCGGGAACCTTCATAGCGGGAGGGTAGCCCCTGTTCAGATATGTCCTCGCCGGCCCGGTAGGTTTCACGGAACCAGCCGCCTTCGGGATGGGGCTGGAGGTCGAGGGCCTGGATGTAATCGGTGGGCATTTTCATGGGATTCCATGACAGCGCAAAAGGCTGTACGTCGGGTTCCTGGAATTTTTGTTCAACAAGAAAAAAAGAGGACAACGCCTGTTGCGTCAGCCCCCCATTCCTGCAAGAATAAGAAGAGAAGCAATATAACGCCGCTGAGTTTTCCTGTCAAACAGACTCGGCCGAAATTAACGGCTTGAAAGAGCGATACCCCTTCCCTTTACAGCAATAGTGAGGCAACACATTGAATAAAGCCACTCTCATCGGGTTGTTTCTGGTCGTCATCCTGCTCGCCGGCGGTTTTCTGTATTTCCGCGACACTGCGGGTCCCCGGGTCTCTCTGAGCCCCGATTCTGGCCCAGTCTCCGGAAAACAAGAGATTATCATCCAGTTGGAGGACGAAGGTTCTAACTTGGAGCAACTCGCTCTATCTCTCTCCCAAGGAGACGAAAAGCAGGAAATTCTGAGCCAGACCTATCCGACGGGAACGCAGACTGCGCAGGAATCTGTCACCCTGGAGACGGAAGACCTCGAAGAGGGGCCTTTCTCCCTGGAGATCGTCGCTACCGACCGATCCATCTATCATTTCGGCGGCGGCAACACGACCGTGCAGAGCTACTCTTTCGAATACGACAACAAGCCTCCGAGAGTGGAGGTACTGAGCACCTCCCACAACCTGAGACAGGGAGGAGCGGGACTTGTCGTCTACACCTTGTCGGAGAAACCGGACAAGACGGGGATCACCATCGGCGATGAATTCTACCCCGGCTATCCGCAAGAGGGCGGCTTCTATGCGGCTCTCTTTGTCTTCCCTTTCAATGCGGATCCGGACACTTTTCCGCCGCCGAGGGTCGTCGCTTTCGACCGGGCCGGCAACAAGGGGGATGCAGGAATCTATTATCGTCTTCTCTCCAGGAATTTTCCCACGGTCGAAATCGATCTTACCGACCCGCTTTTGACCAAGATTCAAACTGAATTCCAGGATGCGCACCCCGAGGCGGAATCTGCTCTCGATCTCTTTCTCAAAGTGAACCGAGAGACCCGAACCAGCAACCGGCAGGTTCTTGTCGAGTACGGGAAGCAGACCTCCGAGACGCCTCTGTGGCAGGGAGCGTTCCTGAGTCAACCCAACACCGCAGCCCTCGGACTCTTCGGCGCGCGTCGTATTTATCATTACGAGGGCAAGGAAGTGGATCGGCAGACTCATCTGGGCATGGACCTCTCATCGGTGGCTCACGCCCCTGTCCAGGCCTCAAACAACGGGAAAGTGGTTCTGGCCGACGATCTCGGAATCTACGGCAACTGCGTCATCATCGACCACGGCCTTGGATTGCAGACTCTATACGGGCACCTCAGCCGGATCGGCACGCAGGAAGGAGAAGTCGTCGAAAAAGGGCAGATCATCGGCCGCACCGGAGCCAGCGGCATGGCCGCCGGCGATCACCTTCACTTCGGAGTCACCATCTCGGGCGTACCGGTCAACCCTGTCGAATGGTGGGATCTGTCATGGCTCGAAAACAACGTCACGTCGAAATTGGAGATGGGTCGAGAGCTTTCGGAAAAACAATAACCCGAGGACAGACAGAAGAATGAGCGGAAGTCACTTCCCTTCTCTCTCGAGGATATCCGCGAAATCTTCCATGATCGACTCGCAGACCGATCCCAGTTTTTCGCTCTGGAAGGTCGTTGCCTGGTGGTCATGGAGGACATAGAGGTCTTTGCCGCCTTCTTCCCCCTCAGAGGCCGATGCAGGCTGCAGAATCACCGTTGACAGGGTGATCAGGGATTCGCAATAAACGGAAAAATCCCTGGAATCCCGGGCGACGATCCGGATCTCCCAATCTCCTTTTCCCTCTGTCATACCAACGTCGTTGATCGCCCCCACTTCGTTTCTGACGCAGCTTTTCAGCTTCTTCAGGATGCTTCCATGGGCATCGAAGTCATAGGCGACCAGGGTCGACGCTGAGGACTCTTCGTAGCCGTTCGATGTCTTGGAGGTCATCTCCTCGGGGCCCTCGCAGCCCTGGAGGATGAAAACCGCGAATATAAGCGACAGTAAAACTGAACGCATTATGCCTCCTCTGTAGTGAAAGATCCTGTCCATAAAATACATCCTGACCCAAGCTCTATTTCTGCAAATGGGCGAGGTCCGCGATCATGCTGTCCGCGATCATGCTGTCGCACCGTTCAGCGGAAGAACGTACCACATTACGGCGACGTAGTGGCAGAAACTTCCGGCCATGACGAAAAGGTGCCAGATGGCGTGGTTGTAGGGAAGCGCATTCCATGCGTAGAAGAGGACGCCGACGGTGTAGGCGATGCCGCCGGCGAACAACCACAGGATACCGGCCGTGGGCAGGGCAGCCATAAGGGGATCGAGAGCGACGATGATGATCCAGCCCATGGCGATATAGAAGATCGGAGCCAGGATACGCAGCCGATGGGTCATGAAGGCCTTGAAGATTGAACCGGCGACCGCAATGCCCCAGACGACGCCGAAAAGGGACCAGCCCCACTTGCCCCGAAGCGTGACGAGAGTAAAAGGCGTATAGGTTCCGGCAATCAGGAGGTAAATGGTGACATGGTCGAGAATCCGAAAGACGTATTTGATCATCGGATTCTCGACGGTATGGTAAATGGTCGATGTGGTATAGAAAAGAAAAAGGGTGAAACCGAAAACAGTGCAGCTGACAATGCGCCAGGGATCCTCGGTAGAAACGGATCCCGTGATAAGGGTGATCAGACCGACCAGGGCGAGCAGCGCACCGAGCCCGTGAGTCATCCGATTGGCAACCTCTTCTTCCTCTGTATAAATGAAGAGGCGTTTCTTCAACTCATCGTGATCCATTCATCCATTTCCCCGGCATGTTTTTCTCTTACTTCTCCTTGACCAGCTTCGAGACCGGCTTGAAGGCCGGCGAGGTCGCGTCTCCCACCATTTGAAAAAGTACCGTTTCCGCTGTGGTCACGACAGCGCCGGCGTCACGGAAATTGTCAACAGCGGTTTCGAAATCGATCCGGCCACGCGAGCAGACGGCGTCACGCACCACATGCACCATGTAGCCGGCTTCGAGCAGGCCGAGCACCGTCTGATAAACACAGACATGAGCTTCCATGCCGGTCACGATCACCTGGCTTGCGCCGAGTTCTTCGAGCTTTTCGAGAAAAGAGGGCTCCCCGCAACACCCGAAGCTTGTTTTTTCGATGACGGCCCGGGAGCAGGCCTCGGAGAGTTCCGGGACGGTATGGCCGAGACCTTTGGGATACTGTTCGGTGGCGATAACCGGCACGTCGAGCTCGGAGCACCCCTTGACGAGCATGTCGATGTTGCCGCGAACCTGGTGGAAGAGGCTCCTGTCCATCGCCGGCACGAGCTTTTCCTGGACATCGATGACAATAAGTGCCGCTTTATTGCGATCGAGCCGGAATCTGTCTTTCAGCTGCTTTTCCTTCGTCATGATAGTTCTCCCTGATCATATAACCGGATAAACGGAAGGGAAGCCCTGTACGACTCCCCTTCCGTTTCTTCTCTATCTATTTACGCTGTGAAGAGGCTCAGATCTCGTAGACCAGAACTCTCACCAGACCGATGGTGTTCCCCTCTTCGGTAGTGGCCGAATCGGAAAGGGAAATCACCTTCTGGATGTTGTTTTGGGCGATGAAATCATTGACTTGTTCATCCAGTTCATTCATTTCCATCTGAGCCTTGAATGGTTGGAGCGGCTCACCGAAGGTCTTGACCTTTATCATGACACCTCCTTTGCGTGAATAGCATTCAGTTTAAACCTGGACCACCTCTTTGACGTCTGGAAGCTTTTCTTTAAGTGTCTTTTCGATGCCCATCTTCAGGGTCATGGTCGACATGGGGCAGGATCCGCAGGCACCGGTGAGCCGAACACTGACGACTCCGTCGTCGGTTACATCGACCAGTTCGACATCACCGCCATCAGCCTGCAGGGCGGGACGGACCAATTCCAGGACTTCTTGAACTTGTTCTTTCATGAATATCTCCTTTAGTGATGATAGTTCCAGTATAACCGTCCCTCGGGGAGGGCGCAATAAACGATTAAGAGTCCTCTTGTGAAGTCGTCGTGCGAAATCGTTTTTATCCGGCGTGCTGGGAGGATTTCAGACCGGAAGAGGGATGTCGCTGATCCTGCGCTGGCACAGCAGCTGGGGCGTCCCGACCCCCTTGCCCTGAACCAGGACCTTGAAGGTGTCGCCCATACCACCATCGGGCAGGATGAGATTCTTCAGTGTCATGCGCAGCGCCTGGGCCTTTTGCGGGTCGGTTTCCCGGGCCTGAAGTTCCACGAGCGCGTCGACGAAGCCGAGAGCCATGAGGAAGCGATACTGTTCGCCGAAGTAGAGCGTCTCCAGTCCCGCCGTTCTTCCGGCACGCTCCAGGGAGGTGAAGTCGATGTGGGCGGTGATGTCCTGACAACCTACGTGCTTGTAGGGATTGTCGTTGCTGGTATGGCGGTGGAAGCACATCAGGGTTCCGGCGTTCCGGTGCGGGGCATAGAGTTCGACGGCCGGATAACCGTAATCGATGGTCAAAACGAAACCCTTCTCGATCGCATCCCCCACCCGTGTGATCCAGCGAGGGGCCTCCAGATTGACTTCGGTGCAGTAGCCGGGAGCCAGCTTCACCCCCAGCGTTGCCAGATGCTCGGCGATAGCCGGATCGGAAAGGGGCCGCAACTCCTCGGCGAATCCGTCTTCGGTATTGACGACGAAGACCTCGCGCAGACCGTCAGCGGTCATTTCCACCAGGTGCACAGGAAAGGCATCGACCAACTCGTTGGAGAGAACACAGCCGCGCAAACCGTTCAGTTCCTCTTCCCTGCACCAAAAGATACGCCCGGAAGTCGCATGTTTTGCCAGGCGACTTTTCTGGCGGTCCCTGTTGTCGGGGCTGACCTCCACCATGCGGTAATCGAGCTGCTCGTACATCTGCGGGGACTCTTCGACAAGGGCATCGAGAACATCGAGGGCCAGGTGTCCCTCACCTGCGCCCTGCTCGGCGATGGTAAAAGGCCCTCTGCCGAGCAATTCCCACATCTGCACCAGTTGACGGGCAATCAGGCGGCCGAAAAGAGCGTGAACGCTGCTCGATGTAAAAAAATCACCACCCTTGCCGATCCGTTCGCGTGCCCCTGTGTAGTAACCGTACTCGGGATGATAGAGACAGGCGGACATGTAGTCGGCAAAGGGGATGCCGCCCTCGGCTTCGATACGCTGGCGCAGAAGTTCGACGAGCTGCGGTTTTTCCGTTGAGGGTTGTTCGTTTTGCATTTTTATTGCTTTCCCAGGCTAGCTGAAATCCAAAGCATTAACGCAAAGACGCAAAGGGCAAGTCAAGCCGCAAAGAAATGCAATGAATGCTTTTCTTTGCGACTTTGCGGTTCTTTGCGCTCTTTGCGTTGAGAGTTTTTTTTGAGTCTCAAGATGAGGATTTTACCCCAGCAGCTCCGCCGAAACAAGGTTCAATCAGGCCTTGACGGCCAGGACATACTTGAGGTAGCGCCCTTCGGAGAACGTCACCGGGTAAGGAAAATCCGGGCCCTGCCCCATCTGCCCGATCACCCGCAGATCGCAATCGGCCTGGAGGGCGCCGCGGCGCAGTTCCTTGAGATAGTCCGCAACGTCCATCTTCTGCAAGTTGGAGGCGGTCACCAGCAGGCCGCCATCTTCGAGGAGCGGCAGGGCGGCGGCCAACAGCTCCGACGTGCCGCCCCGTGTGGTGAAGCGGCTCTTGCGTGTGGTGGAGAAGGATGGCGGATCCATGAGAATGGCGTCGAAGCGGCGCCCCTCCCCTTCCAGTCCTTTCAGCGCCGCCAGACAATCCTCGGCAATGAATTCATGACGCCTGGGATTGAGGCGGTTGGCAGAAAAGTTTTCCCTGGCCCAGTCGAGGTAGGGTCTCGACGCATCGACACTCGTCACCCTGCTGGCTCCTGCGGCGGCCGCCGCCACGGAAAACGCGCCGGTATAGGCGAACAGGTTGAGAAAGCGCTTGCCGGTCATGCGACTCATGATGTCGCGGCGCTGCTCGCGCATGTCGAGAAAAAGCCCGGTATTGAGGCCCTCTTCCAGGTCGACCAGGTATGTCAGTCCGTTTTCCTGAACGCTGATGCGCCCCGGCGCCGCTTCCCCGTCCAGCAGCCGACTGTATTTCTTGCTCTCGCTTTTGGCCTCGAGGGAGCGGGTTGCCTGCGGACGGCGCTTTTCGTAAATGCCGGCCGGCTCCACGACCTGCCGCAGCGCCTGGACGAGCATCGGCAGATACGGCTTCCAGGCGGCAGCGTAAAGCTGCACCATCAGGTGGTCGCCATAGCAGTCGACGGTCAGCCCGGGAAGGCCGTCGCCCTCGCCGTTGATGAGGCGCCAGGCGCTCGTCTCGGCGAGATCGACGTGGTCCCGTCGCAACGCCAGAGCCGTCTCGACCTTGCCGTGCAGCCAGGCACCGTCGAGGGTCATCGAACCGCTTCCCAGCACCCGCGCCACGATACGATCCCTGGGATCGAGCAGGGCCGTGGCCAGAACCCGCCCGCGCTCGTCGACCAAGGCAGCAACTTCTCCGGTCTTGACGCCTTTCCATGCGCGAGTGAAACGATCGGCGATCACCCAGGGGTGGCCGAGCTCGAGCATGCGGACCGTCTGGGGTCCGACCTGGTATTTGTTGAGCGACATCATCGTCCCCTAAAGTAAATCGAACGCCCTCTAAATCCGTGAGGTGTGAGGCGTAAGGGGTGAGGAGAATAAACCTCACCTGGTAAAAACCGCAATGCCGTGCTTGATCTGCACTACAGATATAAACTCAGTTCAGGTCCGCAATCACGCGATTGTAACGAATTGCTCCATCGCCGCCAAGGACAAATCCATCACAGGAGAACTGGATTGTCATCAGCTGCCTGTGATAAACTCTGCGGCCTCACAACAGCCAAGGAGCGATTGTCATGAGCGGACAGCCTAAATCAAAAGGAGAACAGGTCATCGAGCAGATCATGGAGGACCTCGATCCGGAATCGCCCCGTTACCAGGTGCTCGCCACGGCTAAAACGTTCAAATCGTCATGGGTGGCGCTTGGAGAGAAGTTGCAGACCGTGAAACAGGATGCGGTATTTCGCGACTGGGGATATCAGAGCTTCGACGACTACTGCTCGCGCGAACTGCGCATCAAGAAGCCGACCGCCGACAAGCTGACCCTTGCCTACCGCTTCATGGAAAAAGAGGAACCGCAGTTGATGGCCCGTGAGGCCGAACTCAAGCCGCTGCCCGACTACCGCTCCGTCGACCTGCTGCGTCAGGCCAGGGAGGAGAATGACTTCACAGAGGAAGAGTATGCCGGGCTGCGCAAGGCGGTGGTTGAAGAGAACCGCAGCCACCCGACTGTCATGAAACGTTTCAAGGAAGTTGCCGCTGCCAAACCGGGGGCAGAAACAGATAACAACGCCCCGCTGCGCACTGCCCTCGCCGCCGCCCGCCGCCTTGACTCCTGCCTCGGCGATATCCCGAACATTGCAGAAGAACACCGCGAAGGACTGAGGCGACTCATCTTTGAGCTGGAAGCGCAGGAACAAGAGGATACGGATCAGGAAAGACCTTCCCGGGGCACTTGAAAACTACAACACGCACTTGCTGTCACACACATTGAGCACCTGACTGCGACGGCTCTTGTCGCGATAAATGGTGAGCCCCTTGCAGTCGAGTCCATCGGCGAGGCTAAAGGCCCTTTTCACATCCTCTACCGTTGCCTCGGCGGAAAAGTTGATCGTCTTGGAAACAGCATTGTCCACGTACTTCTGGAAAGCCGCCTGCATACGCACGTGCCATTCGGCAGGAACCTGGTGAGCGGTGACGAAAACCTCGGGATCGAGATGTTTTCCGCTCTCTCGCCGCTTGCGGTAGAGGGGATGGATTTCCTTGAGCCGGGTGCCGAGCACGTGCCGTTCGTATTCGAATGCGAAAACCGGTTCAATGCCGCTTGAAACACCGGCGATCAGACTCAAGGTCCCGGTCGGGGCGATGGTATTCACGGTGGCGTTGCGCATCGGCGCTTCGCCCGCCTGCTGCCGGGAACTACCTGAAAAATTCGTGTAGGCTCCACGCTCCCGGGCCAACTCCTCGGAAGCGGCTATCGACTCTTTCTGAATAAACGACATCAGTTCCTCTGCTTCAGCCAGCGCCCTCTCTGAAGCGTAGGGGATACCGCGGAGAATGAGCAGGTCTGCAAAACCCATAACCCCCAGACCGATCTTGCGATTGTTTCGTGTCATCTCGGCAATGGGCTGCAGGGGATATCGGTTGACTTCGATGACGTCGTCCAAGAAGCGAACCGCCCAGTAGACCGTCTCGGCCAGTCTGTGATAATCGATCCGCCCCTCTTCGTCGGCAAGAGCGGGCAGGTTCAGCGACCCCAGATTGCAGGCCTCATGAGGCAGCAACGGTTGCTCGCCACAGGGGTTGGTGGCCTCGATCTCACCGGCATGACCCGCCGCATGCTCCTCGTTGATCCGATCGATGAAAACCAGCCCGGGTTCTCCGTTTTTCCATGCATTGCGGGCAACGGCATCAAAAACCTCGTGGGCCGATATCTCGCCAGTGGCGTCCCCCGTACGAGGATTGATCAGGGCGTAACTCTCCCCCTCCCGCACGGCCGTCATGAAAGGGTGTGTCAATGCCACGGAAATATTGAAATTGACCAGGGCCCCTTCCTGGTCTTTTGCGGAGACGAAATCCAGAATATCGGGATGGTCGACCCGCAGGATTCCCATGTTGGCTCCTCGCCGGGTTCCTCCCTGCTTGATGGCTTCGGTGGCGGCATCATAGACCCTCATAAAGGAAACGGGTCCCGAGGAAATCCCCATGGTGCTTTTCACCCTGTCGCCGGCCGGGCGGAGACGGGCGAAGGAAAATCCGGTTCCGCCGCCGCTCTGGTGGATCAGAGCCGCATCGCGAAGGGTGTTGAAAATCTCCGGCAGGGAATCACCCACCGGCAGCACAAAACAGGCGGCCAGCTGACCCAGATCGGTACCGGCATTCATCAAAGTCGGCGAATTGGGCAAAAAAGTGAGGGAGGAGAGCAGGTCGAAAAATCGATTTTCTGCCCGGCGCGCTTCCTCTGCGCCGGCCATTTTCTTTTCACCAGCCGCTACAGCCCGGGACACTCTGTTAAAAAGTTGCTCCGGTGTCTCGACAACCTCGCCCGCTTCGTTTTTGAGCAGGTACCGGGCCTCGAGGGTCTGTCGTGCGTTTGGCGTCAATCCATTTCTCATGATACCCTTCTCCTTCCGTCTGCCTACAGCATAGCAAATTCACGAAAAATGGAAGTTTACGAGCCGCTTTTTGGTGGAGTACAGATCTTCTGAACAGCCTTGTTCAGAAGATCTGGCTTAAAATATGTCCAGCATGTATAATTTGAATTGAAGACAATTATGGGGACAATTTCGCCCTTTTTATAGAAAAAGTCTTCAGACACGAAAAGCCAAGGGAACAGCAATGAGGTTTCATCACAAAATGGCCCTCCTCCTTTGGGGAGCGATCTTCTCATGAGCGAAGAGACCCTTACCGAATTGCAGAGCCTCCTGGACAAGATCGTCAATTTCATCGATGATCCGATACTGGTCACTGATGAACACCATCGTCTGATACTGTTCAATCAGGCCTTTCGCGATTTCACTGGATACGAGTCCCAAGACCTTCTCCATAAAACCCTTCACGACATATTCCCGGCAGAACAGGCAACTGCCTTCTGTGTGAAGGACGAAGAGGTGTGCCGGACCGGCCGTGAGATTAAAGCCGAGAGCGAGATCAACGACGCCTTCGGGACAACGCACACTGTCATATCCAAAAAAACACCCTATGTCAATTCAGGGGGGAACCGTTACATCATCGGCATCCTCCGTGACGTCACAGAGCAGAATCGGATCGAGGACACCCTCCGCCGCAGCGAAGAGCAATTTCGAGCCCTTGCTCAAACGGCCGTCGACGCTATTATTCTCACCGATGTCAGGGGTGATACGATCTTCTGGAACAAGGGTGCGGAAAAAATGTTCGGCTTCACCGAAGAGCAGATGCTCGGCTGCTCAATCACCGAGTGTATTCCGGAGATTTACAAGGAAAAACACCGGAGGGGGATAGAAAGGGCAGGCTCCGGACACATGGGTCCCCTGATCGGCAAGACGATAGAATTGACCGCCCAGCACAGCAACGGCGAAAAGTTTCCCATCGAACTGTCACTCAATAGCTGGGGGAATCAGGAGGAGCGTTTTTTCAGCGGCATTGCTCGCGACATAAGCGAGCGCAAGGAGATGGAGAACAGGCTGCGGGAAATCTCACTGCGCGACGAACTGACAGGCCTCTACAATCGGCGCGGCTTCCTGACTCTGGCCGAGCAGCAGTTGAAGGTCTCAGACCGCAAGGGACAGGCCACGACCCTGAGTTTCATCGATCTCGACGGCATGAAAAACATCAATGACCGTTTCGGTCACCAGGCAGGCGATCAGGCCCTGCTCGATACGGCGAACATTCTGAACAGAACGTTCCGGGAATCGGACATCATCGCACGCATCGGAGGCGACGAATTTGCCGTCATGAGCGGTGAAGCAGGCGCCGAAAACTCTGATGCCCTGCAGAACCGCCTCCAGCGCAACCTGGAGGAATACCGGCAGGAATCGAAAGCCGAATACTCTCTGGAACTGAGCATGGGAACGGTTGACTATCACCCCTGCAGTCCGCTCTCCCTTGAACAGTTGATTAAAAAGGCTGACGAGCGGATGTATGAACAAAAAATGGGAAAAAGGGGTTGAGATGATAAGCGGGAAAAAAGTCAAACAACGCGGATTATAAATTCGGGGCAGGATGCAGCGCAATAGCCGCAGAGAATGCAGTTGTCTTCATCGACCCTGACCTTCCCTTCGACCACGGAAAGGGCACCACTGGCGCAGGCGGGGACACATTGTCCACAGCCCTTGCAGAAGTCTTCCATGATCTTCAAACGCCTCTGCCGACGCTGCAGGTCCCGCCAACTCGCCTGATCGCGAGCTTCCCCGGAGAAAAGAGCGATGTTGGCATCGATTTCAACCTCGCTGAGCATGCCGACGGCCACGCCGTGAACTCCAGGCAGCGTCCGCACATACTCAAGACTGGACAAAGCATCAGAGATGAGATTGCCTCCGGCGAGGGCCTTCATGGCATAGACCCCTTTTCCGGCCTTGTCTGCGGCAACGATAGCCTCTGCCATCTCCGCGACGCCGCCATCGAGAATCCCCATCCCCTTTTTGTTGATCAGGGGATGAATACAATCGATATCCGGATGGGCTGCAGCTTTGCGAATGGAGCTGATATAGTGAGAGGAAAGCCCGACAGCTCCTATTTTGCCCTCTTCTCGCAGCCGCAGCAGTTCATCGAAAACTTCACTGCGCTGCACAAAGGGGTCAGAGAGGCGGGCACCGTGAAGGTGAACGACATCGAGTTGATCCACCTTGATTTCACGCAAAGCTTTTTCCACATGAGCCCGGGCCGTAAAGGCATCGGGAGCGTGTGTTTTAGAGGCGATGCGAAACTCCCCGGTGAAACCTTCAATCCCCTTGCGAACATGAGCATAGGTCCCGTAAAGCTCTGCTGTATCGAGCCACCGGACTCCCCGTTCCAGGGCATGACGTATCAGGGCACCTCCTTCCTCGGCATCAAGATTCGCCTGCAGTGGGCCCAGGGGCAGCGTCCCGTAAACGAGGGGCGCATCTGTCAATTCTTTTTTTCCCCAAAAGGATGAATTCATGATAATCTCCTGCAGTTTGTATTGATAACAAATGGACTGTATCCGAGGCAAGAAAATTTAATGCAGGCTGCTATAATGATGAGCGGAAGGAGAAAGCCATCATGACCAAAAACTTCAAAAACAGGGTCAAGGAACAGTTCAGCCGCACTGCCGAAGGTTACGTAAGGGACAAGGGTTTCGCCAGTGGCGAGGATTTGGAAGTCGCCTCTCAGCTGCTGCAGCCAACTCTTGAGGACACGCTGCTTGATGTCGCCACCGGCGGGGGCCACACAGCCCTTTATTTTGCCCCCCTCGTTCGTCAGGTGATCGCCTCCGACCTGACCATGCAGATGCTCAAAAAGGCACAGGAGTACATCAGCGAAGAAGGGGGCGTGGAAAATGTCATCTTCCGCGAGGCCGATGCCGAAGACCTGCCCTTCCCCGCCGGCTCATTCACCCTGCTGACCTGTCGTATCGCTCCGCACCACTTTCCCGATCCCCGCCGCGCCCTGCGCGAATTTCACCGGGTATTGAGACGGGGCGGGCGTATGGTCATCATCGACACGCTCCTGCCTCAGGATCCTGAAATAGCCGAGTTTTACCAGACGATGGAAAAGATGCGCGACCCGACCCATGTCCAGGCTTATTCCGAACCGCAGTGGGTCGAAATGATCAAGGAAGCCGGGTTCATTTTTCACGAAACCAGACGCTTTCCCAAGACCCAGGATTTTCAGGAATGGGCCGCCAGAGCTGGAATGAATCGAAAAGGCATTCAGGACCTGAACAGATTTTTTCTCGATGCGCCGCAGAAAGTCCATGACTATTTTCAGATTGAGACATTTGCCGGCGAAGTGGAGAGCTATACCGACCAGAAACTGCTGATTTTTGCGAGCCGGCCAGCGAAGAAATAACGTCTCTGCCTTTTATCGATATGCAAGGCCGCCTTTCCGGGCGGCCTTTTTACGTTTGGAAAAAGGAGTTTCCTATAAAAAAAGCGGGACGCCCTCTGAGGGCATCCCGCTTCGATGGGAACAGAATTTCAGTTTTCGATAAATCGGGACTATTTGATGCCGGCAGCTTCTTCCAGCATAGCCGTGGTAACGGACTTGGGACGCTCGATGGCGTAGCCGAGAGCGCGGTCCCAGGTAATGTTGGCGAGGCAGCCGAGAGCGCGGCCGACGCCGAACAGAACGGTGTAGAAATCGTACTCGGTGACGCCGTAGTACCACTGGATGACACCGGACTGGGCATCAACATTCGGCCAGGGGTTCTTGGCCTTGCCCTGTTCCTGCAGAATGTCGGGGGCAACTTCGAAAATCATGGACACCAGCTTGAACAGCGGGTAATCCTTGAGCCCCGGGGTATTCAGGCAGAACTCTCGCTGGGACGTGTAGCGGGGGTCGGTCTTGCGCAGTACGGCGTGACCGTATCCGGGAATGACCTGGCCGCTGTTGAGCGTATCCCATAGAGCCTTCTCAAGGCGCTCTTTGGTCGGAACTTCGCCGCCGAGCTGCTCCATGAAGTTCTGGGTCCAGACGAGCACTTCCTGGTTGGCGAGGCCGTGAAGCGGACCGGCCAGGCCGTTGATACCGGCACTGTAGGCGTAGTATGCATCGGACAGGGCCGAAGCGACCAGATGAGTGGCGTGGGCGGACACATTGCCCGACTCGTGGTCCGAGTGGAGGATGAAATACATCCGGGCAACGTCGTCATAGGGCGATTCCTGGCCCATCATGCGAGCGAAATTTCCGCCCATGTCGAGATCGTAGTCGGGGGCAATGTGGGTATCGCCCTTGTATTTCATGCGGTAGATGTAGGCAGCGATGGGACCGAGCTTGGCCATCAGGTTGTTGGAGTCCTCGTACATGTCCTCCCAACAGGTCATCTTGTTGAAGTTGCCTTCACTATAGTTTTTGGCAAAGATCGAATCACGCTGCATGGCGAGAATCGCGGAAGAGAACATGGTCATCGGATGGGAATCACGAGGCATCGCCCGAAGAACATCGATGACATATTGGGGAACCTGGGATCTCTGCTTCCAGTCCTCAACGACTTCCAGAGTCTGATCCATGGTCGGCACGTCGCCGGTAAGCAGCATGTACCAGAAACCCTCGACGTAAGGATACTCGCTGCCGGGAACCTTCGGGAGGGCTTCGAATGTCTCGGGAATGGTCTTGCCGCGGAAGCGAATGCCTTCCATCGGATCAAGGTAGGAAATGTCGGTCACCAGGCACTTGACACCGCGAGCACCACCGATCGCCTGGGCAATAGTGACATCACCGAGTTTGACGTCGCCGTGCTCCTTGACCAGTCGAGTGGTACGGGGACGGTGCTCATCGATCTTCTTGCGCAGAGTCTCCTTGAGTGTGGACATGCTTCTCTCTCCTTTACGATGAATTTAAAAAGCTGCGGGTCAATTCCCGCAAAAACAGGCTCTTGGAAGTTTGGGGACTTCGTCACCTGTGAACAACATATCGACCACTTGCCAGATGGGTGGTATCCATTTATTTAGACAGATACTGAGGCGGGGTGCCAATTTCTCCATCGCCTTTGACCCTATTTTCAGAGTAAACTACTATCAGAATCAAGGGCGGTATGCAAGAATTATTTTGTATACAGTATTCAGAATCGGAAAACGTTCATCGCTTTTTTGTCTTTGCATTTCCTCTGCGACCCATGATAGTCTGCACAAAAAATAAGCAAAAAAATTATGAAAATAGCGAATCTCACACTTGCCAATAATATTATTCTCGCACCGATGGCCGGTATTTCCGATCTGCCCTATCGCCGTGTCATGAAAGAAGCTGGCGCTTCCCTGGTCACCACCGAGATGATCAGCGCCAGAGGATTGCTTCATGAGGGTAAGCGGACTTTCGAGCTGCTCAGAACCTGCGATGAAGAACAGCCGCTCGCAGCACAGATCTTCGGTGGGGAAGCGTCATCCCTCGCTGAGGCGGCGCGTATCGTCTCTCCGCATGCAGGTGTCATCGACGTCAATATGGGATGCCCGGTGAAAAAAGTCATTCGCGGCGGTGCGGGTGCAGCGTTGATGCAGGCCCCTTCCATGGTCGGGCAGATCGTCTCGGCCGTCCGCAAAGCCACCGACAGACCCCTGACAGTCAAGATTCGCAGCGGGTGGGACAGCAGCAGCGTGAATTTCCTCGAAATCGCACGCATCGCCGTCGATGAGGGGGCAGACGCTGTCACTCTTCATCCCAGGACCCGCTCCCAGGGATTCAGCGGCCAGGCTGACTGGGACCAGATTACTCAGCTCAAATCGGCCCTGACCGTACCGGTTATCGGCAGTGGCGATATCTTCACTGCGGAAGACGGTTTGCGCATGCTGGAGCAGACCGCCTGCGATGCCATCATGATCGGCCGCGGCGGGTATGGCAACCCCTGGCTTATCCGGGACATCGCTGCGCTGCAGAAAGGCGAACAGCTTCCACATCCGGAGCCGGTCGACCGCCTTGCAGCTGCCATGCGCCATCTGGAGTACTTTCTGGAATACTTCGGCGAGCACAAGGCCCTTTTCCATATGCGCAAACATCTTTGCTGGTACTCGCGAGGCCTGCCCGGTGCCGCAGCTTTTCGTGCAACAGTCAATTGTACGGGGTCTCTGGACGTTCTGCGGGGAGAAATGGAATGTTTTTTTCTTTCCGCGCCGATCGAGGAGAACATTGCATGAATCAGAACGTGGAGAATCGATCCGACAATCTGTACGCCCGGATTCTGGAAAATGTCAACGACGGCGTTGTCGCTCTTGACAGCGCAGGGTGCATTACCCTGCTCAACCCGGCAGCTCAGAGCTCTGCGCGCCTTTCGGAAAAACAGAGTCTGGGTCGCTCTTTCAACGAGGTCTTTGCCGGTCAGACCGAGATCCTGAAGCTCGTCGAAGCGGCCAAAAAGAGCGGCAGGACGATATCGGACCATGAAAGAATTCTTCTCAAGAGACCTGCCTCCGAGCCTCTGCCCGTCGGAATCAGTGTTTCACCGATCTTTACAGCGGACGGTTCCCGGGACGGGGCCGTACTCATCATCCGAGACATGAGCCATCTTCGCGAACTCGAGGACGCTGTGCAGCGCGCCGATCGGCTCTCAATCCTCGGTACCATGGCTGCCGGACTCGCCCACGAAATCAAAAACCCCCTTGGCGGCATCAAGGGGGCAGCTCAATTGCTGCGCATGGAAGATGAGGGGGACGAGAGCGTCCGGGAATACACAGAGGTCATGATCCGCGAGGTCGAGCGGGTGAACTGCATCATCGAAGAACTGCTCGATCTCGGCAACCCTCGCCCGCCGGAAATGGGCGATGTCAGTCTGACGCGGATTCTCGACGATATCGTCCTGCTTCAGAAAGAAGCGCAGCGACACAAGGATATCGAGTTCCGGTTGAATGTCGACCCCAGCATACCCCCGATACGAGGTGACATGAACCTGCTCACCCGGCTCTTTCTGAATCTGGTAAAAAATGCCGGCGAAGCTGTAGAGAATCAAGGTACCATCGAGATCTCAACACGGGTCGCCGGCGAATACCACGTCAACCAGCCCGGCGGCAAATCCGTGCCGTTCATCATCGTCGAGATCCGGGACGATGGCCCGGGGATTCCCCGGGAGTCTCTAGAGCAGATCTTCACTCCCTTCTACACGACCCGGACAGGGGGGACAGGTCTTGGGCTGGCGACCTGTCAGAAAATCGTCAGTGAGCACAACGGCTTTATCAAAGTCGCCAGCACCGAAGGGGAAGGGACGAGGTTTTCTGTCTACCTCCCCTTTCTCAGATAATCGCATCTCAATAGACACCTGGCTGGCATATTGCTCCAGCCCGGCAAAAGAAAGGAACAACACGGCCCATGTCCATTCGACGCATCCTGGTTGCCGATGATGAAGAGAGCATCCGCTGGGTTCTTTCCAAGGCCCTTGTCAAGCAGGGCTTTTCCGTGGATCTGGCAGAAGACGGCGATACGGCCCTGGAGATGTTCCACCACAACCAGTACGACATGGCCATCCTCGATATCAAGATGCCCGGCATCTCCGGTCTCGATCTGCTCGCTCGTTTCCGCAAGGAGAACCCTGAAGTCCTGATCATCATCATGACCGCCGAGTCATCCATGAAAAATGCCGTCGAAGCCATGAAGCGGGGAGCTTACGATTATCTGGTCAAACCGTTCGATCTCAACGATCTGGACGGAGTCATCATCAAGGCCCAGAAGGCTTCGAAGATCTCCGAGGAGGTTCACCGGCTCAGAGACGAAATCAAAGAACATTATCACCTCGACCGCACCATCATCGGCAACAGCCGACCGATGCAGGAAGTTTACAAGGTTCTGGGTCGAGTGGCACCGTCCGACATCACCGTACTCATTACCGGCGAATCCGGCACAGGCAAGGAACTGATCGCCCGGGCGATCCACTACAACAGTCCCCGCCTCGGCAAACCGTTTCTGGCCCTGAACTGCGCCGCGATACCGCGAGAGCTCCTTGAAAGCGAACTGTTCGGCCATGAAAAGGGAGCCTTCACCGGCGCCACCGAGCGGAAGGCAGGCACGTTCGAACAGGCAGAAGGCGGCACTCTCTTTCTGGACGAAATCGGCGACATGCCTCTGGAACTTCAGGCCAAGCTGCTGCGCGTTCTCCAGGAAAAAGAGATTACCCGCACCGGCGGCAGTTCAACCATTCCGGTGGATGTGCGCATTGTCACGGCCACCAATCAGGATCTGCAGAAGCGAGTCGAAGACAAGGCGTTCAGGGAGGATCTCTTCTACCGACTCAATGTGGTCCCCATTGATTTGCCCCCTTTGCGCAAAAGAGCAGAAGACATCGCCGAGTTGGTCAACTACTTCATCACCAAGGCGGCCGATGAGCTGAACGCCGCTGTCCAGGGCATAACCGACGAGGCCATGGACCTGCTCACCCGCTACAGCTGGCCGGGAAACGTACGTCAACTTGAGAACACCATCCAGCGAGCCGCCCTTCTTTCCCCTGACCAGATGCTGACAAAAACCGACTTTCCGGACCAGCTCGAGCAAAACGGCAAAAACGATTCGGACGGCTCCCTCGAAGCGCTCATTACGGCCAAGCTACGCGGAAGCCTTGCCCAGATGGAGATTCAGGAACTCGACAATCTCTATGAAATGGTTTTGCACCAGATGGAGCGACCACTGATCAATATCGTTCTGGAAAAAACCCGGGGCAATCAGGTCAGGGCCGCCGAGATTCTCGGAATCAATCGCAATACGCTGCGCAAAAAGATCAAAACCCTGGGGGTGGACTTCAACAAGGACTGAGCAGGGAAAAAGGACCCATTGAAATGCAAAAAAGCCCCGAAGAGACCTCTTCGGGGCTTTTTTGCGTCTTTGGTTCATCGGCGCCGTCAGAAATTGTCCTGGCGCTTCGACTGATTCTCGAACCGCGTGAATTCTCCGCGGAATGTCAGGTGCACGGTGCCTATCGGGCCGTTACGCTGCTTGCCGATGACGACCTCGGCGTCGCGTTCGTGTCCCTTTTCGCAGGTTCCGCCCCGATCCTTGCACTCTTCGCAGTAAACCGCTTCGCGATAGACGAACATGATGACGTCGGCATCCTGCTCTATGGCTCCTGACTCGCGCAGGTCGGCCATAATCGGCCTTTTGTCCGTGCGGTTCTCGAGCGACCGGTTAAGCTGCGACAAGGCCACGACGGGGATGTTCAATTCCTTGGCGAGAGCCTTGAGCGAACGGGATATTTCTGAAATTTCCTGCTGACGGCTTTCCGGATTGTTGCCCCGCATCAACTGAAGGTAGTCGACAATGATCAGCCCCAACCCGTGCTCCGCCTTGAGCCGGCGAGCCTTGGACCTCAGTTCGAGAACGCTGATGGCAGGCGTATCGTCGATGAAAATCGGCGCCTCGGAAAGCTCCCCCGCACCCATGGTCAGTTTCGGCCAGTCAGACTCGCCCAGATGACCGGTCCGCATGCGGCTGGCGTCGACTTTGGAAATGGAGCAGAGCATACGTTGAACCAGCTGCTCCTTGCTCATCTCCAGAGAGAAGATCACGGACGGGGTCGGCTTTTCCGCATGAATAGCGGCATTTTCGACGATATTGAGGCAAAAGGCGGTTTTGCCCATGGAGGGGCGCCCGGCAATGATCACCAGGTCGCTGGGCTGAAGTCCGGCGGTCATTGTATCGAGTTCACTGAAACCGCTCGGCACCCCGGTGACCAGTTCCTTGCGCTCGTAGAGAGCCTCGATGGCGCGGAATGTGTCCTTGAGGATCGATTTTATGGGAAAGAAGGTGGGACGCGTCCTGTTTTCCGACAATTCGAAAATAGATGATTCGGCCTTATCGAGCATTTGCTCGACATCGCCGCCCTGGTAGGCACTGGTGGCGATATCCGTAGCCACATGGGAGAGCTGGCGCATCGTCGCCTTTTCCTTAACCAGCCGACAATAGTAATTGACGTTGGCGGCAGTCGGAACGTAGTCGACGAGGGTCGCCAGATAGCTGGAGCCACCCACCTCTTCGAGTTCTCCCTTGCGCTGGAGAGCCGAACTCAGTGTCACCACATCTGCAGGTTCGTTCTGTTCGGAGAGATCGACCAGCGCACTGAATATCTTGCGGTGGGAATCGCGATAGAAATCATCGGGATGCAGAATCTCAAGAGCTTTGTTGAGAGCATCGTTCTCGAGCAGAACAGCGCCGAGAACGGACATCTCACCCTCCAGATTCTGCGGCGGCAGACGGTGGGAAAAAGCCTCTTCCATTATAACCCCGATAAGGCAGCCGGACCGGCCCGAAAATCAGGACCGATCCGGTGCGACAACGCTTATTCGCTTGCGGAAACCTGAACCTTGAGCTCGGCTTCGACTCCGCCGGACAACTTGATGGGCACAGTCGTCTCGCCCAGCTGCTTGATCGGCTCGGGGAGCTGAATCTTCTTCCGGTCGATGGTGATGCCCTTCTCAGCCAGTTTGCTCTCGAGATCCATCGAGGTCACCGAACCGAAAAGCTTTCCTTCCTCGCTTGCCCGCAATTCGAAAACACAGACAACGTTCTCGATACGGGCCTTGAGTGCCTGGGCATCCTGCGTGATTTTCTGCAGCTTGTGCTCGAGCTGGCGCTTCTGATGCTCGAGCTCCTTGACGTTGCTTTTGTCGGCAACGAGGGCCAATTGACGGGGCAGAAGATAGTTACGAGCATAACCGGGCTTGACATTGACGACGTCGCCAATCTGTCCAAGCCCTTCGACATTTTCCTTGAGTATGATTTCCATGTTTTCCTCCAATGCAGAAAAACTATGCACTTTTGATTTTCGGTTTTCGAAAGTCTGCCCACAGATCGAACAGGCCGACTCCGATCACAACCATCGGCAGGGGATTAAGAAACACCAGCAGGACATAGACCAATCCCTTGATGAACCCCGGTGCTCCCTTTCGGTTAAGAAAACAGCTGACAACGGCCATACCCTGCATGAAGTAGAGAGGCAGCAGGACAACCAGCAGGTTGAGAGCCACGGTCTGAAGCTGCGCCCAGGGGCTGAATGCGATAAAGCCGGCAGCAATAACGACCCAAACCAGTGGTTCCGGTGTCTTCCATTGCTGGAAGGAGGGGCCCGGGATTTCAATCCGGTTTCTGGTCACCCGCACCAGAAGAGCGAGCAGTACCAGCAGGGATATTCCCAGAGAGGCGACGATCAGCCCCGGATAAAGACGGGGGACAACCTCGAGGAGGAATTGACCGCCTTTTCGCAGCTCTTCGATCTGTTCGGCGGAAACATCGGCCTGCTGATAGAAGGCCTGTGCCTTCTGGATCTCCTGGGCGATATAGCTGCGCACCTGGCCGGTCAATGATTCGCCATTCCGCAGCGCCCAGAAGATCAACAGAGGAATCGTTCCCAGAACCTCCGCCAGAAGAGTGCTTGCCCATGCCAGATCCCACCGGACCCCCCTGCTGATCAGATAAGGCAGAAGCCAGGATCCGATTCCGAAGAGAAGAAGATACTGGAAAGCAGCCCCCGCCGAGAGCAGGATCGCCAGAACGACAGTGCTGATCGCAATGACCACGGCTCCGGAGATTCGACCGTAGCGCAGATGGAGATAGGCTGCGGGTAGAGGCACCAGCAGAATCCCGAGCACACCGGCCGGGCCGAGCAGGCCGCTGCCGGCGTAGAGAATGACCGTCGCCAGGACCGCAATGAGCAAATATGCCAAGGGCTGGCCCTTGTTCACGCCTTGCTCCTCAAATCAGCCGAGTTCGCTGTGCGACGTGGTATACGGCAGCAGCGCCACATTGCGGGCCCGCTTGATCATCTCGCTGACTTTGCGCTGATGTTCGGAGCAGGTACCGGAGATCCGTCGGGGCACAATCTTGCCGCGCTCCGAAATAAACATCTCCAGCGTATCGGTCTCTTTATAATCGATCTTCAGGGATTTATCGGCGCAGAACCGGCAAACCTTCCGGCGTCCGAAGCGCCTGCGGGGAGGACGTCCACCACCACCTGTATTTCTCTGAATAGCCATTTTCTCTATACCTCCGAGATGATAAATGAGTGTTATTCGCCGGCTTCTTCGCCTTCTGTTTCGGGCTCCGCTTCAACTTCGGCCTTCTCCTGGGGGAGCTTGAACCCTTTTTCCAGGAGCATGGTCTGAAAACGGATGATGTTGTCATCGAGACGGAACCGACGCTCGAGTTCGGCGATAGATGCCGGATCGGCCTCGAAATACATCAGAACATAACTGCCGCGGGTCAACTTCTTGATCGGGTAGGCAAGCTTGCGATCACCCCATTCGTCGACCTTGAGGATTTCGCCGCCCTGGTCTTCAACGATCTTGCTGAACTTGTCGATCACCGCGGTCCGTGCTTCGCCGACCATCTCAGGGTGAACGATGTACATAGCTTCATAACTACGCATACGATAAATCTCCTCTCGAGTTTGGTAGCCCCGGCACATGCCGGAACAAGGAGCAGTGCGCATCCACGAAGACGACGCACCAAGGAACCTGGTTTTATACCATGAAATGCTCTGGTTTACAATATTTTTTGGTCCAGTCGCTCAGCGGATGGCCTAGACGTTGAACCGGAAGTGCATGACATCGCCGTCCTGGACAATGTAATCCTTCCCCTCGACGCGCAACAGTCCTTTTTCCCGGGCGCCGGATTCACCGCCGCAGGCGACGAAATCTTCGTAGGCCACCACCTCGGCGCGAATGAAGCCCTTCTGGAAATCGGAATGGATAACGCCGGCGGCAGCTGGAGCCCGGGTCCCGCGAACGATGGTCCAGGCCCGCACTTCCTTGGGGCCTGCCGTAAAATAGGTGATCTGGCCGAGCAGATGATAACCACTGTGGATCATTCGGTCGAGACCGGATTCTTCAAGACCCAGCTCATCGAGAAAATCCTTTTTTTCATCAAGCGTCAGCTCAGCAATCTCCGACTCGATCTTGCCGCAGATGGTGAGAAACTCCGCGCCTTCTTTCCCGGCGAGCTCCCGAACCTGCTCCAGATGGGGGTTGCCGCCGAGAAGATCCTCTTCATTGACGTTGGCCACATACATCTGAGGCTTGGCAGTGATCAGATGGAGATCCTGCAACACGAGATGCTCTTCATCGGACAACTCCACATATCGGGCGGGAAATCCGCTGTCGAGACAATCGCGGATCTTTTCGAGAACGGCCATTTCGGCCAGAAGCTTCTTGTCGCCGCTTCTGGCCTGCTTCTGACCGCGCAGAATCCGCTTTTCCACGGATTCGAGATCGGCCAGATTGAGTTCGGTCTGAATAACCTCGATATCCCGCAACGGATCGACACTGCCGTCGACATGAACCACGTTATCGTCTTCGAAACAGCGAACGATATGGGCCACCGCGTCGACCTGGCGGATGTGCCCGAGGAACTGGTTGCCCAGTCCCTCGCCCTTGCTGGCGCCCTTGACAAGACCGGCGATATCGAGAAATTCGAGAGTTGTGGGCAGAACCTGCTGCGGTTTGACGATACGGGCCAACTCAACGAGACGGGAGTCGGGAACCGATACGATTCCGACATTCGGTTCGATGGTGCAGAAAGGATAATTGGCCGATTCGGCTCCCGCAGAGGTGATGGCGTTAAAGATGGTCGACTTGCCGACATTAGGCAGACCGACGATACCGCATTTGAAACCCATTTTTTTAAAAATCCGTGACGAGTAATGAGTGACAAAGTGACAGGGCGGCCAATGGAGGAAAACTCCCTAGCCGTCACCTGTCACTTGTCACGCCTTTCCACAAAAACGATAGCCGGGACGCATGCCCCGGCTATCGTATCGGACGTGTAACTGGTACGGTTTTCAGATCAGGCGAGAAGCGGCGCGATCACCAGAGACACAACACCCATCAGCTTGATGAGGATGTTCATGGCCGGACCGCAGGTATCCTTGAAAGGATCGCCGACGGTGTCGCCGATAACAGCAGCCGAGTGAGCTTCTCCGCCCTTCTCTTCGCCGTCGAGGTTGCCGCCTTCAATGTATTTCTTGGCGTTGTCCCAGGCACCGCCGCCGTTGGACATCATCAGAGCCAGGAGAACACCGGCCACGGTCGCGCCGGCCAGCATCCCGCCGAGCGCGACGGGGCCGATGATGAAGCCGACCAGCACCGGTGCAACAACTGCAACGACGCCGGGCAGAACCATTTCCCGCAGCGCCGCGGCAGCGGAGATGTCGACGCATTTCTCCGGTTCGGGCTTAACGCCTTCCTTGCCCTCGAGAAGGCCAGGAATTTCGCGGAACTGGCGGCGGATCTCGTCAACCATCTTGCCGGCTGCACGACCGACACTGGTCATGGTCAGAGCAGCAATAAAGAAGGGCAGCATGCCGCCGATGAGCAGGCCGATGACCACGGTCGGATCGATCAGGTTGATGGACTCGAGACCGACGGTCGTGGCATAGGCGGAGAAAAGAGCCAGCGCGGTGAGGGCTGCCGAACCGATGGCAAACCCCTTGCCGATGGCGGCTGTGGTATTCCCGATGGCGTCGAGGCCGTCGGTGATCTTGCGAACATCGGGACCGAGACCGGCCATCTCGGAGATGCCCCCTGCATTGTCCGCGATCGGGCCGTAGGCGTCAACGGTCATGGTGACACCGACAGTGGCCAGCATCCCGACAGCAGCGATGCCGATCCCGTAGAGGCCGGCGACGCCATTGGCGACGAAGATGCTGAAGGCGATGATCAGAACCGGTGCGGCGCAGCTTTCAAGTCCGACAGCCATGCCGGTGATGATATTGGTTGCCGGGCCGGTCTTGCTGGCCTCAGCAATTCGGGCCACAGGCGAAGCCGCAGTATAGTATTCGGTGACCTGGCCGATGGCGACCCCGGCCAGCGTGCCGGCGAGAATGGCCCAGAATACTCCGGTGGCGATCCCCAGGGCCTGGATAATGAAGAAGGCTGCGACCAGGAAAAGCCCGGCGGCGACGAAAGTCGTGAAATGCAGGGCTTTTGCAGGATCGATCCCCTTGAGGAATTTCATGGAACCGATGCCGATGAGGGAGAAGACGAGACCGACAGTGGCAAGCGCCAGAGGAAGGAACATGGCGTTGGCCTGAATGTCGGGTCCACCCAGCTTTTCGAGAAGCGCCGGGCTTGCCGCAGCGGCGATGGCGATCGTGGCGATTATGGAACCGACGTAGGACTCGAAGATGTCGGCACCCATGCCGGCCGTATCACCGACGCAGTCACCGACATTGTCGGCAATAACGCCCGGATTGCGGGGATCATCCTCAGGGATGCCGGCCTCAACCTTGCCGACCAGATCTGCTCCGACGTCGGCTGCCTTGGTGTAGATACCGCCGCCGACGCGGGCAAACAGGGCGATCGAAGAGGCCCCCATGGCAAAACCATTGATGGTCCTGGCGGTTTCGGGATCACCAAAGAAGATAAAGGCCACACCGACACCCAGAAGGCCGAGCGAAGCGACAGCAAGTCCCATGACGGCGCCGCCGTTGAAGGACACGGACAAAGCCTTGGCCTGGCCCGATACGCGGGCGGCCTCGGTCGTGCGCACATTGGCGCGAGTCGCCGCCTTCATCCCGACGAAACCACAGGTCATCGAACAGATGGCGCCGCCGAGAAAGGCGAAAGCCGTGCCGAAGCCCATCCCAAAGGCGACCAGAAAAAAGACAACAAAAATAAACAGAGCCAGAACACGGTATTCACGGCCGAGAAAAGTCATGGCACCGGCATGAATGGAATCGGAAATCTCCTTCATCAACTCGTTGCCGACCGGCTCGGACTTGACGACATTGTAAAGAATGAGTGCGATGATAAAACCCACAACTCCAACGATTGGGACAAACACTTGCAGATCCATTTTTTTCCTTCCCTCTCAAGTTAGATATCGACTAAGGAGCGATTATTGTACTCGTTCATCGCCTGTTGCACGCCCCCGCGGAAAATGGCGGCAACGGCCATGGCCGAACCTTTTAATACATTATTCAACGCTTTTTTTTCAGCAGCAGGAAAAACACTCAGCACATGGGCTGATACATCTTTTTCTCCTTCGGGCCGGCCGACCCCCACCCTGATCCGGATAAACTCAGTCGTGCCGAGAAGATCTTTAATGCTGCGAAGTCCGTTGTGCCCCCCGTGTCCTCCGCCAGATTTGACACGGACCCGACCGAAGGGCAGATCGACTTCATCATGAATGACAATCAAATCCCCCGGTGGAACACCGAGGGATTGTATAGCTGACTTGACGCTGATGCCGCTGCGATTCATGTATGTCTGGGGCAGAAGGATCGCGGCTTCGGTGCCCTCGATCCTGCCGACTCCGAAAAGGCCCTGATGTTTCTTCTTTTTCAGGGAAATACCGTTTTCACGGGCCACCTGCTCCGCGACCATGAATCCGACGTTATGCCGCGTCATTGCGTATTTGTTGCCAGGATTGCCGAGGCCGACGACAAGTTTCACGCTGCGACCCCTTTTATTCCTCGACGGATTCGCCTACCGCGCCGCCTTCCTCCTCGGCCTCTTCACCTTCTTCCTCTTCAGCCCTCTGACCGACAACGGTCAGAATGGTGAAGTTGACATCGCGGGGGACCTCGACACCCGTGGGAAGTTCGATATCGTCGATATGAACCACATCGCCGATCATCATATCGCTCACGTCGATATCGATCGATGACGGAATGGCCGTCGGCAGGCAGACGCATTCCAGCTCGCGGCGAACCACCTGCAGCGAACCTCCGATCTTTTCACCCTCGGATGTGCCGACCACATTGACCGGCACACTGACCTGGACCTGCTTCTTCATGTCGATGACATGAAAATCGGCGTGAATCATATCCCTCCGGACCGGATGAACCGTCAATTCCTTGAGAACTACCACTCTGCCGTCGAAGGGACCATCACCCTTGAGAGTGATCAGGGTGTTCCAGCCACCTTCCGTAGTGACGGCGGCCTGGAGGGCCTTGGGTCCGACAGAGACCGGACAGGCATCCATTTTTCTGCCGTAAACGACACCGGGGATGAACCCCTGGCGGCGCAGTTGGCGTGCTGCGCCTTTGCCGGTGTCCTCGCGAAGAGTTACGTTCAGTTCTGACTTTGCCATGTATATCCTCCATTATTCTTCAGTTGTAACTGTTTATCCGTCGAGCACTCTACACAAAGAGAGAGCTGACCGAATCATCTCCGTG
>JAWOCM010000102.1:0-15481 GCA_046483795.1 Desulfuromonadales bacterium | reverse complement strand
TCAAACGAGGACAAGAACCAATCTGAAAAAGACGCGGACGATCTCTATAAAAAACTTGATGAACTGATTATTCCGGCCTTCTACAACAACAGAAAAAACTGGATCAAAATCATGAAAAACGCCATCGGCAAGAACGCCTATTATTTCAATACGCACGCCATGCTTCGCCGATACGTGACGGAGGCCTATATCCGCTGATCCTTGAGGGCGTCGCAAAAACTCGCCAACTGCTGCGTTGCTGCAATTGCTCTCGCTGCTTCGACGTACTGACGTACGCCTCATTGCTCGACAATCGCGCGCCTTGCATTTGGCGCTTTTTGCTTAGCCCTTCACATTGATGCTTTTTTTCAAAAGCATCAGAATTTAGCGTTTTAATAAAAAAGCCTCCCGGAAACCGGGAGGCTTTTTGTGTCACGTTTCGTGGTCGGCGGCTATCAGGATTCCGATTTCCAGAATCCGTGGACATTGCAGTATTCACGGGCGGTAACGGAAGATGCGGACACGTTGAAGGTCGCCTCCGGGTCCTGTCCCGGCTGGAGAAACTGCCGATAGGCCTTGCCGTCGGCGATCAATTCGATCCATTCGATGTAATGTTTCTCTTCCATCGGGTGAGGATCGCTGCCGATCTTGACCTTGATGACGCCATCCCCCTTCTCAATGACGGGAACATGCTTTTCCCTGGCGGCATCGACAGTGTTCTCCGTCTGTTTTGTCATGGGCTGTCCGCAGCAGACGAGCTCGCCGCCGCCTTCGTGAAGGACTTCGGTGATGATGCCGCAAACGTCACACTTGTAGACTTCCAGTTGACTTGTCATAGAAACCTCCTTTTTCAATAGTTTTCCGCAAGAATCTCGAAATGGGCTCGGGGATGTGCGCAGGCAGGACATTCCATGGGGCTGGCCTTGCCCTCGTGCAGGTAGCCGCACTTCAGGCAGCGCCAAACGACAGGTGTCGCTTTTTCAAAAACCCGATTGTTCTCCACATTCCCGAGAAGTTCCAGGTAACGTTTTTCATGTTGGCGTTCCGCAACCGCGATCGATTTGAAAACGGCGGCAATCTGAACGAACCCCTCATCCCGTGCCACCTGAGCGAAATCGGGATACATGGTGCTGTGTTCATAGTTCTCACCGGCGGCAGCTTCTTTAAGATTCTCGGCCGTCGTACCGATGACGCCGGCAGGAAACGATGCCGTGATTTCGGTTTCACCTCCTTCGAGAAACTTGAAAAGGCGCTTGGCATGTTCCTTTTCCTGATCGGCGGTTTCAGCGAAAATATTGGCGATCTGGACGAATCCGTCCTTTTTCGCCTTGCTTGAAAAGTATGTGTAGCGGTTTCTTGCCTGGCTTTCTCCGGCAAAAGCGGTCAACAGGTTCTTTTCTGTACGGGTTCCTTTGATTGACATTTTTTCCTCGACTTGATGTGGTTGATAATAGTGGGCTGTCCGGGAAAGTATAAAATGTTTCCGGCAGGTTTCAACTGACGAATTGCAAAAGACAGGGGAAAATTCAGTGTTGCAGGGACAGAAGCGCTGCACCGATAATTCCGGCCTTGTCTCCGAGTTCACCGCGCTTGATCTGGACGCTTTTCAATGACCGTTCGAAACAACGATTTCGCACCTCTGTCCGAAGGGCCGGCTCCAACAGATCAAAGCTGGCGCTGACCCCGCCGCTGATGATAATACCATCAAGGTTAAGGAGGTTGATAACCCCCGCGAGGACCTGCCCGAGCCGTGCACCTGCGCTGTCGAAGGCCTTTTTTGCCGGCATGTCCCCCTTCCGGGCGGCAGCGGCGATATCGTGAGTGGTCAGATCATCAACGGCAATGGGATCGAGTGAACTTTTTTGTCCCGAGGAGCGCATTTCGATGATCGATTTCACAATGCCGCTTGCCGAGGCGTATTGTTCAAGACAGCCGTTCGCCCCGCAACCGCAGAGGCGCCCTGCAGCCTCGACCGGCATGTGCCCGATCTCTCCGGCCGCTCCGTCGACCCCGAGCCACAATTGGCGGTCGAGAACCAGGCCACCGCCAACCCCGGTCCCCAGAGCGACAACTATAAAGGAATGCATGTCTCGACCGGCACCGTACAGGGCCTCGCCCCAGCAGATAGCGTTGACGTCATTGACCATGCTGACAGGTAATTCAAGGCGGTCGGACAGAGTCTCCCGCAACGGGAAGCCGTCCAGGAACCGCAGGTTGGGTGATTCCAGAATGGCTCCGGCAGGTGAGATGATGCCCGGAACGCCCAGGCCGACACCATGAACGGGTTTACCCTCGGCTGAAATCATCAATTCATTAACGAACTGGACAAGTTGATCGACGAAAGGCTCGGGAGCCCTTGCGAGGGTTTCCTTGCGCTGGAGCTCGCCGGTCCTGCCGTAAAGGCCGACAACGGCTCCGCGGCAATTGGTTCCACCGACATCAATTCCGATCAGGATTCGTTCATTCATTCGCTTGTTTTCTTCTCCGTTGCCACGGCCAGTTTGAGAAAGCCCGCCTCTTTGGCGGCATCCATGATCCGCACGACCAGGCCATGGCGGGCTTCGGCATCCGCCATGAGAAAAAAGGTCGTCTTCGAGGCCTGGTCCCCAAGATCGGAGAGCTGATTCTGCAACTGCTCGAGACTGACCGGTTCCTCCTTCAGGTATATCTGCCCTTCCTCGTCCAGATAGACCTTGATTTCCTCCGGTTCGCGTTCAACCTGCTGAGAAGTCGACTCTGGAAGTTGAACCGAAATTCCGGGCTGTTCGACAAAAGTTGTCGAAATCATGAAAAAAATGAGCAACAAAAAAACGACATCGACCATCGGAGTCAGTTCGGGGCGAATGTCTTCGCGACGCTTACGGCGAAATCCCATGAACTATTCTCCAAGAAGATCGGTGACATGAAGGGAAAATTCCTCCATGTCGAGCATGATCCGATCAGCCCTGCTGGTCAGATAACGATGAAAAAGGATCGCAGGAATAGCCACACTCATGCCCGCAGCCGTGGTAATCAGGGCTTGGGATATACCTCCGCCGATGGTCGCGGGCGTACCCACGCCAACCTCGGCGATCACATTGAAGGCCTCAATCATACCGAGGACCGTTCCGAGAAGCCCCAGCAACGGGCTGATAGTGGCAATCGTCCCAAGCAAGCCGAGATAACGCTCCAGAATCGCGCTTTCCCTGGTACCGACTTCCTCTACGAGCGTTTTGATATGTTCCCGGCTGCGCCCGGCGCCTCTCAGCGCTGCGAGAAAAACCCTGGACAGCGGCGTGTCAGCCTGCTGGCAAAGCTGAATGGCTTCTTCGTGCCGCTGCTTCAAAGCCAGATTTTCAACCTCTCTAAGGAGTCTTTCCGAGCCTTTGCTGATCTTCGTGAACAACCACAATCTTTCAGCGAATATGGCCAGCGCGAGAATGGAACACAGTAGGATCGGGTACATAAGCATCCCGCCCTTGGCAAACAATTCAAACATCAATCCTCACTTTAACAATAGTTATTCAACTATTCGGTTTTTAAGTTTTTTATGATCCCTTGTCCTTCAATTATTCCCTGTCATCCTCCTTCTTACGCATCTCCTGAGGACTCTGTTTTGTCCTTTTCTCAGACTCTGGTTTTTTCTGTTTTATTCTGTGTCGGGTGGTCCTTAACGCATCCCACAAGACCCCTGCTACACAACCCAGGGCAAAAGCGAAAATCAGTATCAGGAAAAGGGGAATTTCCGGGGACTGCCAGGTAAAAAAGCTGACCTTGATCGAGTGCATGTTGAAGACACTGAAAGAAAACAGAAGTATAATAACGAGCAGTAAAGTAGCCGACTTGATAATTTTCATTGTATAAGCCTCGCGAATTCGGTTTTAAGCCGCTGAAAAGTCGCCTCGAGATGTTCCGGGATGACCCGCACCTCGCCGAAAAGCGCCATGAAGTTGGTGTCGCCGCTCCAGCGTGGAACCATATGGTAGTGGACATGGTTCGGCATCCCCGCGCCCGCACTGCGTCCCAGGTTCACACCGATATTGAACCCGTCGGGTCGGCTGGTGCCGGTGAGCGCTTGACGGGCCAGAACGAGAAGCCGGTGGATCTCCAGGGCTTCATCTTCGTCGAGATCGTCGATGCTGCCGCAGTGGCGGTAGGGAGTCACCATGAGGTGGCCGTTGGTGTAGGGGAAACGGTTCATGATGACGAATGCCGTACGACCTCGGTAGACAATGAAACGTTCATCGTCCTCCTCCCTGGATTCGGGGATGCAGAAAACACACCCCTCTTTATCCTTTTCACTGGCGATGTATTCAAGTCTCCAGGGGGCCCATAACTGTTTCATGTTCTCCTCCGACGAAGGCCAGGGTGAAGGCGTTCGTTGTCAATCGAGGTTGATGATCTGGCCGCTGATCGCATCACTGACTTCAAGAATGCCGATGCTGCAATACTCGGCCCGCCGCTTTTCGGTCGCGCTGCCGGGATTGAAAAGGAGCAACCCGTCCATGACATGATTTGCCGGCTGGTGGCTGTGTCCATATACGAGGGCATCGAGCCTCTGTCGGCCGAATTCTCTGAGTATCCGGCTTTCGAGCCCCTCCGGAGGGCCCCAGCCATGGATAAGACCGATACGATATCCATCGACAGTCACAATACGCCTCAATGGGATCCCCTCAACATAAGGGTCCATATTGCCTCGAACGGCGTAAACCGGAATCCCCTCAAAAGCCATGAAAATATCGGGATTGACTACATCTCCTGCATGCAGGATGAGGGAAACATCCCGGAACTGGTTTCTATAGAGATCATCCAGAAGTGTCAATCCCTTCCGGAGGTCATCCAGATGTGTATCGGAAAGAATGCCGATTCTTGTCATCGTACTGAACCCGGCCAACGGTTTCTTGTTTTTATTTGCAACCTGCGTAACATTTTTACCGCGACGCTAAATAAAGGTCAACTCCAGGCGCTCTTATTTGTTGGTCTTTTCCCAGCCGGTTTGCTTTAAAAATGGCTAAAATTCACCACAACTGTTCTGTTTCGTCATCAATTCAACGGTCTTTTCACCACATCCTGGAGCTGGAAAATCTTCTTTTCCGGACACTTGAAGGGAACCGTTCTTTTGGCACTGTGATTGCTTTCATCATGTTCTCAAAAAAGAAATGTTATCAAAGGATAAGACCAGAACGACTCCAGGGACCTTGAATCATTGAGCTAGCATATTATTCTTGACAAGGTTTGCCATTAGCACTATGTTTTACTTTATTGAGGCTAAAATTTTTCAGGGATACTAAACAGCAGGGTTCTTCGGGCCAAAAAGCGTTTTCGGAATTTAGAATGCATGGACCACCAGAGCCCTCAAAACCATAAGATGGGGAGGAAAGTTTATGTCAAAACGCCAAGAGGCTCTGGACTACCACAGTTCCGGTCGAAAAGGGAAGATAGAGGTTATCACAACCAAGCCCTGTGCTACCAGTCGCGACCTTTCCCTGGCTTACAGTCCCGGAGTGGCCGAGCCCTGTCTGGAGATTGAAAAAGATCCGAATACAGCATACGACTATACCGCAAAGGGGAATCTCGTGGCGGTGGTTTCCAACGGCACCGCTGTTCTGGGCCTTGGCGATATCGGCGCATTGGCCAGCAAGCCCGTCATGGAGGGCAAGGGGGTCCTTTTCAAGCGCTTTGCAGATGTCGACGTGTTCGACATCGAACTCAACACCAAGGATTCGGATGAACTGATCCGGACCGTCAAACTCCTCGAGCCGACTTTCGGCGGCATCAACCTGGAAGATATCAAGGGCCCTGAGTGCTTTTATATCGAGGAACAGCTCAAAGAGCTTATGAACATTCCTGTCTTCCATGACGATCAGCACGGCACTGCCATCATTGCAGCCGCCGGCATGCTCAATGCCCTGGATGTTGTTGGAAAGAAAATCAAGGACGTCAAGATGGTGATCAACGGCGCAGGCGCTGCCGGCGTCGCCTGCGCCAACCTCGCGATAAGCCTTGGCATCGACAAGGATAACGTCATTCTCTGTGACTCCAAGGGTGTCATTTACAAGGGGCGCACAGAGGGTATGAACGATTACAAGGAACGCCTTGCCGCCAACACTCCGACCCGCACCCTCGAAGATGCCATGGTCGGTGCTGACATTTTCTTCGGCGTTTCCGTCAAAGGCGCGGTGACTCCTGAGATGCTGAAGTCGATGGCAAAGGACCCGGTGGTCTTCGCCATGGCCAATCCCGACCCGGAGATCAGTCCTCCCGATGCAAAAGAGATCCGCAGCGATGTCATTATCGGCACCGGACGCAGCGATTTCAACAATCAAGTGAACAACGTCCTGTGCTTTCCATTTCTCTTCCGCGGCGCTCTGGATACCCATGCCAGCGCCATCACCGATGAAATGAAGGTGGCGGCGGTCAAAGCGCTTGCCGATCTCGCTCGAGAAGATGTTCCCGATTCAGTGCGAAAAGCGTATGGGGGCGAGGAAATCAAGTTCGGTCGCGAATATCTGATTCCTAAACCATTCGACCCCCGCGTTCTGCTCCATGTAGCCCCTGCCGTTGCCCAGGCGGCCGTACAGAGCGGCGTGGCCCGTCGTCCCATCACCGACATGGTGAAGTACAGAGAATCTCTGGAGGCATTGCAGGGCCGCTCCAAAGAGGTCATGCGGACCTTGATCAACAAAGCCAAGGCCGCTCCCAAGCGCATCGTTTTCCCCGAAGGCGAAGAGGACAAGGTCCTGCGTGCGGCTCAGATTCTGGTCGACGAAGAGATCGCAACCCCCGTCCTTCTCGGCGGGGAAACAGAGATCAAAGAACGGATCGCCTCGTTGGGTCTCGAGCTCACCGGGGTCGAAATCATCGACCCCCTGACGGCAGACATTCGCGACAGTTATATCGAAGCCATGTTCGAGATGCGGCAGCGCAAGGGCATTACACGTGCCGAAGCGGTGCGGCTGATGAAGAAAAACCGCAATTACTTCGGTGCCATGATGGTAAGTATGGGCGATGCGGACACCCTTCTTTCCGGAATCAATCACCATTATCCGGAAACAATCCGTCCGGCTCTTGAGATCATCGGGAAAAAAGAGGGGCTTTCCAAAGTTCACGGCATGTATATGATGGTTTTCAAGAAGGATGTCGTTTTCTGTGCGGACACCACCGTGACGATCGAACCCACGGCGGAGGAATTGGCGGAAACGGCCATTTTGACCGCCGAAAAAGCCAAGCATTTCGACTTCGAACCGAAAGTGGCCATGCTCTCTTTCTCCAACTTCGGCAGCGCCGAGCATCCGCTGACCCTGAAGGTCAAAAAAGCCACTCAACTGGTCAAGGACTGGAACCGCGATCTGATCGTCGATGGGGAAATCCAGGCCAATGTGGCCCTCGAACCTGAAATGATTAAAAATCAGTACCCTTTTTCCGAACTCAAGGGCGATGCCAACGTACTGATCTTCCCCGACCTTCAGTCAGGCAACATCTCCTACAAGCTGTTGCATAACCTGGGCGGCGCTGAAGCGGTGGGCCCCATCCTCATGGGGATGAAGAAACCGGTCCATGTGCTGCAGCGCGGCGACGACGTAACGGATATTGTCAACATGGCCGCTGTGGCCGTTGTCGATGTTCAGGAATCGATGGGCTGATCCAGTTACCGATGTTTTGCATTTCACAAAAAGGGGCGCCAGTGGCGCCCCTTTTTGTGCTTTTAATTTTATACAATCTTTCGCCGGGGCCGGTTTTCTGTTAGTCTTCACCTCAAAATTCTGCAACCCAGGAGACGCTAATCATGCATTACCGCAGCACTCGCGGCGAAGTCGAAGGGATCGCTTTCAAAGATGCTGTCATGATGGGGCTGGCGGCTGACGGCGGCCTGCTGGTTCCCGAGACCATCCCGAAATTTTCCGCCGAAGACCTTGAACAGCTCGCGGCCCTTTCCTACCCTGACCTGGCCTATGCCGTCATGTCCCGTTTCACGACCGATATCCCGGACGACGACCTGAAAAGTCTGATCAACGAAAGCTATGCGGCATTCGACCACCCCGAGATCACTCCGGTGGTTCACCGTGACGGGGTGTATGTCCTCGAGTTGTTTCACGGACCGACGCTCGCGTTCAAAGACATCGCCCTTCAGTTTCTCGGCAACCTCTTCGAATATCTGCTCAAGCAGACCGGCCAGAAAATGAACATTTTGGGCGCCACGTCCGGAGACACCGGAAGCGCAGCCATCTATGGCGTCCGGGGCAAAGAGAATATCAATATATTCATCCTCCATCCGCACAAGAGGGTTTCCGAAATCCAGAAACTGCAGATGACAACGGTCAACGATGCCAATGTCTACAACCTGGCGATTCGGGGCACCTTCGATGACGGACAACGGATCGTCAAGGAGATCTTCGGCGATGCGGAATTCAAGGCCGAACACCGCCTTGGAGCCGTCAATTCTATCAACTGGGCTCGCATCCTCGCCCAGATCGTCTATTATGTCTACGCTTGGGCCAGAGTGCGGCAGAGAGGCATCAACAACGTCGCCTTTTCGGTACCCACGGGCAATTTCGGCGATATTTTTGCCGGTTACCTGGCCAAGCGGATGGGCCTGCCGATCGACAAGCTCTTTCTGGCCACCAATGAAAACAATATCCTCAGTCGCTTTGTCGAAGAGGGGGTCTACGCAGCCAGCGAAGTGCAAGAAACATGGTCTCCCTCGATGGACATTCAGGTTGCCAGCAACTTCGAACGCTACCTTTTCTACCTTCACGGAGAAGACAGCGGCAGGCTCCTTCAAGCCATGGATGATTTCCGGCAAAAAGGTCGGCTTTCTTTCACCGATGACGAACAAAAGACAATCCGGACCGATTTCCGTTCCAGAGCGGTTTCCAATCAGGAAACGCTCGACGAGATCAGCCATTTTTATAAACAGACCGGCTATATCCTCGATCCTCATACAGCCGTCGGCATCAAAACCGGCCGAGAGCTGGTGGACCATGATGTCCCGCTGATCTGCCTCTCGACGGCGCATCCGGCCAAATTCGGAGATGCCGTTAAAAAGGCGATCGGCTTTAATCCGCCGCGGCCCCCCTCTCTTAAAGGGATTGAAGAGCGCAAACAACGAATGGACATCATCGACGCCGACAGCGAATCGATCAAGGCATATCTCGCACAAAACGCCCTGTGATAAGGCATGGACTCTAAAAAATATTTTGAAATAAAAAAAAGCCCCCGGTTGTCACCGGGGGCTTTTCACGTCTGGTCTGCTGTCGGATTCAGCAATCGAAATAAAGGTTGAATTCTTCCGGACAAGGACGCATGCGCACAGGATCGACTTCGTTCTCCCGCTTGTAAGAGAGCCACATGTCGATGACATCCTCGGTGAAAACGTCACCCTTGAGCAGGAAGTCGTGATCGGCTTCAAGAGCGTCGAGGGCTTCGGAAAGCGAAGCAGCAACGCTGGGGATGTCTTTGAGTTCCTCGGGAGAGAGACCGTAGAGATCTTTGTCGATAGGCTGACCCGGATCAATCTTGTTCTCGATGCCGTCCAGACCGGCCATCACCATGGCAGCCATGGCCAGGTAACCGTTGCAGGATGGGTCGGGAAAGCGGACCTCGACGCGGCGTCCCTTCTCGCTGCTGGCGTTGGGAATACGAATGGCAGCGGAACGGTTGCGGTTGGAGTAGGCCAGATTGACTGGTGCCTCGTAACCCGGAACCAGGCGCTTATAGGAGTTTGTTGAAGGGTTGGTGAAAGCATTCAGGGCTTTGGCATGCTTGATGATACCGCCGATATAATACATGGCTGTTTTGGAAAGGCCCCCATAACCGTCACCGGCGAAGAGATTCTTACCCTCTTTCCAGATCGACTGATGGGCGTGCATGCCGGAGCCGTTGTCGTTATAGATCGGCTTGGGCATGAACGTCACGGTCTTGCCGTTGCGGATGGCAACGTTCTTGACGACATACTTGAACCACTGCAGGGTGTCGGCCATATTGAGCAGGGAGTCGAATCTCATGTCGATCTCGCATTGACCGCCAGTGGCGACCTCGTGATGAACAGCCTCAATGGTCATGCCGACATTCTGTAACTCCTGGACCATCTCGTTGCGCAGATCGATCATCGAGTCGGTGGGAGCGCAGGGGAAGTAGCCTTCCTTGTGGCGTGGCTTGTAGCCGAGATTTCCCCCGGGCTCTTCAGCGCCGGTATTCCAGATGCCTTCCCGGGAATCGACGTGATAGAAAGACTCGTTGGCGCTTGAGGCGTATTGTACATTGTCGAAGATAAAGAACTCCGGTTCGGGACCGAAGAAGACGGTGTCCCCGATGCCTGCGGACTTTACGTACGCTTCAGCCTTCTGGGCGATGAAGCGCGGATCGCGGGAGTAGCCTTCCTTGGTGATCGGGTCGACGATGTTGCAGATCAGGCTCAGCGTCGGCACCTTGACAAAGGGGTCGATCATGGCCGTCGAGGCGTCGGGCATGAGCAGCATGTCGGACTGATGGATCGGCTGCCAGCCGCGAATAGAGGATCCGTCGAAACCGATACCCTCTTCAAAAATATCCTCTTCGAGCTCGGTGATCGGCATAGCAACGTGCTGCCAGATACCTACGAAGTCCAGGAACTTATAGTCGACCATTTTGCAATTATTTTCTTCGGCAAACTGCAGTGCTTCTTTTCCTGTCATGTCCTACTCCTTGCTTTCGTTTATTTTTTTCGGAAACTCACATTCCATAAAGCCATCAATCAGAGTGCATCTTCGCCCTGTTCGCCGGTACGGATACGCACCACTTCATCGACAGGCGTCACGAAGATTTTACCGTCGCCTATGCGACCGGTTCGGGCAGCTTCAGCGATCGCCTCAACGACATTGGCCACCAGATCATCCCGCACGATGATTTCCATCTTGATCTTGGGAATGAAGTCGACCACATATTCCGCACCACGATAAAGCTCCGTATGCCCTTTCTGACGCCCGAAACCCTTGACCTCGCTGACGGTCAATCCCTGAATGCCGATCTCGTTCAACGCTTCCTTGACCTCATCGAGCTTGAAGGGCTTGATGATGGCTTCAACTTTTCTCATGATATTATCCTCCTCGAAGGTGGTTTGGCATGCTGCCCGGCACATTTAGCCGCCGGTGGAACCTCCTGCAAGCACTTAAGTGACTGCAACGATTGCGAATAGATAAAATAAAAGCAAGTAGCTTGCCGATTTTAACTGCTATGGCAAATTTTTTATAAATACTTGAAAAGTTAAGCTTTTTATCAAATATGGATTTTCGTCCGTTTTCAAGCCTCTGACCGATGTGCACGGTATTTGCGCAGAAGTGACCGCAATTGTATAACATTGAGGCACATCCTCGGTCCGCCAGATCATGCTTTTATTATGAGAAGCTGCAGTTCCCTTTCGATTTCTTCGGGATCGCCGGTGTTCAGTTCCAGAAGCCTTCTCAAATGAGCAAGTGAATCGGGATCCGCTTCGACGAATTCGAGTCCCATTCTGGATTTCTCAACGTGGACTTGCTGCGACTTGAAAAACATCGAAACATCCTCGCTCAGAGGAATAACCAGCTGACACTCCCGGGATCCGGAAACAGGAACCGACGGTCCTTTACTGATCAGGGCCCCCTTGAGAGAGATATCGATCAGCTTTTCTCTGTAACATTGGCCGTCAACATCGAGAAACACTTCCGTTCCGAAGACAATTCTTTCAAAATGACGCGTGCTGTCCATGACAACTCTCTCCCCTCCTGATGATGCGGCATAAAGCAATTAAAAACAGCAGTATCGGAGACGCGCTCGATCCGTGGCGTAAACCACCTGTAGTTTTATCAGATATGCGGGAGATTTCAAGCAGTTATAGAGACCTGATTCTGTTGGACTGTTATTCATCAAATCCATCACCGTAACGGTTCCAGTGGACCTTGTCGTATTTGAGGGATTCTGCCGGATGCCCCTCTTTCTCCTCGTCGGGATAACCGATGCCGATGACCGCCTCGACCTTGTAGTCTTTCGGCAGTTGAAGAAGGTCCTTGACAAAATCTTCGGCACTGGTGTTTTCATCATGGGGACGAAGCCGTATCTGGGCCCAGCAACTTCCCAGCCCGAGACTTTGCGCCATCAACTGCAGGATGATGGCTGCGATGGAACAATCCTCTACCCAGACATCGCAACGCTCGGGGTCGGCAAGTACGGCCACGGCGAGCGGCGCGTCACTCAAGAAGGTCGATCCGTGCGCCTTGGCCCGGCCGAGCTGCTTCAACAGATCGGGTTTGTCGATCACCACAAATTCCCAGGGATCCAGGTTGCGGGACGAGGGAGACCGCAAAACAGCTTCGAGCAGGGCATCGATCTTATCCTGTTCAACGGGACGGGGCTTGAAGCGACGAATACTGCGGCGATTCTGCAAAAGAGACAGCATCAGATGATTTCTCCTTCCTGTTTGTACCTTGTCCGGTCACCGCAACCGGCTTGACACCGAAGAAGGTTATTCGTTAATGTGTGAGGAGTGCTATCAACACAATAGCGGAGTTTATATGCTCAGATCAATCATAGCGATCACATTCCTGTTTCTGATCTCTTTTCCCGACGCTTCGGCACTGGCAGAGAACAGCGGCGAGGAGAGAAAACTGACTCCTCAAGGACTGACCCACGACTGGGAATTCTCGCCGAACATCTCCGAGAACTTACTTCGCCATAATTCGACCGACTCGCGCGATGGGGAATATACCCTCAAACCGAACTCCCCTCTCAGCGAAGACCCCGAACTCAAAATGCTTCTCCCCTCCTCGGTGGACAGCGAGGTCCATTATTATATCGGAGCTTATATCGACGAAGACGAGTCAGTTCCCGAGGACGAAGGGCAGGAACCGGCAGAGGAGGAGGATGACTGGGCTGTCCAGCTGGAGGCCGGTTTCGAAAGGAAATTGAGCGATCGGGCCGCTATCGACCTTGGCTATCGTTATACATCCACTCCTGTGGAACTCGGCTTTGACGCATTCCAGCTCCCCTCTGTCCATGAGCATCATTTTTCAGCGGGGATGGAGTTCTACTTTTAAATCAGAAACGCGCCCTTGCTAAAAAATCGGCAATTCCAGACCCACACCGGAGGTGCCTCAGCGTATGCGTGGCATGTCGATTCTTAAAAAGTTCCCGATCCTCTTTCTTCCCCTGCTGTTTGCATGCACATCGCCCTCCCCGCCCGGAAACATCGATCAAGTTCTGGAAAAAGCCCTTGGAAATCCGGAATCGGGCAGCAATTCCGATCGATTGCAAAAGATCGGTTTCACCATCCAGGTCGGCGCCTTCTCCAGTCAGGATAATGCCGTCAAAATGGAGAATCTGCTGCGCCGTCAAGGGATCGATGCTTACTCCTTTTTGCATGAATCCGGCCTCTACAAGGTCCGGTTCGGGAACCACGACAATCATGCCGCTGCCCGCCGTCAGGGTCTGGCTCTGAGACAGAGAGGGCAGATCGATGATTTTTTCATCGTCCGCCCGACTGACCATTCCGCCTCCCGCATCGATCAGCCCGGGCGAGGCGATCTGAGAGCCGACCTGGTGTCGACGGCAAACCGATTTCTCGGTGTGCCCTATCTCTGGGGCGGGGAATCGGCGCGCGACGGTTTCGACTGCAGCGGCCTGACTATGGTGGTCTATCGTCTCAACGGCTTGAACCTGCCGCGCAACAGCGCCTGGCAGTACGACCATGGAAGTCCCGTCGCCAGAAAAGAGCTGAGGCTCGGAGATCTCGTCTTCTTTGCCACCAACGGCGGACGACGTGTATCGCACGTGGGGATGTACATCGGCAACGACCGATTCATCCATGCTCCGCGTCCGGGCCGAGAGGTCACCGTCGCGAAGCTGTCGAACAGCTATTTCCGGAAGAGATTCCTCGGCGGCCGCACCTACCTGTAGGATAAGGACCGAAAAGAAAGACACAGAGAGGACCTGGGCAGGCGTTATTGAGGGGATGTTTTCTCCGCGACCGGGTAGCCGCCCTGCACCCAGGCGTCCCAGCCGCCGAGAAGGGCATAGGAGCACTCAAATCCTTTGTCTCTGAGCATCAGCGCCAGACCGGCGCTGGTGCCTTCGTTCAGTGAGGTGCAGTAGGTCACGACACAACGATCTTTATCCAGTGTCTGGACCAGGTCTTCGACGCCCAGATAGGATTGCACCCTGAGGGCACCCGGTATTTGCCTTGAAGAGGCCTCCCATTCAGGCTCGCTTCGCAGGTCGATAAAGAGAACATCGCGCCCCTCGTCAAGCCACGATTGAACCGTTTCCGCCGGCACACGCAAATCATTGACCGCCCTTTTCTCCCGGGGAATGTCCCTCGAACAACCGCTCATAACCCCGCCAACCATAACGATCGCCAGGATCGAATACCATCCGCATCGCATCGTTCATCCCTCCTGTCAATTCTCCTGAGCTTACGATCGAATCACGGTCCGGCAACCGATATGGGGCCGCAAAAGCAGGCAAAAATCACTCGGTCGGTCCGGATTGGCGCCGCTCGGATTCTGCGAGGCGTACATCGCCGGCAGCAAGGGACGTCAGACGCTTTTCAGGTGACAACGAGGCGAGACGGTCGACCTCCCGGTAGAATTCCGACAGCTTGCCGTCGAACCGGGCCAGCAGACGCTGGAAGGAGGGAACGAGATCCTGGTATGTGCTGACGGAGACGAGCTTGGCATTGTTCAGACCGCCGGTAAAAAACCTGTCGTATCCTTCAAATCCGCCCCACTCTTTCTTCAGCGTCTCGTAGTCACCGTTGGCCTTCGCCATTATGTCAGCCTTGCCCTTCTTGAGGCGCCGCGGATCGGTTTCCTGTTCATAAAGGACCTGAAGTTCCTTTCGCAGGCCGTGAAGCAGTTCGAGGAACTGGCGTTGCCTTTTCAGCCCGGCTTGAAGGCGTGAAAGACTGTCCTCATCTCCCTCTTTCTTCAACCACCGCTTGACCCCTTCGAGTTCCACCGTGGTCGCAAATGCTTCATTGAACCGGCTGTCGTTTTGGGCATAGGCCACCTGGTGCGACAATTCGTGAAAGATAAGTCCCGCCAGAGAGGGTTCGGAGCGGTCGAGAAACGTATTGAGCACCGGATCGTCAAACCAGTTGAGCGTCGAATAGGCTTCAACACCGTAGACATAAACGTCGAAATCCTTTTTTCGGAGAGTGGCGGCGAAATTTTCGGCGGAATCCCGTGAAAAGTAGCCCCTGTAGGCGACGCATCCGGCAACAGGGAAGCACCACTGCTCCGGCGTCAGTGAGAATTCGCCCGCTGCCACTACATTCCAGACCACGTAGGGGCGACCAAGGTCACCGTAGGAGCGGTAACTGTCATTATCAGGCAGATCGAGCTCCTGTACGGCAAACTCACGAATACTCTGAACGGCTTTCAGTTTGTCTCTTAGTTCCGGGGACGTCTGTGACTCGGCGAGGATCTCCGGGATGGGTCGGCAGCGGTTGATAACCTCGAGATGGCCCGTGGCGCACTGGGCGTAATAACCGATGTCGACGCAAGCAGCGAGAAGG
>JAWOCM010000097.1:0-12910 GCA_046483795.1 Desulfuromonadales bacterium | reverse complement strand
GGCCAGATAGAATGTCAGGAGAATTCTCACAGTTTGCAACCCCGGCGTTCACAACAGGTTAAAAAAGGCCTGCTTAAATCATCGCCGAGAAATGGCCTGTGTCAACAACCCGGGGCGTTTTATCTACCGTTCCCGCTGTGTCCAGTTGCTGGTGTGCCGCACAATCTCGCCTTCGATCATGTAGTAGACTTCCTCTGCGATGTTGGTGGCCAGGTCGGCAATGCGCTCCAGGTGGCGGGAAACGGTGAGGTATTGGGTGAGGCTCTCCAGTTCGTCGATGTTCGTGCGGATACGGTCCTTGATCAACTGGAAGTTGCCGCTGTGCATGGCATCGACTTCGTCGTCAAGATCGAGAACGTCCTGAGCCAGATGAGTGTCCATCTGCACCAGGCAGTCGAGACTGCCCTTGAGCATTTTCCGGGCGGTGCCTCCCATTTTGCCGACATCGTAGGGCGGAGCGATGCGTCTGGTATCGGCCAGGGCCAAAGCCCGTTCCGCGATGTTGGCGGCCAGGTCCCCGATGCGTTCCAGATCGTTATTGAGCTTGAGCACGGCGATAATGAAGCGCAGGTCGACCGCCACCGGCTGGTGCAGGGCCAGCACTTTAAGACATTCCTCCTCCAGTTCGACCTCCATCTGGTCGATCCGATCGTCCCCCTCGATCACTTTCCGGGCCAGAGGCACATCCAGGGTCTCCAGGGATTTCAACGCCTGCTCCGCCGCCTCTTCCACCTCGGCGGTCAGGGTCAGTAATTGCTTCTTCAGTTTGTCGAGTTCGTTCTGCATCAGGTAGGTCATTGGGGTCCCTTTCCGGTTTTTCAACCGAACCGGCCGGTGATGTAATCCTCGGTCTGCTTGTTTTTCGGTCTCATGAAAATCTGGTCTGTCACTCCATGCTCGATCAGGAGTCCTTCGAAGAGAAAAGCGGTATAGTCTGAGACGCGGGCCGCCTGCTGCATGTTGTGAGTGACGATGATGATGGTGTAATCCTTGCGAAGCTCCTTGATCAACTCCTCCACCCGTGCCGTGCTTTTGGGGTCGAGGGCGCTGCACGGTTCGTCCATGAGGATGACCTCCGGGTTGATGGCGATCGCCCGGGCGATGCACACCCTTTGCTGCTGTCCGCCCGAGAGCTCCAGGGCGCTGTCGTGAAGCCGGTCTTTGACTTCCTCCCAAAGTGCGGCGCCCTTGAGGCTGCGCTCGACCGCTTCGTCGAGAGAGTCCTTGTCCCGGACGCCCCCGACCCGCAGGCCGTAAACCACGTTTTCGTAGATCGACTTGGGAAAGGGATTGGACTTCTGAAAGACCATTCCCACCCGGCGCCGCAGTTCGATGACATCCATGGCGCTGGAGTAGATATCGGTGCCGCCAAGCCTTATCCGCCCTTCGACCCGGGCGATATCGACAAGATCGTTCATGCGGTTCAGACAGCGCAGGAAAGTCGATTTTCCGCATCCCGACGGGCCGATCAGAGCCGTGACCTTCTGCCGGGGAAAGGAGAGGGTGACATCATGCAGGGCCTGAGCCCTGCCGTAGTAGAAATTGACGTTCTCGGTTTCTAAAACCGGGGCGTCGTGATCCGCGTTCCGCTGTTCCTTCATCATGAAAGTATAACCTCGTCTTCTAGAACGTTCCGTAAGTAAATTTTTTCTTCATCCGCTCGCGCAGGTAGATAGCGACCGAACTCATGAGCAGCACGATGAGCACCAGCAGCAGAGTGGTCACGAAGACCATCGGTTTGGCCGCCTCGACGTTGGGCGACTGGAAACCGATGTCGTAGATGTGAAAGCCCAGGTGCATGAACTTGCGATCAAGGTGCAGATAGGGGAAGTTGCCGTCGAGCGGCAGGGCGGGAGCCAGCTTGACCACGCCGGTGATCATCAGCGGGGCCACCTCCCCGGCCGCCCGCGCCATGGCCAGGATCAGACCGGTCATGATTCCAGGAGAGGCCATGGGCAGCAGCACCCTCACCAGTGTCTGCAGCTTGGTCGCCCCGAGCGACTGGGAGCCTTCGCGCACGCCGCCCGGGATCGCTCCCAACGCCTCCTCGGTGGAGACGATGACCACAGGTACGGTCAGCAGCGCCAGGGTCAGGCTCGCCCACAGGATCCCTCCCGTACCGAAGGTCGGTTCGGGCAGCCGCGCCGAGAAGAAGAGCTGATCGATGCCGGCTCCGATGCCGTAGACGAAGAATCCGAGGCCGAAGATGCCATAGACGATGGAGGGGATTCCGGCCAGGTTGTTGACGGCGATGCGCACGATGCGCACCATCGGCCCGTCCTTCGCGTATTCCCGGAGGTAGATGGCGGCGATGACTCCCAGAGGGAAGGAGAACAGGCTCATCAGAAAGATCAGCATGACAGTTCCGAAAATTGCCGGAAAGAGACCGCCCTCGGTATTCGACTCGCGCGGCTGGCCCAGGAGCAGCTCTTTGATCTTCCCGGCGTAGAATCCGATTTTTTCAGCGAGACCCATGGCGTTGGGCCGGTAGGGGCGCACAATTTGAGCCAGCGGCATCGTTTTGGTGGTGCCGCCGGCATCGACGAAGACGGCCCGGTATCGATCGAGCTCCTCGATGGCCCTGGCCTGACGCATCATCACATGGTCGAATTCACTGCGCAGGTCCTTGCGCTTCTGTGCGAGTTTTTCGGACGCAGGGCTGCTCGTTCCGGGCGTTTCCTGCTGGAGGTCGAGGCTTTTAAGCCTCATTTTCTCCATGGAATAGCTCAGTTCGGCCAGGGTCTCTTTTGTGTCCTCGACCACTTCTTTTTTCTCGAGGCTCTTCTGGTAAGCGATGTCAAAGGCTCTCTGAAGGCTGTCTTCGCTGCCGACCCCCGGCGCCTCGACCTCTTCGAGGAAACCGTAGAAGTTCCCGTATTCCTCCCGTTCGAGGACCATGGCCTCTTCGGGAAAGGTCATCTTTTGCATGTTCTGCCGGTTCACCCATCGGAAATCGAGTCCGTAGAGATCGCGGTTTCCGATCTTGAATTGCAGGCGGGTCTCCTCCTGGTCCGGAAGCGGCTCCTCCTGCATCACCTCGCCCATCACCTTCGAGCCGTCCTTGAGAGTGGCCACGGCGACCTCCGAGGGCCAGAACACACCGAGTCCGTTGACCATAATGACAACCAGCAGGGTGCCGGTGATCAGCAGGGTCAGCGACAGGGCGGCTCCGGTGAGCCAGACGAAGGGTTCTCCTTCACGCCAGAATTTCTTCATATTCCAGATCCTTTAAAATCTTCCGTATTTCTTGCGCAGCCGGTGGCGAACGATTTCGGCCGCAGTGTTGAGGATGAAGGTCCCCGCGAAGAGGAGGCAGGCCGAAAGGAACAGAATCCGGTAAAGGGTGCCTCCGTGGGGCGCCTCCGGGATCTCCACAGCAATGTTGGCCGACAGTGGACGCATGCCGTTGAAGATGCTCCAGTCCATGATCGGCGTATTGCCGGTGGCCATCAGCACGATCATCGTTTCGCCGATGGCCCGCCCGAAACCGATCATGACGCCGGCGAAAATACCGGGGCTGGCCGAGGGCAGGACCACTCTCCAGACTGTCTGCCAGCGGCTGGCACCCATCGCCAGAGAGGCGGCCTTCATGCTCCCCGGAACATTGGAGAGAGCGTCCTCCGCGATAGTGAATATGATCGGGATGACGGCGAATCCCAGAGCGAAGGCGATAACAATGTTGTTGCGCTGATCGTAACGGGTTCCTGTTTCCTGGAACAACCACAGCTGGAAATTGCCGTCGAAGAAGATCTGCTCGAACCACGGACCGAGAACCACTGCGGCCGCAACGCCGATGACGATCACCGGGGCGATGGTGAGAAATTCGAAGCCGCGCTCGATCCTGCGGGCCGGGCCGTAACTGCGCACCCACTGCCAGAGCACCAGGGTGATCGCGATCGCCGCCGGAGCCATGGCGAAGCTGAGGAAAAGACCTCCGATGTTGCGTTCCACCAGCGGCGCGAACCACAGGGCCGCGAGAAAACCGATGATGACGGTAGGGATGGCGGCCATGATCTCGACGGTCGGTTTGATCCACCGCCGGATGGCAGGGTTGCCGAACTGGCTGGTGTAGATGGCCCCCAGAAGCGCCAGGGGAACGGCCAGAATCATGGCATAGAAGGTCCCCTTGAGAGTGCCGAAAATCAGGGGTGTCAGGCTGAGCTTCGGTTCGGCGTCGTCGGATGCCGAGGAGGACTGCCAGACATAAGCGGGTTCGGGATAGCTCTCGTACCAGACCTTGCCGAAAAGGGTCTTGAAGCTGATCTCCGGATGGGGGTTATTGATTTTCCACAGTACGATGCCATCCTCATCGGTCAGGGCGACGATCCCGTTTCCGCGGCTCGAGATCGCTGCCTTGACCAGGGGGCTAGGATTCGCCAGGGACAGAAGATGGCGCTCGCTGGTCATGTGGTCGAGGTGGATGATGCCATCGGCATCGAGGCTCAGGATCGATTTGTCGCGCTGCGAGGGGATAAGATCGGTGACTGGGGCAAAATGGTCGGGTAGGGTATGGATCAGGTGCAGCTTCCTCTCTCCGGACTCGTTCTGCACCGGAAACCAGGTCGTGAGCTTGCCGCGCTCGTCGCCAACGGCCAGGGAGATATCGCCGAGGATCATGGCCAGGCTGGTGATCCGGCGCTCGTCCTCAAAGGCCTGCCGACGGTCCAGCAACTGCGGCTCACCGGGTATCTCCAGGCTCCAGCGCAGCAGGGCGCCGCGTTCGGTCCCGGCATAGAGAAAAGCGCCGTCGCCGTCGAGTGTCAGGGCGGTGATGGGTTCGGGCGGGAGATCGTCGATGATGAAATCGTGTTCCTCGACCTCTTCATCGCCGAAAAGGGTTTCGGTCACCGCCAGCTGGCTGACCTGGAGCCGGCCGTCGGCAAGCAGATCGACCCGGGTTTTGCGCCCGTCGCTGCCGATCCTCGCCAACGACCGCTGCACTTTTTCGTCGGTTTTCTGCTGCATCGAAGCTTCGCGGCTGATATCCATGGCGAAGGTGCGGCTGCTTTGCTTGTCCCACTCGGCCGTGAATACGATCTTGTCGAGGGTCTGGGTTCCGTCGCTCCACCGCACCTGATAGAGAAGATCCCCCGTCTTTTCCAGGCCCGTCAGGACAGCCCCTTCGGCAGGGGGCTCCAGCTCGATGCGTTTGAGAAAGGTTCCTCCGGACGTCTCGAAAAAGGTGACCGCGCCGTCGGCGGTCAGAACAAAAACCTTGGCCAGGTATTCGTCGACGCCGACATCGAGGATTTCAGCCTGCCGCACTTGCGGAGGGACATCAAAGCTGGAAAAGACCCTGGAGTCGGGCTTCTGGAACAGGGGAAGGGTCACTTTGCCGATGAGCAGCAGAATGAGAACGACGCTGCCGATGATCAGCATCCCGCCGATCGTTATGATCGAGCGGGCAATGCGATCGCGGCGCTTGACGCGTTTGAGAAAATTCTTGTTCATGCAACCAGTTTCCGGACAGAGGAAAACGGAACGCGGTTCTGCCTCAAAGGGAACCAGAACCCGTTCCGTACTCTTTGACATTAAGGGAATCTGCTATGGCAGGCCCCTTCGAGAAATTATCTGATATTCTCCATCTGCTGTTCGGCCACCTTGGCCGGCAGAGGAAGGTAGCCATCCTTGACCACGACCTCCTGGCCTTCCTTTGACAACACGAAGGTCAGAAACTGCTCGATCAGTTTGGGAAGCGGTTTTCCGGGCTGCTTTGCGACGTATAGATAGAGCAGGCGACCCAGGGGATAGTTGCCTTCGAGAACGTTCTCGTAACTCGGTCCGTAGGCCTTGCCTCCTTCCGTCCTGGAGAGGGAAATCGCCTTGACCCCGGAGGTTTTGTAGCCGATGCCGCTGTAGCCGATGCCGGCCTTGTCCTCGGTGACGCCGAGCACGACCGAAGCGCTGCCCGGCTGCTCCTTGACGGTGTCCTTGTAATCGCCTTTGAACAGGGCCTTTTTCTTGAAGTAGCCGTAGGTTCCCGAGGCGCTGTTGCGGCCGTAGGTGCTGATCGGCCTCTCCTCCCACGCGCCTTTCAGGCCGACCTGCCCCCATGTCACGATATTTTGGGGATAGCCGCCCTTGCGGTTTTTCGAGAAGATGGCGTCCACTTCCTGCAGAGAGAGGGCGTCAACGGGATTGTCCTTGTTGACGTAAACAGCCAGGGAGTCGAGCGCCACGCCGATGGCGGTCGGCTTGAAGCCGTACTTGTCCTCAAAGGCTTCCACCTCGCTCTTCTTCATCTTGCGCGACATAGGGCCGACCTGAGCTGTTCCCTCGATCAATGCCGGCGGTGCGGTGCTGGATCCCTTGCCTTCGATTTGGATGTTGACGTTGGGATACTTCTCGCGGAACTTCTCGGCCCAGAGGGTCATAAGATTGTTGAGGGTGTCGGAACCGATGCTGTTCAGGTTGCCTCCCACCCCCTCGACTTTCGCATACTCCGAGAGCCGGGGGTCGATCTCGATCTTCTCGGCCAGCACCGGCGAGCCGCTCATGATCAAAGCAGCCCCCGTTGCCGCCACTGCGGCAAACTTTCTGGTCATACCTTTTCGCATTCTGCTTTCTCCTTTACGAATTGAGTGTCTTTATCGGCCATTCCTTGACCGTCTGTCGTATGCATCATTCCACCCGACTGTTAGCGGCATGTCAGGGGTCTGTCAAAAGTCTGCTAGGAGTCGAAAAAACCGTCGCCGGGTTTCGATCCGCCGACAGCGCATCTTTTATGAAGGAGCAATGTTAAGTTTATGTCAGGACGGTGTAAAAATTCGGCAAGGCCAAGGGAAAGGCACTGTTGATCGATAACGACGCCGGTGGGTCTTTAGACACAAAAAAAAGCACAATCCTTGAAAGGGATTGTGCTTGAAAAAAGGTGGAAAGCGGATCGAGCGGGGCTTTCTTTGCCTTACTCGAACTGAGACTTGAACTCAGCAAGTTCACTTCGCAGCGCTTCGACTTCCTCGCGAAGATCGCCCAGTTCCGTTTCCAGTTCGTGTATTTTGTTTTCATCCCCCGCTGCGCTTGTCTCTACAGTCTCGGCCTCGTCGTCCTCTTTACCGGTCCCCAGAAGATGCTTGTAGCGATTTTCCCTGCTGCCCGGCTGTCGCGCAAGCTCGACCACCAGGGGCGGGTCGCTCTCTGCGAGTTCCCGGACCACAGCTTCGACATCCTGGAGGGAATCGAAGGGATGAAGACGCTCGGCACGGGTGCGCAGTTCGCCCATCGTCTGCGGGCCGCGGATCATCAATTCGCACAGGACCGCCAGCTCCGACGGCTCGAGGTGCAGCCTCGCCTCGAGATTATGACCGTAGCGCGGCACCCGTCCGCTGCCGGCTGCCACCAGCGCCAGGCCCTTGTGGCGCAACAGGTCGAGCCCCTGAAGCACGTCTGTCTCCGACAGCTCCATGACCGGATTCCGGTTGCTTTTCTGGTTGCAGGCGGCCGTCAGGGCTTTGAGGGTGAGTGGATAGTAATCGGGGGTGGCCATCTCTTTCTCGACAAGGCAGCCGAGTATGCGAATTTCAACGGAATTGAGACCGGGCAGTTCCATACAGACTCCTTTTCATCATCGAACAGCAGATTTGTTGTCCATACTATAACCGACCACCTGTTCAGGGTAAACGATGCAGATCTGCGAAAGAGAATCTCCCGGCCCGGCTTCCCAAGAGCCTCTGCGTTGCTAAAATAAACAAACCGGAGGACGATCGATGGAAGCATTCCTGCAGGACATTTTCCGCTGGCTGCCGTCAGGGTGGATCTATTATCTGACGATCGGCCTGATTTCTTTTTTCGAATCGCTGGTTGTGGCCGGGATTTTCATGCCGGGAAGCGTCTTGATCGTCTTTGCCGGTTTTCTGGCCGCCCATGGAAAAGGGATGTTTTTGCCTCTGTATGCTGCGGCAGCATGCGGAGCGATCTGCGGCGACGCTCTGAGTTACTGGCTGGGCGCCAGGATGGGTGGACAGCTGATGCGCCGTCCCATCTTCCGGAAGCGCGTTAACGTTTTGCACAAGGCGGAAATCTTTTTCGATGAGCATGGCGGCAAAAGTGTATTAATTGGTCGCTTTGTCGGTTTTCTGCGGCCCTTTATCCCCTTCATTGCCGGGTCGGTCCGCATGCGCCCGGCCCCTTTCGTCTTCTACATCATCATTGGCGCCCTGCTCTGGGGGGCAGTCTACCCGGGTCTGGGCTATCTCTTCGGCGCGAGCTGGAAGCTGGTCAGGGTCTGGACGGGGCGCTTCAGCCTGCTCGTGGGCCTTCTTGTGGCCCTTTTCATCTTGAACGCCCTTCTGTGGCGTTGGATGGCCCCTCTTCTTTTCCGCCTTTGTGCCCGCATGTGGCGACGGGTCCTCGGTGGTTGGCAAACCCTTTTAGCCACTGAAGCCATTCGCCGATTCAGCGTTCGACATACCAGGCTCTGGATCTTTCTGGGGAACCGTTTCCGGCTAGGACACGGCAGCGGCCTCTCCCTGACCCTCGGTTTCTTTTTCAGTGCTATTTTCGCCCTGTTCTTCCTGTGGCTCAGCGTCAGTCTGAAAATCTCCGACACCCTTATCCGGGTCGACGAGCGCATCTATGAGGTGGCCCCGCTTCTGCACCACAGCTCGACCGATACGTTTTTTCTTCTGATGACCTATCTTGGAGACTGGCCGGTTCTTCTAGCTCTGGGAGGCGGTTTCTGTGTATGGCTGTTGCTCTGCAACCACGCTTTTTCGGCTTTGATCCTTGCCGCCGGCACTGCCGGCGGTCAATTTCTCGTTTTCATCCTCAAGAGCGTTTACAGCCGTCCCCGCCCCGACCCGTTTTTTTCCGCTCTCGAGCCCCAATCCTGGGCATTCCCCAGTGCTCATGCCTTTGAGGCCGCCGTTTTTTACGGCCTGATGGTCTATATGGTCCTCGGAGCGGTCTCAAGTTGGCGCGTTCGCCTCACCCTGATCACCGGCTGCAGTTTCCTGGCGCTCCTGATCGGTTTCAGCCGGATTTATCTCGGTGTCCACTGGTTCAGCGACGTGCTGGGTGGTTTTCTCCTGGCCGCTTTGTGGCTGGCCTTTCTGATCACAGCCTGCGAAATGGGTCGGAGCACCAGAGGCGACTCTCTGTGGCTCAAGGGGAGGAAGCTGATTTCTTTATCCAGACGATATCGGCCGGTGCTGCTGACGTTTTCCGTTATTTTGGCCCTGGGGTCCACCGGTGCCTACATATCGCAACAGTTGAAGCAAGATCTTTCGAGCCGGGTTCCGCCTACGCCGCCGGGCCTTCTGATGGAGCAGTCTCCCAAGTATCTTCGCACGGAACTTCCGACCCATACCGAGAACCTGGCCGGGGACAGGCTTCGCCCTTTGAGCCTTATCGTATTCGCCGGGGAGGACCAACTGGCCAATGTTCTCGAAGACGCAGGATGGCAACAAGCCAGGCAGAGAAGTCTGTCTTCCTTTTGGAGGCGTTTCATCAACCTTGAAGGGGGTGAATCGCAGCTTGTTGAACCGGTTGTTCCCTTGCTGGTTGCCGGACAGGACCCTGTGAAGTCCTATGTACGACCGGATCCTGAAAATAGCCTTCCGGCCCGTCTGACCGCGCAGATATGGGATCTTAAACACCTTTTGCCCGATGGCCGCAGCGCCTGGGGCCTCTTGGCATCGCGCTGTACAGATGTACAAAGTTTTCTTTCTGTCGATCTTCCCCTGTCGGTCCACGATCCGGCTGTCGATCGTCAGCGCGATGCCCTGGCCAGGCAATTGGCGCGGTTCGGGCGCGTCGAACGAGACGAACGGATCGCCGGCGAATCCAAAAAGGCAGTGGACAGCCTCGGCAACCCTTTTCACACCGATGGGGGTATCGTCCTGCTGTGGCTTCTCTCGGAAGAGTAAGCCTTTGAGGTCCCTCAGCTGAACTCTCACTCGGATTGGGCGATGGTGATCATCTTGCTGCCTTTGCCCAGAGGCATCCAGATCAGCTTGCCCTGCTGTTTTCCGAACATGCGTGCCGCCTGCCGATCACTCTCCCAGATGTCGACCCGACGCTGCCAGCGCGCGTTCATGGTGTCTCTGACCTCGAAAATTCCGTAGCCCGGAATCAGCACCCGCTGGCCGTATTCGATTCCGAACTCCTCCAGCAGATCGCGCGAAACCGCCAGCGTTCCGACCCGAACCGGCTTGTTGTTGGCGGCAATGTAGGGGGTGGAATCACACTGGTCCACCGTCGACGAGTATGCCGTGATGGTGACCGGAACTGTTTGAAGCCCGTCCGGTTCGACCGCTTGGCCGAATATATTGTCCAGAAGATCATGAGTCTGCTGTAACTGGCCTTCAACTGTCTCCAGCCGTGACTTCAGCGTCGCTGTCCTTGCGTACTCCGTATTGACCTGTGGCGTCGGTTGGGGAATGTTTCCTTCATCGTTCAGGGCGAAGCCACCCGCCCCGATACCGAAAACAACGAGCAAGCCGGCCAGAAAAACCCCGATTCTGTTTGTCTTCATAACGACCTCCAAAAAAATGAAACTACTCTAATAACAAGGGTACCATAAATCCCGACTCTTTTGTCTTATCGTTGACCCCTATCTCGGAAGCGATTATCCTGAAGAGAAAATCCGAAGGAGGTAACGATGGCCCTTTTTGAAGTGACTTACGAAATAAATGAAGAGACGGCTTCCATGAAACTGGAGGCGGAAAGCCCGGTGGAAGCCGCCCGCATTTTCACGGAGAAGCATGCCGAGCCGGGTGCGGTTGTTCTCTGCGTGGTGCGTCAGTAAGGTTGGTCAGGAGATGCACAGCAAAAGTGCTATACTCTCTTGTACGGTCTCTGCCATGTGCAGAGAAGAGGCGAGAATCCCGTTCCGGATCACTCGAAAAGGAGGTTTTGTGAAGACTCGCAAGAATATTATCGGATTTGAGTATGAAGAGACCCTCGATACCCGAACGCGCGAACTGATCCGCGTCGGTTGCGCCGTCGCCGTCGGTTGCCCCGACTGACTGCAGAAACACTTCGCGGTCGCGAAGGAAGCCGGTGCAACGGAGGCCGAACTCAAAGAAGCGATGGCCTATGGCGTTATCGCTCCGGCAGGGAAGGCCAAGAATTTCAGCAAGAATATGCTGGAGGAACTGGGGCTGGAGGAATAAATTTCAACCTGTTCAGACACAAAAAAGCGCACCTTTTGGGTGCGCTTTTTTGTGTCTAGCGTATTCGAGAGTCGTTATTCGTTCAGCAGGTCCTCGACCATAGCTGCAGTGTCTTCAGTGATCTTGCGGCAGTTCGCCAGGTGCTCCCGGCTGTTCCACTTGTAGGGTCGGCTCAGGGCCGAACAGCAGGTGAGTCCATACCTTTTCTTGAACAACTCAACCAGCTTTCCCGCCTTTTTCTTCCTGCCGGAGAGACCGAGCGCCATCACACCACCGCTCACGGCGCCGCACAGGCACTTGGTGTCGCCAATGCCACCGCCGAAAGCCTCGGCCATCTCCATCATCTTCGGATCGTCGATGCCGGTGGTCGATTGCAGAACAGCCTGGGTGCAGTTCATTCCCGAAGCGAAAAGTAGACCGGCCTTTTCTGGAACACTTTCTCCCTCCTCCACAGGTGGAGAGGGTTTGAAGCGGATCAATTTCGCAAGCACAAAAACCTCCTGAATCCGGACTGGATCATAGGGGATGTTACCATGACGGGTTCCACGGGCGCAATCCAGTTAAGACAGCGCAGAAGATGGAGTGCGACCGTCGTCTCTCGGCAGCACAAGGGTGAAGGTGCTGCCCTCGCCCGGCGTGCTGGCGACATTGACCTGTCCGCCATGGGCCTGGGCGATGTGTTTGACGATGGCAAGACCCAGCCCGGTGCCGCCGAGCTTGCGGCTGCGGGCCCGGTCGGCCCGATAGAAACGCTCGAATAGACGGGGCAGGTGTTCAGGATCGATACCGCAGCCGAAATCCTGCACCTTGATCATCATATTGGCCTTGAAGAAAGAGGCATCGACGACGATTCGGGAGCCGGGGTCGCTGTATTTAATGGCATTGGTCAGAAGGTTGACAACCGCCTGTTCGAGCAGCGGCGCGTTGATCGGCGCCCGCAAGTCTTCATCGCAGAACAGGTTGATGTCGATCCCCTTATCTGCCGCGCTCGTCGAGCAGGACTGCACCGCCGCATGGATAACGTCCCGGACCGCACCCATCTCCACCGGCAGGCCTCCCTCCTCGACACCCTCTTCGATACGCGAAAGCGCGAGCAGATCATCGATGATGGCATTGAGCCGGTCGGACTGGCGCGAGACGATGCCGAGAAAACGCTGTGCGTCGTCCGGATTTTCCACCGCCCCGGCCTGAAGAGTCTCCACCGAGCCCCTGATTGCGGTGATCGGTGTTTTCAGTTCGTGAGAGACATTGGCGACGAAGTCCCGGCGCATGCTCTCCAGGCGCCGCAGGCGTGTCACGTCATTGAGCACCACCAGAGCGCCGATCTCATGTCCTGCCGCATCGCGCAGGACTGTCCCGTGGGCCTGCAGGTGCCGCTCCTCCCCGTTCAGGTTCAGGGAGAGATCCCCCTCGACCTGCCGGCGGCTTTGCAGGGTACGGGTCACGAAGCGCTGAAGGTCGGCTTTTCGTACCACCTCCTGGATCGGCCGGTCTTTCACATCCATGTGCTGGACCGCCAGCAACATCGCTGCCGCCCGATTCATGCGCATGATGCGCTCCTCGGTGTCGACCGCCAAAACCCCTTCGACCATGCTGGAAAGGACGGCTTCCTGCTCGTTTCGCTGACGCAGGACTGTCTGGATTCGATCGTCGAGATGGGCAGCCATATGGTTCATTGCCTCAGCCAGACCGCCGATCTCCTCCGATGCCGCCACAGGAAGGCGCTCCCCCAACTCTCCGCGGGCAAATCGCTCGGCGCCGCGCTTCATGCGCTCGAGGGGACGGGTGATGCGGCG
>JAWOCM010000096.1:0-11179 GCA_046483795.1 Desulfuromonadales bacterium | reverse complement strand
CTCTCCTGCTGGGCAGTCTGTTTTTCGCTTCGCTGGGCGGATCGGCAACGAACGATTCAGGCGAAAGCTGCATACGATGCCACATCTCGACCTATGAAGCAGGGATGGACAATCTTGATGTGCATCCCCCTTTCAGGGACGGCCAATGCGTTGTCTGCCACCTGGCAGACAACGCGGCCGCGGTTGCCGGTGAGGACGAAACGTCCGAAGAGGTCGTCACCGGATCGATCGTCGACCAGGGCGAGCTGTGGCGCAAGTCCCGTTTTTTCTCTACGGAGGCCGGGCTGGCCCTCGATCATCGAGTCGGTCTGCCGATAGAGGATCCGAACGCCGCCTATCGCTTCCGGATCGTTGTCAGCTCATCGCCGTTTGAAGCCCGAGGCGACAGCTACGCAAGCCTCTGGATGGGATTGCAGCCCGGATCAAATGAGGATTTCGACCGGGCAGGACAGCTCGACCTCGACGCCGGGCTGGCGGCGCCGCTCGGCCAATTCGTCGACACGGCTCTTTTATTTCGCGCCGGGGGCGGGTATGAGGTCTTCTGGGAAACATACCAACCCCTCTACGGCCGGGTCGAACTGCAGGAGATCGAAGGTATGGCCGCTGGCGATCCGTCATCATCAACCAATGGCGAGACCACACTGGCAGAGGCTGATGAGGAGCAGCATCCGGAGTTGAGGACACCGGAGGAACTGGCGATCGACGCGTGTTACGAGTGCCACCCGAAATCGACGCTCGGAACCTCGCACCCCGTGCGTCTGTACGGGGGCCGGGATCGGGATGTCCGCATTCCGGAGGAGCTGCCCACGGTGGATGGAATGCTGACCTGTGTCACCTGCCATGAGCCCCATGGTGCAGAGGGGAAAAAGCTGATTCGGGAGACGGTCAAGACGAAACTCTGCGTCGCCTGTCACTACAAATTTAAAAACACCTCGCCGAGCACGATGTTCGACTGAGCCGTTGATGTGGAACGGAACAACCCAAGGGATTTTTGAGGATTTAGGGTGCTGCCATGAGAGAAAAAAGACAATTCAAACGCAAGCTGCTGAACTTTTCCGTTAAGCGGGATATGCAGTTCAGAATGATCGGCAGAATTTTCCTGCTGCTTTTTATCAGCCTGCTGCTCAGCAGTTTGATCTTCTATTTTTTCGCCCACCGGGAAATCGGGGGCTCGTTCCAGATGTTTCATGTCAAAGCCCGCAACTTTCTTGATTTTCTTCTTCCAGCGGTAATCGGTTCCTTTTTTATAAGCCTGCTGGTCGGCGCTTTCGGCAGCCTGTTTTTTCCCAAATCGATCGTCGGCGGCTTATACCGAATCGAAGAGGACCTTAAAAAGGTGTTGGAACAAGGAGACCTGACACTGCAGGTCAAAATGCGTGATGGCGACCAGGTCGCCTCACTGGCCGCACAGATCAATGCCCTTCAGGATAAATATCGGGGACAGGTCAGCCGGATCGACCAGGAACTGGAAAAGCTTGAACGATATGTGGAGAGCGAGTCGGCCACTGCCGGTTCAGGCTGCCTGAAAACAGCTGGTCAGGCCTGCAGCGAATTACGTGCGGAACTACAGAAATTGCACTACTGAGAGCAACATCTTATTTCATGTCAACAATTCAGGATAGGGGGAAGGAATGAACAGAGTCAGAGGCTTCTTTTATTGGTTCCGGGTGGCCATTGTTTTGACATTGGTGAGCCTGTGGTTATGCGGAGGGTCCCTTATGGCGCAGGAAACCGAACTGAGCATCGATGACTGCGGCAAATGCCACACCGAGGAACCACGAGAGATTGCGGCCAGGGGAGCAGCTCACGAAAGCGCTGTCGACTGCCTTGCGTGCCATGAGAGCCATCGTCCCATGGCAGCAAACAACATCCCTGCCTGCGGCGACTGTCATGCCGGCGACTCTCATTACGAGCTCGACGAATGTCTCTCCTGCCATAATCCGCATGCGCCCCTGGATGTCGTCCTGGAGGGAGAGCACAAGGAGGTCTGCCTCTCCTGTCACGCCACGCCGGGGGAAGAGCTTGCTGCCAATCCGAGCATGCACAGTGAGATGGCTTGCAACTTCTGCCATGCCGATCAGCACGGAATGATTCCTGAATGCGTCGAATGCCACGCTCCCCACTCTTCCGACATGGTCCAGGAGGATTGCAGTACCTGTCACCAGGCCCATGAACCGACGGTTCTCGCCTATGACTCGGCGGTGCCCTCCCAGCAGTGCGGAGCCTGCCACTCAACCGCCCTCGACGAGTTGTCGGCGAATAAGAGCAAACACCGGGACATGAGCTGTGTGAGCTGCCACGCCGACAGACACGGCACCGTACCTGCTTGCAATGAGTGTCACGGCCAGCCTCATGCTGAGAGCATGCATCAGAAATTTCCGGAATGCGGGCAGTGCCATAATACAGCCCACAACCTGAACAACTGAGCCCGGAATCGGGGCGAATGAGCGACCAGTCAATACTCATTCGCCCCGTCAACCGGAATTTTAAATTCGCGTAATCAATCCACCGGTTGCACTAGCGAGCTGAATCCGCGAGTGATGACTTTTCCAGAGTTTTGTTTTTATGACTATGACCCACCATGAAAATCTGAACCCGCCGGAATTGCTCGAAACACTCCATGGCTACCCCTTTTTGGCGGACTTCAGTTTGGCTCTGAAATCACCCGAAGGCCATCTTCTGGCTTTTCGAGGCAAGAAACTCAAGCTCTGTGAGGATTCCGCAAGCGGCCATCCCTGCGGAAACTGTTGTCAAACCGACATTGAGCAGGCGAGGACCAGGGTTCTTAGGCACCAGCGGTTCCACGTTGTGCGTTGCCCCCTCGGGCTGCTCTGGGCAGTCATTCCACTCCAGGCCGAAAAGACCGATATCGGTTATCTCATCTGTTCGGGCAAACGCGAGACGCTGGTCGATATGAATGATATCCAGTCGCTGGTGAAAAACAGCAGTGGACCGCAGGACGAGCTGATTTCCGAATGGAAAAACCTGCCTGCGATCAGCCGGAAAGACATCGAAGCCATTGCCGAAAAGACCCACAAGCTTCTCAATTCCCTTCTCAGTACAAGTTTTTCGACCTTCGCCCTGCAAAAGAATCTCAACCGTTTGAAATCGATTGCGGGGATCACATCCGAGATCGACCGGGTCAAAAGCCTTGATTCCCTGTGTGATCTCCTCAACGAGACCCTGTCCATTCTTTTCGATGTTCCCAGAATAATCTATCTATTGCCCAGCGAGAGAAACCCGTCCTTATGGGAAACCGGCAAGGGGGACGGCATAGCCCTTTCCCTGTCGCAAATGGAGGCGCTTCACCGGACCCAGGATGGACAGACCTGCTTTCTCGACGAGCGCAAAATCCAGGAACAACTCCCCTTTCTCGAAAACATCAGCCGGACCTACAGCATCCCCCTTTCCATCGAAAACACGCCCCTGGGTCATCTCTTCCTGTGTGATACCGAGCTCCATCAGTACGATATGGTCCTGATCGACCTTTTGATCGGCCGGATGGCTGCCAAACTTCTGCACCTGAAGAGAGACAAGGATGTCCACCGCGAGAAGACTTTATCTTCGAGGCTTCTCACCGCTATCGCTGAACTCTCAAGTTGCAACAATCGCACCGAATTGTACCACAAGCTTCTGGAGCTCTCAGCGAAGCTTCTCGGCGCCACCAAGGGCTCGGTAATGCTCTGCGACGAGGAAAGAAAAGCCCTGCACATCGAGGCGGCGCTGGGTATGAACCCGCAGCTGGCCCAAAGACTTAATGTTCAGATCGGAGGCAGCTACGCCGGCCGCGTATTGAATGACGGGAAGCCCCTCCTGGTCGAGAACATCGAAAAACATAGCGATATGAGCATCAACAGCCGCCCGCGATTCAACACGAATTCCTTTCTCAGCTTCCCCCTGCTCAACGGAGAAACAACCGTAGGCGTCCTCAACCTGTCCGACAAGAAGGACGGCGGCTTCTTTACCGACACCGACAAGGACAATCTCAGCGCCCTCACCGTTTGTTTCAGCGGCTTGCTGCGCGGTGCCACCGCACAAGAACAGGTCAGCCACCTCGAAGAGTTGTCGATGACCGATCCGCTGACCGGATTGCACAACAGACGATTTCTAACACTGCGCATGGAAGAGGAACTCAACCGCAGCAGTCGGCAGGAACTGAATCTGGCTGTGATGATGATAGATATCGATCATTTCAAAAAATACAATGATCTTTGCGGACACCTGGCCGGAGACCAGGCCCTGGAAAAGCTTGCAGCCATACTGAAAGGGTCATCCCGGGTCATGGACGTCGTCACCCGGTTCGGTGGGGAAGAATTCTGCATCGTCCTGCCAGGCGCCTCCAGAGCTGAAACGGGAGTGGTGGCCGCCCGCATCCAGGAGACTATCGAGCAGGAAACCTTCGTTGCCGAAGAACTCCTTCCTCTAGGCCGGTTGACGGCGAGCATCGGCATCGCGTTTTTCCCCCGGGACGGAAAAACGCCGGATGGACTGCTCAGTGCAGCAGACGGTGCTCTTTATAAAGCGAAGGCCGCTGGCCGTAATGCGATCTCTGTCTATCAACCGGAAAGTGCTCAACAATTGCCGTTCGATTCGAATAATACGGAGGAGTATGCGAACTCGCGCTCTTCCGGTGAGTCGAACTGAACATCCGGAGGTACCATCCAATGGAACACATTCCATCTAGACTGAATCTGTAACCATCAGCTAAAATAGGACCAGCAATTTTTCGAGTTTTCCCGGCACTCAACACAAAACATCAACAACTGCTCTTGACTCGGCACAATGTGCATGATAGAAAGTTAAAAATAGAGCAATTAAAAAATTCTCAACGTAAGAATTCGCCGCTGCCTTAAAAAGAAACATAAGGGCTGGAGGATCATAAGAATTTTCTTAATCGGGACACCCAAAGACCGAGGAGCCCGGCTTAAAAAAATTAAATAGTTCTCTCCGATAAGAGCAAACCTGGGGTGACCTAGGGACGCAGAGCCACGGATCCAATTTAGGATAGCCGGGCTGCCGAAGAGAGGTAGTGGATCATTTCTTCACGAGATATATCACGCCCGTTTTCGGTTTACCGGAATGGGCGTTTTTTATTTCTATACGTGTTGCCTGTGCAAAGGGCCATCGACTGGGAGGAAGGAATACTCAATAAACGCCAAAGAAAATGCAGGTGTTTTTTTTGGGAATCAATCCACTTGTTGCACTTGCGAGTTGAACCCGCGAGTGATGACTTTTCCCGAGCTTTATCTTTATGGCCATGACCCATCATGAAATTCTGAATCCCGGGGAGCTGCTCGAAACACTCCATAGCTACTCCTTTTTGGCTGGCTTCAGTCTGTCGCTGAAATCCCCTGAAGGCCGGCTTCTTACTTTTCGAGGCAACAAACTCAAGATCTGTGACGTATCCGCAATCGGGCAATCCTGCAGAAACTGCTGTCAAACCGACATGGAACAGACGAAGACCAGGGTTCTCATGCATCATCGGCCCCTCGTTGTGCGTTGCCCCCTCGGCCTGCTCTGGATTGTCGTTCCACTCCAGGCCGATCAGGTCGATATCGGTTATCTGGTCTGTTCGGGCAAACGCGAAACGCTGGTCGACGTGAACGATATCCAGCCGCTGTTGAAAAACAGCGGTCAAGCCCAGGAGCTGATATCCGAATGGAAAAACCTGCCTGCGATCAGCCGGGGCGATATCGAAGCCGTTGCCGAAAAGACTCACAAGCTTCTCAACTCTCTTCTGTGCATAAGCTTTTCTGCGTACGGCTTGCAAAAGAACCTCAACCGTTTGAAATCGGTTGCCGGTATCATGACGGAAATCGACCGGGTCAAAAACCTCATTTCCCTCAGTGATATCCTCAACGAAACCCTGTCCATCCTGTTCGATACCCCAAGAACAATCTACCTCCTGCCCGGCGAGAGGAACCCGGATTTATGGGAAACCGGCAATGGTGACGGTATAACCCTCTCCCTGTCACAATTGGGGGAGCTCCACCGGAACCAGGCCGGGAAGACCTGTTTTCTCGACGAGCGCAAAATCCAGGAACAAGTTCCATTTCTCGAAAACGTAAGCCGGGCCTACAGTATACCCCTTGCCATCGAAAACGAACCGGTGGGTCATCTCTTCCTCTGCGATATCGACCTCCATCAACACGACCTGGTTTTGATCGATCTTCTGATCGATCGGGTGTCGGCCAAACTGCTGGAGTTGAAGGGAGATAGAGATTCCCTCCGGGAGAAGACTTTATCCTCGCGGCTTCTCACCGCTATCGCTGAACTCTCGGCCTGCAACAATCGCAACGGATTGTACCGCAAGCTTCTGGACGTCTCTGCGAATCTTCTCGGCGCCACGAAGGGTTCGGTGATGCTGTGCGACGAGGAGAGAAAAACCCTGCACATCGAGGCAGCGCTGGGTATGAACCCGCAACTGGCGCAACGCCTTAAGGTACAGATCAGCGGCAGTTACGCTGGTCGCGTCTTGTGCGAGGGGACGCCCCTGCTCGTGGAGAACATCGAGAAACAAAGCGATTTGAGCTTCCGCAGCCGACCGCGATTCAGCACAAAATCCTTTCTCAGCTTCCCCCTGCTTGACGGGAACACAACCGTAGGGGTCCTGAATCTCTCTGACAAGAAGGATGGCAGCTTCTTCGCTGAGATCGACAAGGACAACCTCTTCGCCCTCACCGTCAGTTTCGGAGGTCTTCTGCGCGGGGTCGCCGCCCAGGAGAAAATCAGCCGTCTCGAAGAGTTATCGATGACGGATCCCCTGACCGGGTTGCACAATAGACGCTTTCTCAACCTGCGCATGGAGGAGGAGCTCAACCGCAGCAGTCGGGAGGGTCTGAATCTGGCTGTGATGATGATCGATATCGATTATTTTAAAGAATACAATGATCTCTGCGGTCACATTGCTGGTAACAAGGCCCTGGAAAAGCTTGCAGACATACTGAAAGGGTCATCCCGGGTCATGGACGTCGTTACCCGTTTCGGCGGCGAGGAATTCTGCATCATTTTGCCCGGCGCTTCCCGAGAAGAGACGAAAGTGGTCGCCGCCCGCATCCAGGAAACTATTGACCGGGAAACTTTCCTTGCCGAGGAACTCCTTCCTCTGGGCCGATTGACGGCAAGCATCGGCATCGCCTTCTATCCGCAGGACGGGCAAACACCGCAAGCGCTGGTCAATGCAGCAGACGGTGCCCTTTATAAAGCCAAGGCCGCGGGTCGTAATGCTATCTGCGTCTATCAGGCGGAGAATTTTTAACAATTGCCGTCCGGTTCTAAAAATCCGCAGCAGAAAAACAGACTCTTGAAAATCTCAGTTACTACAGACGCTCGAATTTCTCAGGTCAAGGGTACATTACAGAACAAGCCCTCCAACAGAAGAAGAGGGCTTGTTCAGTTTATGGGAGAGGTCTAGCCTGGAAATGACCAGTGCATGTGGACCAGTTTCCATTTGCCGTCTCTGTACACCCAGTTCTGGGTTTCATACCCTTTTGCCATGAAAAGACGGGTCGGTAATTTCCCTTTCACGCTAAAGTAACGTGTTCTGATCGCCGTACCGTTTATATGCTGCACCTGTACATTGCTGTATTCAGCTGCCAGTTGCTGAAAGGACTGCAGATCGGGACCAAGATGTTTTCCGAGGGCTGTTTCTCTTCCGACATCCTGCGTGCCTTGCTCGACAAGCACGATGTCCTCGGCGAAGAGATCCCAGAGCGCCATGACATCCCTTTCTTCGAAAGCGCGGTCGTAGGCTGCAAGGGCGTTCTCCAGCTCAATGGATGAGGATTCCGACACGGAGGTTTGCGCCTCTGCGCCCTTGCTGAATCCGAATGCGCTCAGGTCAATGCTGTGACCGAACCCATGCATCTGAAACAGAAACAGCATCAATCCGGCAGCGATGAGCCCACGGTTGGAAACCACAGTGAAACGTTGAAAGGACCGGGCCCGGCGCCATCCAGCCAGGATCGCCACCATAACTGCAAGGGCGATCACCTGTCCCACTTCGACCCCGACATTAAAGGAAAGGATACGCAGGATCAGGCCGTCCTCGCCCAGCGGAAGTTGCTGCAGGCGGGTCGAAAGTCCGAAGCCGTGAATCAGGCCAAATCCAAAGATCACCGCAACCAGATTGGGGGAGGACCGCCCAAGGTAGCGACTAAATCCATTGAGATTTTCAAACCCCTTGTAACAGACGCTCAGAGCGATGAACGCATCGATGAGGTAATAGTTGGCGGAGATACCGTAAATGGTGGCTAAAACGAGGGTGATGCTGTGCCCCAGGGTGAAGGCGGTAATATATTTGACGATCTCCCGGAAATTGGTGAGGAAGAAAACCACACCAAAGATGAAGAGCAGATGATCGTAGCCGGTCAGCATGTGGGTGGCGCCTAGCATCAGATAGCGAAGATTGCCGCCGGCCAACATGGCCTGCTTATCCCCCTCCGTGATGCCGTGGGCCAAGGCAAGTGCCGGCAAAAGTATTAGCAGAAAAACTGTAAGGAGCGGTAGGTATTTTCTCGTGTTCATCCAGTTCTCTCCCTTTTCTTGATCTTTATTGAAAGGCTGCGCAATAGCACTTTGACGTCGGACTTGTATTGTTCGGTCTCAGTAAGCTGAGATTGGATGGCGGTAATGGCAATTTTGAGAAAATAGTAGGTCAACAGGTTTGCTCCCCACTGGTGTTACCCGACTTTAACATTCTAAGGGAGGTAAGTGAAAAGGAAAAGCAGTCGCGCTTCATTGACCGATAATAGAGAGCTGGTTCCGTTGTTCATCCTAAATGTAAGAATTTCTATTTAGCTTGGGAGCCCCTATCCTGTCCTTAGATTGCCATTCCTCTCGTACCTGCTTACTACTAAAGCGCTTCCAGCGTTCTCCGAGATGAGCAGGAATTCCGTACCTGCACTGGTTGCAGAAAAGGATCCCAAATGGCAGCATCTTCATCGCCATAAGCCTTGGCCATCTTGTTCAGATGGCAGATGCCGACCCAGGATCAAATCAGGGCATCTATGCCGTCTTCGAATCGCTTCAGCAATTTGAAAGGAACAGTCTCTGGCTCAGGAAGGATCAAAGGGATGCTTTCGATGTATTTTCCTAGCGCATTCAGGATGGCCGAGTGCTTTTGCACCAGGTTGTCTCTGTGTTGCTGGGGAGGGAGGCCAGGCCAATATTTGCTTCTTTTCCGCACCTTGTATTTTACACGTCGGTCGACCTGCATCAGGGCAAGTAAAGCCGTATGGGGATAATCCTCGATCAGCAGGCCAGAGGAACCGGGGGGAGTATCGGCGCCTGCCACAGAGCAACCGCACTCGGCTCCTTGAGTGTCCAGACCGGGTCAATGGCAAGAATTATACTCATACGTATAACGAACCTCAGTATATAAAGAGCGGAATGGAGAAATTTTTTGTTTGTTTAATAGAAGCATATTTCGTTGAACAATTAAACAACGTTATATATTGTTTGAGATTGACATTAACTCCCCGGAAATTAGAAAGAAAATAGACATAATAACAGACTGGTTTTTGCGCCATCTCCTGCTATCAATGGAAGAAAATTTTGATAGTCAAGGAGGTTTAAATGTCAGACAGATTAGTACGATTGGAACAGTATCGGGATTTGCGCAGCACGATCCGTGGGTCCGATTCGGTTCTTGTCATTGGGGTGGATGTCGCCAAGGATAAACATTACGCCTTTTTTGGTACGGCCAACGGTAGAACCCTCTGGAAGAAGTTGATCTTTGACAACAGCATTCAGGGCTTCAACAGGCTCCTGTCCCTGGCGCAAGATCTTTCGATCCAGAACCGTTTGGACACCCGTGTCTTTGGTCTCGAACCGACGGCCTCGTACCATAAGCCTCTGGCTGAGCACCTGATCAAAAGCGGTGAGCAGGTGGTCTATGTCTCCAATGTCGCCGCAAAGAACAATCGCGCCTTGCTCGATGGCCGTTGGGATAAAAATGACACCAAGGATGCCGCCAACATCGCCGACCTGGTTGGCCAGGGCCGCTGTCAGTTTTATGATCTTGCTGAGGAGGGCCTGCGAGAATTACGCAGTTTGCTTGCCTATCGCGCCAAGCTGAAAAAGCAGGAACACGCTCTGCGGATGCGCATTCGCAACACCCTGCTGGCACAATATTTCCCTGAGCTCGACAAGCAGATGCCACAAGGCGGGCAAGACGACTTGATCCTCGATATCATCGCGCAAGACTTCGCCCCGGCACGTATCGCAGCGATGCCGTTTGAAGCCTTTCGTCAGCAATACCAGATGGCGAAACGCCATCTGATCCAAGAGCAGCGCCTGCGAACCATCTGGGAGATAAGTCAGTCTTCCGTCGGCTGTGCCCTCCCGGCTTCAGCAACCTGGGAAGGTCGCATGCTGGTTGAACAGCTACGGCAATTTCGGCAGATCAAACGGGAACTGGAGAAACAGCTCAAAGAGGTGGGGCAGACATTCCCGGCTTATGCCTACTTGCTGAGCATCCCGGGTTTTGGTCCGATCGTCTCCACCATGACTCTGGCAGCCATCGGAGACGCTCACCGCTATACCAGTCGCAAACAAGTTCTGCGCCTGGCGGGGCTTGATCTGAGCGCTTCACGTAGCGGCAAGACCAGCAGCAGCGCGATTCCCGTCATCTCCAAACAGGGCAAAGCCGGATTGCGCTATGCCTTGGTGCAGGCTGCCCAGATTGCCAGTTACAAGGATGAAGCCATTCGCAGCTACTTTACCGGCCTGCTGAAGGGGCGTGAACATGAGCGGGGCATTAAGCTGAAAATGCGGGTTAAGCTGGCGGCCAAAATGCTGGTGGTCGCCTGGACCCTGATGAAACGCAACGAAACCTTCGATTCTGACTACTTCAGGACATAACAAAATATTCTGAAGCAGCCAGCGGCGAGACGAGCCCGATATACAACGTTGAGGCAATGACCTCGGGCGGGACAAACCTGGGCCTCTCACTGGAGTCTTGAAGATTGGATAAGGAATGCTGAGGCGGCCCTGTTCCCGTAGCGGGCAGGGGATGCCGGATACATGTAACGATCAAACTCAAGATTCGCCAAGACGTGAGACAACGCCGGAATAAAACAACAACGGGAGAGGTGCGCGAAAAAACAGCCTATATCGCTAACCTGCTGATTTACAGTGGGTAATTTTTTTCTTGACGGGGACAATATAGAATGTCCCC
>JAWOCM010000043.1:0-2802 GCA_046483795.1 Desulfuromonadales bacterium | reverse complement strand
CTTCATCCCTGGTAAAAATATAACGCGTGGGTTCTTTCCTGTCTGTAGGACTTAACCGGATTCTTTTGTCAGGCAAAAACTTACAGCCTTCTATTCCGCCGGCCGACATCCCCGGGCTGGGCGCCGGTTTACAGGAAACCCGAAAACTTAGCTTTTTCTTGACAGATTTTTAATTTGCTGCTGCAGAAGACGGCTATGCCCGGGCAGTATTTAGGATTTGGCAGATCTGGCGTTGGCGTTCTGCGTTCTGCGTTAAGCAGGGGGCTGGCGTGGTTTACTTCCTATCGGGCAGCCTTTCCCTTTTCTAAGTTCCGCATGAGCAGGAGTGAAATTACCCGGTACAAGATGAGCATTGCGAAAAACACACCCAGCAATGCGCAAACGCGCCAGAAAAATGCATTCAACACAACCTGGCCCTGATTGGACACCGTCATGATCCGCCCGTCGACTGAATCATTCACCTCCTGCATCCCGTGTCTCAACTCCGGCGATCCTAGGAGGTGTTCCATCGTCGTGAGCAACTCGTTTATTCTCTTCGCGGCGAGCGTTACTTCTTTGACCGTCTGCTCGTACTCGCGGATGTCAAAGGTACGCCCCCCATTGCCCGTCTTCGACCGCTGCAGGGCCGCATGGCGGGCAAGCATGGTATCCGCCGTCGTGAGCAACTCGTTGAATGATTCGCTCGCTGGTTTCAGCGACGCGACAAACGTGTTTGCCTCGTCTATCGCAGCCCGCACGTTGGCGATTGTTGCATCCGCACGCTGCATACGGTCATCGAGCCCTGTGAGGATGGCTTTCCGCTCGGCCGCGATGTTTGCCGGCAGCCGCTCGATCTGATCGGTCACCGAATGCACGTCGGCAAAGGCCGTGTTGAGTTCAGGGGTGGCGATCAAATCGTCCTTTATCGCCGCCGCTTGCCACCGGAGCAGTGTGGACTCCCGCTTGAGCCGATAAAATATTCGCTCGCCGAACATTCGTGCCTCGTCGACGGCCTGCCCCGCTTCCCCGATCTCCGCGAAGAGCCCCCGGGCCTCGAGTACCTGGGCGGCGGCCGACCTGCCCCGTCCAAGGGCGAAGTTTGAGAAGCGAACAAACGAGGCGCGGACGACTTTCGGGTTTTCCTGTATCCAGTTTTGCAGCAGAGAGTCAAGAATGTCGAGTTGATCGGCGTTGAGCACACGAGCGGCGAGCCCCCACGATTCCGCTCTGGCCTTAGACAGGGCGTCGGCCAGCGCCTGACCTTGCTTGCCGAACACCGCCACGGCCCTGCCTTCGTTGTCCCACTTCTGACTTACCAATGTCGTGACCACCACCAGGTCGAGCACGCGGGTGAACGCGTCGGCGTTACTGGCGATGTCGTAAACGTTGCTGGCGTTATCCACGAGAAGTATCTGTGCCGCTCTGCGCTGCGCGGGATCAGGGTTATCCTTCTTTAAAGCACCGCAGACAGAATAGAGCAGGCCGACGTAGCGGTCGGCAAAACCGCGGGTGAGTTCGTCCAGCTCCGCCGAGGTAACTCGCTCGCCAGCCTCCGCGCCATCTAGCTGGCGCGAAGTCTTCTCTGTTGCGCTCCTCTGTAGCGCGGCGCATCCCCCCAACATGAGCACGGCAAGACACATCCCCAACAGGGTGATTGTGGCAAGTGACGGTTGAATATTCATCGAGCAGTCCTCCTTGTTTCGCTGACAGAAGACTGATTCCTTACAGGGACTTGGGGTGAGGGGTGCATGGCATTGTTATGGCGAGCCTTCATTTCGAGTCATCAATCATTTGTTTCGTTTTTTGCTCAACTTCCCTGGCAATTTGCACCAATGCTGCATCCTGGGATGTTATTCATGTTCTCATCATGGATGACGGCGATCGCATAGGTTCATGGCCGGATATCCAAAAAGTCCCATTGCGCTTTATGATTTTCCTTACAGCTGTGGATCGCAATCGAACTTTTCGCCGGCCTTTGTCAATCCGGGTGCTCCGGTTATCAAGCTGTGCCTTCAGGCTTTTTTTGTAAGCCGCAGTGCTCATGTTTGGCCTCATTTCCTTATGAACGCCTGTTCCTTCGGGGGAGTATAACTTGCACGGAAAATTAATCATGCATGAGTTGCCATGCAAATAATAAGCAATTGTGGGCACGATGAAACTTGTCAATGGAATCGGTGATTCAATGAAGGGTCATAGGAAGGGGGGCGCTGCTGTTACCGAGTCCCCTGACGCTGCTTTTCAGTCGGCGGCGAGACCGATTTCCAGAACGACCGCGCCATTGGCATCGACTTCAATGGGTGCCACCGACCGTAAGCGATCGGGCTCGATCGCCGGGGCGTCGCCCTCGCCCAGGATGAAAGTGCGGACGGCGTCGGTGCGGGCCTGCGCCAGCGCTTCGAGGTCCTCTTCGGTGACGGTCTGGGCGGCAGTCACTTCAGTGGCCAGATGTTCGCGATACGCGACAGCATCGAATTCCGGCGCCTCATCTTCTTCTGCCGTGGTGAAGTGTTCGCGGACATCGGCGAGAGCCCGCTGCGGATACCGATCGGCAAACATCGCCTCCAGCGTCTCGATGGTTGCTGCGGCCTTCAGGCTCGGGTTGGCGACGTCGATGCCCGCCTGGTCCAGCCGGTCGACCATGGCAGCCCGGGCCCGTTGCCGCTGGAGCGCCGGACGGTCGGCGTCCGGTGCATACGGTGCGGGGAGTTCGAGCGCGAGTTCGGGCCGTTTCTCTAGAGCGGCGCGCAGTTGGTCAAGGCCTTTGCGTTGCGGCGGTGCGACCTCGCTGGAACCCGGGGCGAAGGCCACCTTCCCGAGTTCGTC
>JAWOCM010000029.1:0-8021 GCA_046483795.1 Desulfuromonadales bacterium | reverse complement strand
TCGAGCGCCCCCATATCAACTCTGCCAGACTGGCTTCGAGACGTTCGCTCCGCACATCGTTTCTTGACTTCACTTTTGTATTTGAATATACCTTGCAGCATGAAAAAGATACTTATCCTCTTCGCACATCCGCGCTACGAAAAGTCTCGTGCTAACAAGGCCTTGCTGAAATCTCTTCGGGACCAGCCGTTTATTACCGTTCACGATCTCTACGAAAACTACCCCGACTTCAACATTGACGTTGCCCGGGAACAGGCCCTTTTGCTGGAACATGAGATCATTGTCTGGCATTGCCCGTTTTATCTGTATGGTGCGCCGGCCATAATCAAGCAGTGGGTGGACCTGGTTCTGGAACATGGCTGGGCGCATGGGGAAGGGGCCGGCAACCTCGTCGACAAGCAGATTTTTTGTGCGATCACCTCCGGCGGATCGCGGGAAAGCTATGCCAGCGGCGGCTTCAACCGGTATACCGTCGAGGAATTGTTGCGCCCGCTGGAGCAGGCGGCCAACCTCTGCAGGATGACCTGGCTACCGCCTTTCGCGGTTCAGGGAACCTACCTTCTGACCGACAGCATGCTGGCGGACTATGGCGACCGGTACCGCCAGGTGCTCGAGACCCTGGCGCAATCCCCTGACCTTGAGGCAATCAGGAAACACGCATTTCTCAATGACTGGATAGCCGACCAGGACCGGGAGGAGCAGCTATGACCGCGAGCCTTCTGGGTCAAGCGATGGTTTACCTTGCCGCAGCGGTTGTCTGCGTCCCCGTCGCCAAGCGCCTCGGGATGGGTTCAGTGCTCGGCTATCTGCTGGCGGGCATTCTCATCGGCCCCTTCTGTCTCGGCTTCGTCGGCCATGAGGGAGAAGACATCATGCACTTCGCCGAATTCGGCGTTGTGATGATGCTCTTTCTGATCGGCCTCGAGCTGGAACCGGCCCATTTCCTGAAAATGCGCAACAGCATCCTGGGGCTTGGGTCTCTGCAATTGGGCCTGACCGCCCTCATTCTGTTCGGCGGCTTCATGCTGCTGGGATTCGGCTGGCGGGGGGCCGTTGCCGCTGCCCTGGCCCTTGCCCTTTCGTCGACGGCCATTGTGATGCAAACTCTCAAAGAGAAGGGGCTGGCGAGCTCTCAGGCCGGGAGAAACTCCTTTGCCGTGCTGCTGTTCCAGGATATCGCCTTTATCCCGATCCTGGCTCTGCTCCCCTTCCTGGCCCTGCAGGGGAGTGCAGGTGCGGAACACGGCCACGGCCCTGGGCTGCTCGACGGCCTGTCGGTCTGGCTGAAGGCGGGATCGGTCCTTCTGGCCGTGGTCGCCGTGTTCATCCTGGGGCGCTTCGTTGTGGTCCCCTTTCTGCGCATCGTCACCAAGGTGAGCGTGCGGGAGCTCTCGGTCGCCGCAGCGCTGCTGATCATCGTCGCCATCGCCTTCATCATGCAGATGGTGGGGTTAAGCCCCGCGTTGGGGGCATTCCTGGCTGGCGTGCTGCTGGCCAACAGCGAGTTTCGCCATGAGCTCGAAAGCGACATCGAGCCCTTCAAGGGGCTGCTGCTCGGCCTCTTCTTTATCGCCGTCGGCGCCTCGATCAACTTCAAGCTGCTGTCGCAAAGCCCCGGAACCATCCTCTCTCTGGTAATGGGGATCATCGTTATCAAGGCGACGGTTCTGATTGTCGCCGGGAAGCTCTTTCGGCTCTCCTTCGACCAGAACAGCATTTTCGCCATCGGCCTCTCCCAGGTGGGAGAGTTTGCTTTCGTCCTGCTCGCCTTTATCGACCGCCTGGAGATCCTCGGCGGTCACTGGGCCGAGATCCTGATGGCCGTGACCGCGATCAGCATGACCCTGACCCCGGTCCTGATGCTGATCAACGAACGGCTGGTTCTGCCACGATTCGGCACCCCGGAACAGCAGGAGAAGGAAGCCGACGCCATCGATGTCGAACATCCGGTCATCATTGCCGGCTTCGGCTCTTTCGGCAGCACCCTGGGGCGTTTCCTGCGCGCCAACGGTGTGAACGCGACGATTCTGGACAGCGACTCCGATCAGGTCGACCTGCTGCGCAGGATGGGCTTCAACGTCTTCTATGGTGACGCAACCCGGCTGGATATCCTCCATTCTGCAAGCGCTGACAACGCCCGCATCCTGTTCATCGCCACAGATGATTTCTCCACGGTCAGCTCGCTCGTGGCCATCGCCAAAAAACATTTCCCGAACCTCCAGATCATGGCGCGGGCCAGCAATAATCTCGATGCCCACGAACTCCTCGATCTGGGGGTCGACCACATTTACCGCGATTTCCTCCATACGTCGGTACAGGCGGGGGTGGATGTGCTGTCAAGCCTGGGGTTCCGCCGCTACAGCGCTACCCGGTCAGGGCAGAACTTTATGAAGTATGACGAGGCCGCCATGCACCGCCTGGCTCCACATCGCCACGATGAAAGCACGTACATTTCCAATACCAGAGAGCAGATCCGGTTGCAGGAGCAATTGCTGGCCAGCGACCGGGCCATAATTCATGTTGAAAACGACCATGCCTGGGACGCGAGCAGCCCTGTAACGGCAGCAACGGAACAGCATGACAAACCTTCGTAGGCTGTAAGTTCAAGGGGCCGCCCGATCGCCAGATCGAGTGGCCCTTTTTCGTCAAGCAGGGGGGGGGTTGGGAACACCTTTTCGGCCCTCATGAGACAATCCGGCAAAACTTGCGAGACGATTAACGGGACGATCCGGGTGAGACCGTCATTGCGAGACCAACCTCTATTTTTGAACTGTCCGAAAAGGGAAGCTTACGCTACGGCATGGCGGCCGAGAAGGTCTCTGACGGACATGGATATCACACTTTCCAACTGGATATTACACTTTCCAATACCAAAAGCACCGTACGTCTCGTAAGTTACTCGTCCTAAGACAAATTTTCAATTCCGTAATGGCGAGATTTATCAGACACCGAGGCTAAGCCGATTTACCTTTCTCATAGGGGATCGTTCTAGGCTTGACGCGCACCTCAGATGTGTTTAACATGTTAAACAGGTTGAACACCAAAGGGGCTGCCCTGGAGGAAAAGATGATCGGACTACGAGATAAAGAGATTGAGGCAAGATTGGAGAGACTCGCTCAAAAGACGGGCAGAAGCAAGTCTTTTTATGTGCGGCAAGCCCTCCAGGAATTCCTGGAAGATCGTGAAGACTACCTGCTCGGCCTGGCGCGGTTGGAAGCCGGCGGCCGCCGGCTAAGCCTGGACGAGGCGGAGAAAGAGTTGAATGGCCTGGAAAGTTGAAATTCAAGAACAGGCCCTGGATGATTTGCGCCGGCTGGATCATGAGCCTCGCCGGCGTATCTTGAAATATTTCCGAAAGAGGCTTGAGGGAGCTGAAAACCCAAGGCAATTTGGCAAACCTTTGGTCGGAAACAGAGCTGGTTTTTGGCGATACCGTATTGGGGATTACAGGGCCATTTGTTATCTGGAAGATCAGGTTCTTACCATCTTGGTAGTTGAGATAGGCCACCGCAAAAATATTTATGAATAAATACAAATGGCCACCTCGGAGTTCTTCGGAGTGGCCATTTGTATTTGAATTCCTACGCGTTCCTTTCACAGTTTTCCGCATAAAGCCGATAAACCGACGACCGGCTAATGCCATAATGCTCGGCAATCTCCGTCTTGCTTCACCCCGGCGCTTCGAAGTCCTTGATCAACTCAACAACCTCCTGCTTAGTCAGTTTAGGCTTGGCGCCAAACTGCACACCACGAGAAATTGCCTTGAGGCGTCCCTCCATGGATCGCTCTTTGATCAGTTCCCGCTCGAATTCGCCGATCGCAGCAAGGATATTGAACTGAAGTCGGCCATATATGGTGGTAGTATCGATGCCTTGGTCGAGAACCACCAAGTCGACGTTTTTGGCTTCGAGCCTCTGAACAATTCCCGCCAAATCGACCACCGATCTCGCTAGGCGGTCAAGCTTTGTCACGACAAAGACATCTTCATCTCGGACAAAATCGAGAGCCTTTTGAAGTTCCGGACGGTTCCTTGCCGATGCGGCCGAGGCTTTCTCACGATAAATACGATCGCAGTCGGCTAATTGATCCAGTTGAAGATCCAGCTTTTGGCCTGCTGAGCTTACCCTCGCGTACCCAACTCTCATTCCCATGACGTCCTCCTTTCGTGCTTCGGGGTCCAATGCCAAAGCGGTAGGAGTGGTCATGAAACTTTACCGAAAGAGGCACTGCCTCAGATGCCAGAAAATTCAGTAATCACTTGTTTCGCCTCTAAAGACTCCCGCCAAACGCAGAAACACAACTTATTCGACATTCATACCTTCATGGCGGCCTATCCTGTCGAATCCACTTGAGATAAGACTTAATAGTCTTGGGATTTTAATTGCGCATCATCATTTGATCTCTGACTTGTTCGAGAATGCGTGGCTTGCCCATATACTTCCTCCAGAGAGAGTAAAGCGCTGCGTAAAATTAAAAAGCCATGTGAATTTTCCTACGAAAATGATATAAGGAATCGCTAAGGTAGTTATATGGCGAAGGTGGACAGAATAAGTCTAAATGAAGGTGCTGTTTGGAAAAAAGACTTGGCGGGATTTGCAGATTCCATATTTTCGGGCTTAATCGATAAGTCTTCGTTCTTAACGGAAAAATATCAGTTTTTACGGGATTTTGACGGGGATAATATGCGGAAAATTTTCCGTATATTTCCGAGTTGGGTGAAATGATATGTACACTGCATATTTAAAGATTGATAGGGCCGTGAAACACATCATTGAGCTTAACGACCTCTTCAAGAAACATCGACCCTTCTCCTATTGTCTGGAAACAAATACTAAAACCGGAAAACGTGCCACATATGCTAAAAGAGTCGAACCCGTCACGAATGAAGCGGCCATTATCATCGGTGATGTTGTTCACAATATTAGGGCTTCCATTGACCATGCCTACTGGGAGGTTACAAACGCCTTTGCGAAATCCGAGGGGGAGAAAAATAAAATCCAATTCCCCATTACATCAACCAAGGAATCATTCGAGAAATCCGTGATACCTGGACTCCCAAGCAGGGTCTCCGAATCTTTCGCCAAAACTCTTCTTAGTTTGAAACCCTATCGTGAAGATGGAGGGAACAAAGATCTCTGTGCTATTCATGACCTTGACATTATCGACAAGCACAAGCTCCTTATCCCAACCGGCAACTATACAAGGATAACCAGCGAAATCATTCAACGTCAAGTCCCTGATTTCCCAAGTGGAATTACAAACTTCGGGGCTAGCAATTGCCACAGGGATGTTGTTTGGAGCATCCCCTCCATGAACAGGAAACAGAGAAGAGCGAGGAAATTTCCTAAATCCGGAATACTCGAACAAGAACTTAGTGTTCCCGTTGACATAGTTTTCTCTGTCAGAGAGACCATTGATTCTAAACCTGTCATTCCAACGCTCCACCATTTTATCGATGTCGCTAGGCAAACTGTCGAAGCTCTCTATACTCATAAAAATCACCCAACAAGCGGGTGCACCGGACTGTTGAGACAGGGGTGGTTCGCGAAAAAGTCTCTACACAATTGTCTTTAGCAGCACAGCCGGTTACCTTGGACCGTTGAAGCTGTAGAAAAACTTTCCTATAAATCACGATCCCCAGAACAAAGAACGGCCCGACCTGATATTCAGGCCGGGCCGTTCTTATTTGTTGCTCCATTAAGCGATCCTGCAATGCCTATGGAGTTATCAAACACTCAGCGCCAGCCTGCCAACCCAAGCGGTAACTTGAAAAGGAGCTCTGGCAGCGGAAGAAGTCCACCCGCCTTACGGCTTGAACTCATCCTTCTCGAAATCGTAGGTGGCGAAATAGTCTTCCATCGTTTCGGCCCGTCGGATCAGCTCCACGCTGCCGTCGGAATGCAGCAGCAGTTCCTGAGGGCGCAGCCGGGCATTGTACTGAAAGCCCATGGCGTGGCCGTGGGCTCCGGTGTCGTGGATAGCGAGCAGGTCGCCCTCCTCGATCGGGGGAAGCTCGCGCTGAACGGCGAACTTGTCGTTGTTTTCGCACAGCGAGCCCACCACGTCGTAAACTTCCGTTTTCGGCTGATCGTCCTTGCCGACCACGTCGATGTGATGGTAGGCACCGTACAGAGCCGGTCGCATCAGCGCTGACATGCAGGCGTCGAGACCGATATATTTGCGATAGATATCCTTGTGATTGATTGCCCTTGCTACCAGGGCGCCGTGAGGACCGGTCATGTAGCGGCCGCTCTCCATATACATCGCGGGAGCATAGCCGTGCCGATTCCGGAAAGCATCGAACAGCTCAGTGATCTCTCGGGACATGGCCTCGAGATCGAGCGGTGCCTGATCCGGTTCGGTGGGAATTCCGAAGCCGCCTCCGATATTGACGAACTCGAACTTGATCCCCAGCTCCTCCTCGACCAGTTCGGCAATATCGAGCACCATGCGGGCCGTTTCGACCATGTAGGTGTAATCGAGTTCGTTCGATGCGACCATGGTGTGAAGGCCGAAGCGTTTCGCACCGCGATCGCGGGCCTTGCGGTAGGCATCGACAATCTGGTCGTGGGAAACGCCGTACTTGGCCTCAACCGGATTGCCGATAATGATATTGCCGCTGCGGCGCGGTCCCGGGTTGTAGCGAAAGCAGATCAGTTCGGGAAATTCCGGGACCTTGTCGATCAGCGAGATATCATCGAGGTTGAGAATACAGCCGCCGTCCTGTGCAGCGAAATTGAACTCCTCCTGGCTGGTGTTGTTGGAGGTAAACATGATATCCTCGGGTTTTGCTCCAACTTCGCGACTGAGAACCAGTTCGGGAATGGAGCTGCAGTCGAAGCCGAAACCCATATCGAGCATGATCTTCATGACATGCTTGTTGGGCAAAGCCTTGACGGCAAAGTACTCCCGGAAACCGTCGATACCGGCGAAGGCTTTTTTGAGCTCTTTTCCGGTATCCCGGATGCCGGTTTCGTCATAGATATGAAAGGGGGTTCCGTAATGCTCGGCGATTTTGCCGGCCACCGGAAAGAGGCGTTTTTTGAACGCATCGGACATAGGCATGATTGTCTTTCCTCCTATTTTATTCAGGTTTTTTCGAGTTTTGTCCCTCGGACCGCTACTCAAACAGCAGTCCGCTGTTCACGTATAAACACGACATTTTAATGATTTATCCAGAAAACCGCAACCTTTTCCGAAAATTGACCCTAAAAAGAGGAGAAATCGATGAGCGAAAAGACACCGCTGGCCTGTTCACGCTGCAGCGCCGTCTGGAAGAAAACGGGAACAACGAGCTGCTGGAGCGACCCCGAAAATCGGCCGGCCGAACCTGACCACTGTCCCTCGAAGCGCGAGAAGGAAATCATCGAGGAGTCGTTCCGGCAGTACACCGGCGATGACGAGGAAGCCCGCCTCGCCCGTGTGGCTGCGGAAGTCGAAGGACTGTGCTACCAGCCCGTCCCCGGATCCGATGCCGTGAACGCCCGCTGGACCCGGGTTGAAGACACCGTCGCTCTGGCCAGGATGATGGGCTACCAGAAGATCGGCATCGCCACCTGCATCGGCCTGCTGATCGAGACCGAAGCGCTCGAGGCGATCCTCAAAGGTCAAGGGCTCGACCCCCTTTCGGTCTGCTGCAAGACAGGCAGCATCGACAAAATGGAACTCGGACTCGGTGAAGAGAACAAGGTCCGGCCCAACACCTTCGAGCCGGCCTGCAACCCCATCGCTCAGGCTCAGCTTCTCAACGAGGCCCGGACAGACATGAATATCATTGTCGGGCTGTGCGTCGGTCACGACATGCTCTTCAGCAAGTACTCTGATGCCCCGGTTACGACGATGGTCGCCAAGGACCGGGTGACCGGCCACAACCCGGTCAGCGTTCTCTACGGACAGAACTTCTACTACACGCGCCTGCAGAAACAGCCTGTTGTGCCCGAACAGAAAGAAGACGAATAGATTCCTCCGGCGGCGGGAAGCCACAACTTCCTGTCGCCGAGATGTGGTTAAAATGCAAGTCC
>JAWOCM010000117.1:0-2954 GCA_046483795.1 Desulfuromonadales bacterium | reverse complement strand
GTTCCTGGTAATTTTTCAGCAGCTTCGCACAGGCGCGCAGATAGACCTTGCCTTCCAGGCTGGTCTGAGCGCTATACTACCTGTTCCATCGCCCAGACGCCGCAGGGGCAGATGCCGGCGCACAGACCGCAACCGATGCAGATGTCGTCGTCGGAGACATATTCGAAACTGCCGTCGGGATTCTCGATGCGGCGGATCGCTCCCTCGGGACAGGCTTCCAGGCACATCGAGCAGTCGCGACAGGTACCGCAGGAGATGCAGCGGGAGGTCTCCTCCTTCGCGTCGGTCACACAGAATCGCCCTCGATTGTGAGGCTTGAACAACTCCCGGGAGAGACAGCTCTGGCTGATCATTTCCGGTTTGACGACAGGGGTGGGGTCCTTTCCGGCGAAAAGGTCGTCGATATGGTGCGCCACATCCTGACCGTTTCCGATGGCGTGGGTGAGCAAACCGGGCTGGACAGTATCTCCGACGGCGAAAGCCCCCGGAGCCTTGGCCACCTGTCCGCAGTCGTCGACATCCATCATGCCGCGGTCGGTGAGCCAGTTCCGCGGTACGTAAGAGAGATCCGGCCGATCGCCGATGGAAATGATCACATCGTCGGCCTCGATAAATTCGCCGTCCTTTGTGAACAGCCCTTCTTCGGCGACTTTTTCAGTGAATACCGGCCAGCGGACCTCTCCTCCGAGCGCCTTGACCTGCTCGATCTCCTTCTGATAGGCGGCCGGACGCTGCACGTCGATGGCGATGACCTTCTCGGCGCCCATGGCGTAAGCACCAAGGCACACATCCATACCGGCGTTCCCTGCGCCTATGACGACGACCCGCCTGCCGATTTTCGGTTTCTCCCCCGCGTTGATTTGCTTGAGAAAGTCGAGCCCCTTGACCATCCGCTCGTGCCCTGGGAAGGGAATCACCACGGGGTTGTGAGCACCCGAAGCGATGACGAGAGCGTCGCTCTGTTCGCGGATTGTCCCGAACAGATCAGCATCGACCGGAGTGGAGGATTTGATCTCTATGCCGAGCGCCTTGATCCGCTCGATCTCTGAGTTCAGGGAGTTTTCGGGAAGCCTGTCGCCGGGGATGGCCTGGCGCAGCTTTCCCCCCACATCCTCGTCGGCCTCGTAGACGGTCACCTCGTGGCCGGAAAGCCGCAGCTGCCATGCAGCCGAGAGACCGCCGGGACCGCCTCCGATGACGGCGACCTTCCTGCCGCTCTCGGCCTTGACGCCGGGAGAGAGAGCCTCCAGAGAAAGGCGTCCGAGTTCCTTCATGGCGACCGGCTTGTCGATGTAGCGCCGGCTGCAGGCGTCCATGCAGAGATTGGGGCAGACCTCCCCGCAGACGCTGGCAGGAAAGGGCGAGTACCGAAGCACGAGCTCCAGGGCTTCCCTGACCTTGCCCTGGCGCAGCAGGTTGATGCGATCCTGGGTCGGAATGTTGGAGGGGCATGCCACCTGACAGGGGGCGCCGAAATGTTTGTCCTGCCAGCGGGGGATTTTCAGGCGGTCCTCTCCGCTGTTGACCAGACCGGCCACATGCCGGTAGTCATCGGTGAGAACGTCGCCGAAGATGCCGCCTTCGACCCAGTCTCGTTCGTGAAACTCCCGCATGGTGATGCGTGAGTGGATACTGCGCTCGTTCAGACTCTTGGCGACTATCTTTTTCCATTGAGAGGTGTCTGCGAGTTGATCGAGGAGCGGGGAGCGTTCGATCTTGTCGAGGAATTCCGGCAGGCCGGTTTTCAGAAATTGACGGTCGGCATCGTCCAGATCCAGCAGCCACACTTCATCGGAGAGGCCCTGGACCGGACCCCGGACGTAGATCGTCCCACCGACCATCCCGACGCAGGAGCGGTCCCCGAGAACCGAATCAACACCATCGCAGTCCACGCCGCAGACGACGGCCACGCCTCCGCCCATGAATTCGAAGGAGAAGCTGCCGGTGTTTTTCAGGATCCAGAACTCGGGAGCATCGTACGCCGGATCGTGCTTCATCAGCGAACCGGAGCGGCTGCCAACCCGACCGGCCACATAGATTTTTCCGGATGCAGCGCAGTGAGCGGTCGTGTCTCCGCCGTCGCCCAGAATAGTGAGGTTGCCGCCGGCGTTGAGCCAGCCGGCATCGGCCGGCGCCGACCCCTCGACGATGATTTCCGTGCCCTCCATGGCGAACGAACCGACGCGCTGCCCGGGATTCCTGATCCGGAACCTGAGAGGTGTGCCGTCCTCGGTCCACAGCGGGCCGCCGATATTGTGGTGTCCCGACGAAAGGACCTCGAACTCCGTCTGCCCCTCTTCCAGGCCGGCGTAGATTTGCTGCAGCAATTGCTGACTGGAGATGCGCTTGTCGTTCTGATCGAATCCTATTATTTTCGAAGACATTTCAAACTCCTGTGAGGAGTGAGGCGTGAGGAGTGAGGCGAAAAGGCTTTTACTCCTGACTCCTCACACCTATCGCCTCACTGGTTTTCAGCAGACGTATTGAATCCGCAACTGCTCGGCGACGGCCTTGTTGGTGGATACAAGGGCGTCGGATCGGCCGATGGGCAGAGATGAATTGCCGATAGGGGCCATGAGCTTTTTGAACTCGGTGTCCATGGCCAGGAAATAGTTGACGATGTTCTGGGCGACCTTTTCCGGGTCGAGCCTGTGGACCAGCTGCGGCTCCTGAGTGGTGATGCCGGCGGGACACAGGCCGGTATTGCAGGCATTGCAGCGTCCTTCGTCGTTGCCGACGCAGCCGGCCATCTGCAGGATCAGCTTGCCCGAGAAAACGCCGTTGGCCCCGAGGCTCATCATCTTGAAGGCGTCGGCGGCGAGATCTCCGGTCTTGCCCAGACCTCCGGCCGCCCACAGGGGGATCTGGCCCTGGCGACCCTGCGTGACCGCGGCCAGGTAGCAGTCGCGCAGTTTCGAGACGATCGGATGGCCGGTGTGGTCCAGACTGACCTC
>JAWOCM010000015.1:0-6212 GCA_046483795.1 Desulfuromonadales bacterium | reverse complement strand
TTGCCGAAATTTTTCAGAATCTGCAGACCGAGCGCCTGGCTCTTCTCCGGATGAAACTGGGTCGCCATGACGTTGTCCCGCCAGATGCTCGAACAGAAGGTCACCCCGTACTCGGTTTCGGTCGCCACCACGGAGGGATCATCCGGCACGACGTAATAGGAATGAACGAAGTAGAACGATGAGTCGTTCTCGATTCCCCGGAAAATCGGGGCATCCTTGCGGATGGCGATCTGATTCCAGCCCATATGCGGCACCTTGAGAAGTTCGCCGTTCTGGTGCATATCTCCAGGGAAACGCACCACCCGGCCCGGGATGATTCCCAGTCCCTTGTGCCGGCCGAACTCCTCGCTTTCGGTGAACAGAACTTGCAGGCCGAGACAGATGCCGAGAAAGGGCTTGCCCGAATCGACATGACGCAGGATCGGCTCGACAAATCCCCTGTCGCGCAAGCTGTCCATACAGTCGCTGAATGCCCCCACTCCCGGCAGAACGAGTTTGTCGGCAGCGGCGACTTCGGCCGGATCGTCGGTGACCCGGGCGGGGAATCCCACCTTTTCGATCCCATTCTGCACACTGCGCAGATTGCCCATTCCGTAATCGATGATGACGATATCGCTCATACTACTCCAGCTTTCCCTTGGTGGACATCACCCCCTCGATGCGCGGGTCGAGAGCGGTGGCCTCGTCCATGGCCCGGCCGAAGGCCTTGAAAATCGCCTCGATGATGTGATGGAGGTTGTCCCCGTAGGCGAGGTTGACATGCACGTTGGCACCGGCATGATTGCAGAAGGCGGTAAAAAACTCTTCGACCAGTTCGGTATCGAACTCGCCGACCTTGGCCTTGGGAATTTCGACGTTGTACACCAGACAGGGCCGGCCCGAGAGATCGAGAATCACAGAAGCCAGCGCTTCATGCATCGGCACTGTCGCCCGACCGTAGCGACGGATGCCGCTTTTGTCGCCGAGAGCCTGCCTGATCGCCTCGCCCAGCACGATGCCCAGATCCTCCACCGTGTGATGGGCATCGATCTGGGTATCCCCGCTCGCCTCGATCTTCAGATCGAAAAACCCGTGGCGAGCAAAGAGGACCAGCATGTGGTCCATGAACGGCACCGACGTGCTGATCTCGCTCTGTGCATGACCGTCAAGATCGATAGAGAGCGAAATATCGGTTTCCCTGGTCTTGCGATCGATTGTCGCGCTGCGAGCCATGGGTTCCTCCGGGAAAGGCGAGTCGGGAACTCTTTTGGGCAGCCCCCTGTTTTTAGATAAATTCAAAACTCAAGATTGCTCTTTAAGTCTGATCGTCACTGAGCGACCGTGGGCCTCAAGCCCCTCAAGGTCGGCAAACTGCGAAATCTGGCGCCCCAGACGCTCGATGCCGGCGCGACTGAAAGAGACGATGCTCGATTTCTTGACGAAATCTTCAACCGAAAGGGGCGAGAAGAACCGCGCCGTACCGCCGGTCGGAAGAGTGTGGTTGGGACCGGCCAGATAGTCACCGGCAGCCTCCGGCGTGTTGTGACCCAGGAAGATGGCTCCGGCATGACGGATCCGGGGCAGAATCGCAAACGGATCGGCAACGGCCAGTTCCAGATGCTCGGTAGCCAAACGGTTGGAAAAGGCGACAGCCTCGTCGAGATCGCGAGCCACCACAATCGCACCGAACTGATCGATCGACTTGCGGGCGATCGTTTCCCGGGACAGTTCCTTGAGTTGGCGGTCGATCTCGCTGCGGACTTCCTGCCCGAAGGCCTCATCGGTGGTTATGAGGATCGAGGAGGCCAGTTCGTCGTGTTCCGCCTGGGACAGCAGGTCGGCGGCGATATGGGCCGGGGTCCCGCTGCCGTCGTTGATGACGAGAATTTCACTGGGGCCGGCTATCATGTCAATATCGACCTGACCGAAAACCTGCCTCTTGGCCGTTGCGACGTAGATGTTGCCGGGACCGGTGATCTTGTCGACGCGCGGCACTGACTCGGTGCCATAGGCCAAGGCAGCCACTGCCTGGGCTCCGCCGATTCGGAAGATACGATCGACGCCGGCCAGGTGCGCCGCCGCCAGAACGTGCGGATTGACCTCTCCACCGGGCATGGGCACCACCATGACGACCTCTTCGACCCCAGCGACCTTGGCCGGTACCGCGTTCATCAAAACCGACGAGGGGTATGCGGCTTTGCCGCCGGGAACGTAGATGCCGACCCTGTCGAGCGGGCGCACCATCTGCCCCAGAAGCACGTCCGGCTCGTCGAAGGAAAGCCAGGTCTGCTCTTTCTGCTTGGAGTGGAACGCGGTGATGCGATCCTTGGCCAGGCGCAGGATATCGAGAGATTCATCGCTGAGGGCCGCAAGGGCCTGCTCGACCTCTTCGGCGCCGACTTCGATCGGCGTCGATGCCAGATCCAGCCGGTCGAACTTGCGGGTCAGATCGCCCAGGGCATCGTCGCCGCGCCTGCGCACATCGTCAATGATATCCGCAACGATCTGCTCGACTCCGGCCGGCGGCTCCTCGCCGCGCCCCACGAGAACCCGGAAGAATTCTTCGAAACCGGCATCGTCAAAACGCATCATGCGCATGGCTGTTCAACTCCTGTCAGGAAATGATGGCGTAGCAAAAACTCGCCAACTGCTGCGTTGCAGCAATCGCCTCGCTGCTTCGACGTACGTCAGTACGCCTCATTGCTCGACAATTGCGCGCCTTGCATTTGTCGCTTTTTGCATAGCCATCCCCTAAATTGTTTTCTTGCGAAAGAATCAGGAAATGGTCGGGTCGTCGGCAACCACCTTTTCGAGAGCCTCAATGAGAGGGGCGATTCTTTCGTGTTTGGTTTTCAGGCTGGCGCGGTTGACGATAAGGCGGCTTGTGATCTCGGCGATTGTCTCGACCTCGACCATCCCGTTCTCCTTCAGGGTTGCCCCCGTCGAGACCAGATCGACGATGCGCTCGGAGAGCCCGACCAGCGGAGCCAGTTCGATGGACCCGTAGAGCTTGATCAATTCGGCCTGAACGCCCTTGGAGGAAAAAAACCGCTCCGTGATATTGGGATACTTGGTGGCCACGCGGATGTTCGACCAGGTGGCCGGATCGTCCTTGCGCAGCAACTCCTTCGGTTCGGCAACCACCAGCCGGCAGTACCCGAACCTGAGATCGACCGGCTCGTAGAGATTCTTGCCCTGCTCGAGCAGGGTATCCTTGCCCACGACACCGATATCGGCGCAGCCGTATTCGACATAGGTGGGGACATCTGTCGCCCGCACCGCCATGAATCGCAGCTTGTCCTTTTTGTTCTCCAGGACCAGCTTTCGTCCGGCATCCTCCATCTCGGGACAGGTAATCCCGATCTTGGCGAACAACTCCATGGAGTCCTGCATGATCCGCCCCTTGGGCAGGGCAAAGGTCAGATAATCACTCATATCGCAATCCCTTGTAGGGGCGAATCTTGTATTCGCCCAGGGCGATCACAAGGATCGCCCCTACGTTCATTCCCTGATCCGCTCGATCTGCGCGCCAAGCGCTTTGAGCTTGGTCTCGATATGCTCGTAGCCGCGGTCGAGGTGGTAGATTCGTGCTATTTCGGTCGTGTTTTCGGCAGCCAGGCCGGCGAGAATCAGACAGGCGCTTGCACGCAGATCGGTCGCCATGACCGGCGCTCCGACCAGACTCCTGACGCCCCGCACGGTCGCGCAATGACCCTCGATGGCGATATCGGCGCCCAGCCGCTGCAGTTCGCAAACATGCATGAAGCGGTTTTCGAACACGCTCTCGGTAATGATGCTGGTCCCCTGCGCCACAGAAGCCAGAGCCATGAACTGCGCCTGCACGTCGGTCGGAAAGCCCGGGAAAGGCGACGTGCGGATATCTACAGCGTGCAGTGTATCGGGCCCCAGCACTCTCACTCCTTCGGGAGTTTGAGTGACTTCGGCACCGGTCTGACGCAGTTTGTCGAGCACCGCATCCTGGTGGCCTGACACAACGCCCTGCACCAGCACATCTCCGCCGGTGATCGCAGCCGCCGCCATGTAGGTCGCAGCTTCGATACGGTCGGGCATGACCTCGTACTCCAGAGGCTTGAGTTCATCGACCCCTTCGATCGTGATGGTGTCGGTCCCTGCACCCTGGATACGGGCGCCCATCTGGGTCAGGGCATCGGCCAGCTCGGTGATCTCCGGTTCGCAAGCGGCGTTCTCGATCACCGTCTTCCCCTCGGCGAGAGTGGCGGCCATGAGCAGGTTTTCGGTGCCGCCCACAGTCGGAATGTCGAGATGGATCTTCGCCCCGCGCAGGCGGTCGGCCCGGGCTTCCACGTAACCGTGATCGAGGGTGATCTCGGCACCCATCGCCTCCAGTCCCTTCAGATGAAGATTGATCGGCCTGGCGCCTATGGCGCAGCCGCCGGGAAGACTCACCCGGGCATGACCGAGACGTGCCAGCAAGGGGCCGAGGACCAGAACGGAGGCGCGCATCGTCCGCACCAGATCGTAGGGAGCTTCGACGCTTTTGACCTTGGAGGCGTCGATGGCGAAAGTCCCGTTCTCCCGCTCGACTTCGGCGCCGAGAATGCTCAGCAGCTTTTCCGCTGTGCCGCTGTCGCGCAGATCGGGGACATTGGATATCCGGTGCTTTCCGGGGGCGAGCAGAGTTGCAAAGAGTAGCGGAAGGGCCGAATTCTTGGCCCCGCTGATCTTGACCGTCCCCTTCAGGGGGCGTCCTCCACGAATAATTATTTTATCCACGCTTCATCCTTCGCTGTTTCGTCTTGTTCATTCAGGCCGGCTCGACCGGACTTGCGAGGCGCCCACCGACCACCCGGGGGGTTCTGGCATAGTCGTCGCGAACGAAAATTTCCGTCAGTCCGGCAGCGGCGAAAAGCTCGCTGACCTCCTCGGCCTGCCCGTATCCGACCTCGACCAGAAGCCATCCCCGATCAGCCAGCAATGCAGGGGCCTGACAGGCCAGAGCCCTGTAGCAATCCAGTCCGTCGGTGCCTCCGTCCAGAGCCTGCCGTGGTTCAAAATCCCGAACCTCGGGCATCAATCCAATGAAATCGGCTTGCGGTATATAGGGAGGATTGGAGACGATCAGTTCATAGCCCCTGCCGGTGAGCGCCGTGAGGTCCTCCCTCTTCAGGCGCAACCGGCCCTCGAGGCCGTGGCGGACTGTATTGTCATGGGCGATCGACAATGCCTCAGCGCAGATATCGACCGCTTCGACGCAAGCCTGATCCTTTTCGCTGGCCAGAGCAATAGCGACGGCGCCGCTTCCGGTACCGACATCGAGCACCCGGCCGGTCGAATCGAGCCTCTTGAGCGCCTCTTCCACCAGCACTTCGGTGTCGGCCCGCGGCACGAGGACCTGCGGCGTAACCTTCAACGGCAAAGACCAGAACTCTGCTTCGCCAAGGATATATTGCAGCGGCTCCCGCTCGGCGCGCCGGGAAACCCTGCTCCGGAAAGCCGTCAGTTCCCCGGCGATCAGCGGCTGGTCGAACCGGAGGTAGAGCTCGAGCCGTCCGATCTCCAGAAGGTCCGCCAGCAGTAACTCCGCATCGAGACGGGGGTTGTCGATGCCTTTGTCACGAAAGTATCCCGTGGTCCATTCCAGTATTTTCAGAACCGTCCAGGGCTCCGGCACGTCACCCCTCCTGCCCGGACAGGTTTTCGCTCTGGTAATAGGTGGTCAGAGCATCGAAAAGCTCATCCAGCTCACCCTGCATGATGTAGTCCAGCTTGTAGAGAGTCAATCCGATCCGATGGTCGGTACACCGGCCCTGCGGGAAGTTGTAGGTCCGAATGCGTTCGCTGCGATCACCGCTTCCGACCTGGCTCTTGCGATCGGCGGCCATCTGGGCATCCTGCTCGGCCTGCATGGCCTCGTAAAGCCGGGAGCGCAGGACGGTCATCGCCTTGGCCTTGTTCTTGTGCTGGGACGACTCCTCCTGGCAGGAGACCACGACGCCGGTCGGCTCGTGCGTAATGCGGATCGCCGACTCGGTCTTGTTGACATGCTGCCCACCGGCACCGGAGGCGCGGAAAAGGTCGATGCGCAAATCTCCGGGGTCGATCTCCACATCCACATCCTCGGCCTCGGGCAGCACGGCGACGGTGCATGCGCTGGTGTGAATCCGGCCCTGGGTTTCCGTCTGCGGTACTCTCTGGACCCGGTGGGTGCCGCTTTCGTACTTCAGTCGGGAATAGACCCGCTCGCCGTTGAT
>JAWOCM010000055.1:0-5390 GCA_046483795.1 Desulfuromonadales bacterium | reverse complement strand
CCTTTTAACCTCGACCATAATCAGTTCTCGCGAGATATGGGGGGACAGGTGCGGGCCATATCTCGTGGACGAATAATATGGCTAGATATTTTGTCTCCATATCTCACAAAACATGATATAACCATAGCCGTAACATCTATATCTCTTGCCAGGCACATATAGGAAGGAGCGCAGATGTCTCGGAGCGGTATTTTCCGAAACACATTAGCTGGTTATCGAGCTTTTTATCCCTCTTCCCTCCCACCCGATCCGCCTCTCAATTTGGAGAATGATTTACATCTACTCCTCTCCGAGGCGGATCGTGCTTTGGGAGCACTCAACGTAGTAGTAACAGTTCTGCCCAATCCCAATCTGCTGGTCGGCATGTTTATCCAGAAAGAGGCGCTGCTAAGTTCGCAGATTGAGGGGACGCAGTCTTCTCTGGTGGATGTGCTGGGGGCAGATGAGGGGGACATTCCTACGGCCGATGTCGGCGAGGTCTTTAATTATGTCAAGGCAATGCGTCATGGCTTGAAACGCCTCGAAGAAGATGAGTTCCCCATGTCGCTTCGTCTGATCCGTGAAATTCACGGTGTGCTGATGCAAGAGGTCCGTGGTGGCTCAACCCACCTAACGCCTGGAGAATTTCGCACCATGCAGAACTGGGTTGGTGGAACCAGCCCGGGCAACGCACGGTTTGTTCCGCCTCCGCCAGACGAAATGCTGCAAGCACTGAATAGCTTTGAACACTACCTCCATGAAGTAGACACTTTACCTCCTTTAATTCGCTGTGGATTGATCCACTATCAATTTGAAACGATCCATCCTTTCAACGACGGAAACGGTCGAGTCGGACGTTTGCTGATCACCCTTTTCCTTGTATGGAAGGGCATTCTCGATGAACCGATGCTGTATTTGAGTGCCTACCTCAAAGCCCATCAGCAAGAATACTATGACCGCCTGACTCAGGTGCGTACCGATGGCAATTACGAGGCCTGGACCCGCTTTTTTTTGGAAGGCGTTTGCGAGGTCTCTAAAATGGTCTTGGAAACAACCAAAAGAATTCAAGTTCTGGAAAGAGCTGATAGCGATAGACTCGTGGCGGCTGGAGAAGGCACTTACGGCTTAACCTTACTGCGAGCCCTGATGCAGCAACCGGTTGTAATGGCTAACGATATTGCCCAAAGGGTTGGAGTCAGTTATACCAAGGCTAATGCACTGATCCGTCGCTGTGAACAATTAGGGATTCTTCGCCAAACAACTAAGGGACGAAGAAATCGCAAATTCATGTACAAAGCCTATGTTGACATCCTCGCGGAGGGGACTGAACTTAAAACCTCTGAGGCCGCCCCTGGCGAGTAAAAAGGCACCACACCTCTTGAAGCCCTATGTGTAATTCCAGTGTAATCATGCTCAGTAAATTACACATAGAGGGAGAAGAGAGCAGAACTCTTCTTGGCTATGAATCCCGATTAAATCAACAATATTGAAAGGTTGATATCTCTTCAGACTTTCCAGGAACACCTTGAACAAATACTGAAAATCCTCGTGTCGGCGGTTCGATTCCGTCTCTGGGCACCAGAAAAGTCAAGGGGTTGTGGCTTTTTGCCGCCACCCCTTTTTTCATTCATGGCACACCCTCGGTACACTTATCTGCAAATATTCCCCGGAAGCATAGAATCAGCTTCAGCAACGTCTGAAGTTGAGAGTAACCGAATGAAGCTTTTCGATATTGATCGGTTTTGTGATCCAGGCGTCCATTCCCTTCTCAAGGCATTTCCTTTTATCTTCAAGGGTCGCGTGTGCGGTGAGGGCGACAATTGGAATGGGGGTTTCAGTCTTGCTCTGCCTTTCGGGAATGACTCTGGTTACCTCCAGGGCCCCATTTGCGGCATTTGCAGATCCATTAGAAGCAGATCAAACCCACGGTTTTGGGTCTTTTCCAAAACCTCCAGAGCTTCCTCCCCGTTTCCGGCAGGCACGACAGGGCAGCCAAAATTCTGAAGAATCCTGGTGATCGTCTGCCGAACAGCAGGCTCGTCTTCGACCAGCAGGATGCGAGTGCCTCTTAGAGAAGATGTCCCAGGAGGTCCTGGCATCGGCGCCTTGTAAGGTGTGGACTGGGACTATCGCTGTGGAAGAGTGAAGTAAAAAACGCTGCCTTCGCCTTCGCGGCTCTGAACCTCGATTGTGCCACCCATCAGCTCTACCAGCCCCTTGCTGATCGCTAGTCCCAAACCGGTCCCGCCATATTTGCGGGTGATCGAGTTGTCCCCCTGGGTAAAGCTGGCGAAAAGCTGGACCGACCTGTCAGCGGGGATGCCGATGCCGGTATCTTCAACATAGAACGTCAGTCCGTCCTTGTCTGGTCTAATTCCTGCAGTAATATATCCCTTTTGCGTGAATTTAATCGCATTGCCCAAAAGATTGGTCATGACCTGGTGTAGGCAGTTCGGATCGACTAGGCAGGTTTCCGGGACGTCAGGCGCCACATCCATGGAGAGATCCAAACCTTTGCGTTCTGCTTCAAGGGCCAACATTCCTACCGTCTTTTCCAGACACAGGCGAAGAACGATGACCTGTTCGGCCAATTCCACCTTGCGGGCCTCGATTTTGGAAAAGTCTAGGATATCGTCGATGAGGGCGAGTAGGTTTTGGGTGGAATTGTCAGCCATTTCCACGAGCATATTTTGTTCCTGATCTAACCGGGATGTTTTCAGAATGTCGAGCGCTCCGAGAGTTACCGTCATCGGAGTGCGGATCTCATGGCTCATGTTGGCAAGAAACTCGCTTTTATATTTGCTCGCATCCTTGGCGATCTCGATTGCCCTATGCAATTCATCTTCGATTCTGAATCGGAGGAGAACTGCGCCAATGGCATTTGAAAGAGATTCAAGTGCCGTCATTTTTTCTGGAGGCAACATGCCTTGGCGGGTATCGGCCATGTGGATCATGCCGACCTCCTGCTGGTTACCTTTCAGGATAATTACACCCAGGGATTCAAATCCACTCCCCACACATTTTCCTCTGTACAAATCCCTCAAATGCTCCGGGATCGAACAAGCAAATGTCTGGAGTTCATTTGTCCAGACTGAGCCATTTTCAGAGAGAATTGCCTGGTCCATCGGCTCAGTAGAGTTTTTGATCGCTCTTGTACACACACATTTATCAGTAATGGAGAGACAGTTTTCCTCAACCCAAAAATCGTGAGAAAACCCGATATAGGACTGGTAGGGAAGACTCCCATCAGAGTGCAGAACACGAATTCCAATGCATTGGCATGACGTAAAAACCTGAAGAACATCAATTACTTTTTCTACAAATTCCTGGCGGGATGAGGTGTCTGCGAACAAACCCGAAAGCAGAGAGAAATCGCTGATCATGGTAGACCCTTCGTAAGCTTCCCCAAAAAAAGACAAGTTAAAACTTGGGGTCAAAAAAAACCGCAGTCCGGACATTCCGGCAACTGCGGTTCGTTGGTTTCTCAAGTCTCGTTTTCGGCCCAGTCTTCACGGTGCCTCCTGCAAACGCACAAATTTAAGACATTACCAATTTAGCTTGCTCCGGAGATTAAGTCAAAGTTTGATGGTGTCGGATAAGCCATTTGATTATTCTTGCCCGGTCCTGACCGGCTAGGAGCAAAAAGTCTTCTCCAGGATCTTTTCCATATCCTGTGCCGGGACCGGGCGGCCGAAAAGGAAACCCTGCGCCATCTGGCATCCCTTTGTCTGGAGAATGTCCTTCTGCCCGACCGTTTCGACCCCCTCGGCAAGCACTGCAATACCCATGCTGCCGCCCAGCGCGATAATCGAGGAGACGATGGCCTCGTCGTCTGCGTCGGTTTCGATATCATTGATGAAGGATCGGTCGATCTTCAGTTTGGAGATGGGGAAGCGCTTCAGGTAGCTCAATGACGAGTAGCCGGTACCGAAGTCATCGATAGAGATGTTGATTCCACGGACCTTGAGATCGAGCAGTGTGGCTATTGATGATTCGACTTTGTCCATCGTCACGCTTTCGGTGATTTCGAGTTCAAGCAGCTTCGGGTCAATCCCGGTCTCGGCCAGGGCCTGATCGACTTCATCAACGAAAGACTCCTGGTGGAACTGGGCAGCGGAAATGTTGATAGCCATCGGCACCACAGACACACCCTGGCGCTGCCATTGTCGAAGTTGACGGCAGGCCTGCAGCAGGATCAATTGCCCCAGAGGAAGGATCAGGCCGGTCTCCTCGGCCAGTTCGATGAAGGTTCCCGACGCAAGCAGCCCCCGCTTCGGATGATTCCATCGCACCAGGGCCTCCATGCCGATGAGGCGCCCGCTGGAAATATCGATCTGGGGCTGGTAGTGGAGTTCGAACTGATCTTTCCGTATGGCGCGGCGCAGCTCTTCTTCCAGGTGGAGTTTTTTCCGGGTGTGGGCGTTCATGTCCGCAGTATAGAACTGGAAATTGTTGCGCCCGAGCTCTTTGGCCCGATACATGGCTGTATCCGCGCATTTGAGCAGTTCCTCCTCGCTCCGGGCGTCGACGGGGAAGAGGCTGATGCCGATGCTGGACGATACGGTCAGTTCGTGATCCTCAAACACGACGGGCTCGGACAGCTTTGATTTGATTCGGGAGACGATCTCGCTGACGGGGAGGTTTCCGCTTTCCTGTTCGAGGATCATCAGGAACTCGTCGCCCCCCCAGCGTGCCACGGTGTCTGTGGTTCGAACCAGTTCGAGCAGCCTTCGGGCCATTTCGCACAGGACATGGTCACCAGCGGAGTGGCCGAGCGAATCGTTGATATTCTTGAACCGGTCGAGGTCGAGAAAGACGAGGGCCAGCTCTCCGTCGCTGCGCTTGCATCTGTTCAGGGCCCTTGTCAGGCGGTCATCGAAGAGCAGGCGGTTGGGCAGCCCGGTCAGGGGGTCGTTATGGGCGAGCTCTTGCAGCCTCCGGCGGTTTTCGTTGAGCTGTTTTTCTATTATGACCCGGTCGGTGATATCCCGCGTGGCCTCGATGATGGCGGTGATTTCTCCGTTCGAATTCCGAATCGGCGAGGCCTGCAGTTCATGAAGGCGGACGGTGCCGTTGCTCAGGGTGTGCGTATGGGTCACAGTGGTCGGCTCTCCCGTCCCGCGGACGATTTCCAGCGGACAGGGATGCTCATCACCGCTACAGGGGGTGTCTTCCTGATGGCTTGCCTGGTGGCATGACAGGGGAGCGCTGTCGGGCCATGTCAGATTGTACTGGTTCTGCGCGAAACTGTTCATGAGCTGGATGTTGTAGTCCGTGCCGATGACGAAGATCGGCTCGGGGATGCCGTCGATGATCTTTTGAAGAAAGGATCGTTCCTCCTCGAGGGCCAGGGTTGCTTTTCTGCGTTCGGTGACATCGCGGAAGATGCCCCGGGTGGCTACTGCCTGACC
>JAWOCM010000127.1:0-24193 GCA_046483795.1 Desulfuromonadales bacterium | reverse complement strand
TCGCGCCCTTCGAGCACCGCTTCCACTTCGCCGTTCGGCAGGTTGCGCACCCAGCCCGTGACGCTGTGGTCCTGCGCCTTGCGGGTGGTGAAGTTGCGGAAGTTGACCCCCTGGACAAGGCCGCGGATGCGTATTGTTGCTCTGACCTGTTTCATCCGTTTTTCTCCTTTTTCATCATGTCGAGAAATGCCGTTTCCGAAAGGACCGGCACCCCGAGACCGAGGGCTTTTTCCAGTTTGCTGCCCGCTTCTTCGCCGGCCACCACAAATGCGGTTTTCTTGCTGACAGATCCGGAGGCGCGTCCACCGAGTTCCTCCACCATCTCCTGGGCGTCCTGCCGCGTAAAGCGTGACAGCGAACCGGTAAAAACGAAAGTCTGGCCCGACAGAGGACCGCCAGCCCGTTTTTCCTGCCTGCCGGGGACGACGCCGAGCTGGCAAAGCTGATCAAGGATGGCCCTGTTGCGCTCGCTTGCAAAGAAGCTTACCACGCTGTCGGCCACCTGCGGCCCGATTTCATGGATAGCCAGCAGATCCTCCCTGCCCGCTCTGGCCAACTCCTCCAGGGAGCCGAACTGTCTGGCCAGAACCCTGGCCAGATGGACACCGACATGTCGGATGCCCAGGGCGTAGAGAAAGCGGTCCAGGGGACGGCTCTTGCTCTCGGAAATGGCTTGAAGGAGCTTCTCGGCCAGTCTTGCACCCATCCGCTCGAAGCGAAAGAGATCCTCGCTGGTCAGTCGATAGAGATCTGCGACGCTTTTCACCAGATCGAGGCGCAGAAGCTGATCGATATAACGCTCACCGAGGCCGTCGATATCCATGGCCCTGCGCGAGGCGAAGTGATTGATCGATTCCTTGAGCTGGGCGGGACAGGCAAGACCCTGGCAGCGGGGAACGACTTCGCCCTCAAGGCGGGAAACCGCAGAGCCACATTCCGGGCAGAACTGCGGCATCGGAACCGGTTGTTCGTCGCCGCTGCGTTTTTCCTTGAGAACCCGGACCACGTCAGGGATGACGTCTCCGGCCCGTTCAACGACGATCTGATCGCCGATACGCACATCGAGACGGTCGATTTCGTCCCAGTTGTGTAGGCTGGCCCTCGATACGTTGACGCCGCTGACCTCGACCGGCCTCAGTCGGGCAACCGGGGTGATAGCGCCTGTGCGGCCAACTTGCAGCCGGATGTCCTCGATGGTCGTCGTTGCCTGACGGGGAGGGAATTTGAAGGCGATGGCCCAACGGGGGGTGCGGGTTTTTTCGCCAAGCTCCCGCCGCAGGGCGAGGTCATTGACCTTGACCACCATGCCGTCTATTTCAAAGGGCAGCGTTTCGCGGGCCTCCACAAGCGAGGCGTAATGAGAGAGGACCTCTTCGACGCCTCTGACGATGCGCGTGCCTGCCATGTTGGTGGGCAGCCCCCAATCCCGCAGACGTGCCAGGGTTTCGCCGTGACTCGAAAGTTCGGCTCCATGCAGGCGTCCGATGCCGTAGCAGAAGATTTTCAGGGGCCTCCGGGCGGTGACGCCGGAATCCAGCTGTCTCAGGCTGCCGGCCGTGGCGTTGCGGGGATTGGCGAAGGTCGGCTCCCCGTTCTCCTCCCGATGCCGGTTCAGCGCCTGGAAGTCGGCGAGATCCATGTAGACTTCACCGCGGACGTCGAGCACGGGGGGGGGTGGGGGCTGTAAAATCAAAGGAATCGACGGGATCGTCTTGATATTTTCGGTAATGCCTTCGCCGATGAATCCGTCGCCCCGCGTCGAACCGACCTCGAGGCGACCGTCGTGATAAACCAGCTCCACTGCGACTCCGTCCATCTTCATCTCACAGACGTACTCGATTTCCGCGTCGCTGCCGAGAAAGCGCTTGATACGCGAGTCGAAATCCCGGATTTCCTCTGCGTTGAAAGCGTTCTCCAGCGAGAGCATCGGCTGGGGGTGGGGCACTGGCTCGAATTTTTCAAGAGGGGCGGCGCCGATTCGCTGTGAGGGAGAATCGGAACTCACCAGTTCGGGATACTGCTCCTCGAGAGTAAGAAGTTCGCGGAAAAGGCGGTCGTATTCGCTGTCGGGAATTTTCGGGCTGTTGAGGATGTGGTATCGGTAGTTGTGGTCGTGTATGGCTCGGGACAGGTCGTCGTGTCGCTGGCGGGCTTCTTCTCTGGTCATGTAACAGTCCTTTGCCGATGTTTCAACTGCCGCACTTATAGCATATGGGTTCGGACCTTTCAACTGCGGCCCGCCGGCAGAGGCAAGCGAAACAGGCCGAACGCTCTGGTGTTTTTATCGATGCCGGTTTGCTCTAAACCGTTGTCAATGCAATAATCCTGCGGTAAACTGCTGACGTTCTTTCATTTGCAGAATCATTCTTCACTCTGGAGCCATCAACAATTGTTCGAAGAAAATACCATTCGTCTTCTCCTCCTGCTAGCTCTCTTTGTCTGTTCCGCTTTTTTTTCCGGTTCGGAAACAGCTCTGATGTCTATCGACCGAATGCGGGTCAAGTACCTTGTTCTCAGGAAGCGCAAGGGGGCCGACAAGCTGGAGAGTGTTCTGGAAAGCCCTGATCGGCTTCTCGGGGCCATCCTAGTCGGGAATAATCTTGTTAACATCGCTGCTTCGGTCGTCGCGACCGGACTCTTCATTGAATATTTCGGCGATCGCGGAGAATGGATGACCATTGCGGTCCTGACCCCTCTTGTACTCGTTTTTGCCGAGGTTCTGCCCAAAACCTATGCCGCCCAGGCTGCGGAGCCGTTCTCTTTCCGGGTCCTGCCGCCGATACGGCTCATCATGTGGCTGCTGGCACCGATAACCCGCGTTCTTTCGGTATTCGCCAGACTGCTGATCTCTTTGCTCAAGAGCGAGGAGGAACGACCCTTTGTTTCGGAAGATGAAATCTGGGCGGTTATTACCGCCGGGGAAGAGGCAGGAACGGTTCACAAGGACAAGCGGCGCATGCTGCACGGTGTTCTGGGTCTCTCGCAGACTCAGGCGCGAGATGTCATGGTCCCGCGCATGGAGGTTGTCGGTATCGATGCCGATACACCGTTTTCGGAGATCCTGCCGCTGATACAGCAGTCCCACCATTCGCGCTTTCCCGTTTACGAGGAAAATCTCGACAATGTGATCGGGGTGATCCATTCCAAGGATATTCTCAGCTATGTCCACCGTCCCGAGGCCTTTGATATCCGGAGCGTCAGTCGGGAGCCCTTTTTTGTGCCCGAGTCTCAGCAGGTGGAAACCATGCTGCAGGCCTTTCGGGCCAAGCGTGCACACCTGGCGGTCGTGGTCGACGAATACGGCGGTGTAGAGGGCATTGCGACTCTCGAGGATGTCGTCGAGGAGATCGTCGGCGAGATTCAGGATGAATACGATGCCGAGGAGGTCATGATTCGCGAAATCGGACCCCGGCGCTATATCGTCGAAGGCAGTGTGGGCCTTAAGGACCTCAACCGCCGATTCCACCTCGAACTTCCCGATGAACACGCCAATACCCTCGCCGGACTTTTGCTGAGCGTCATGGGGACCATTCCCGAGAGCGGACAGTCCTGTACTTTTGACGGTATTACCCTGGTCACCCGCCGCGTTGTTGGAAAACGGGTCGAAACGATCGAGATGGTTCTTCCGCCGGAGGGATCTGAATAGGCAATTCTCTCATGAATTGGAGCTTATATTTGCGGACCTGATACGGGTCCGTTTTTTTGTTGTCGGAAAGGAGCTAAACCCTTAAGAAATTGCAAGAATGGCCTTGACATCGATTTGACCGGCCGATATAGTTCCCAAAAAGTGGAAAAAGGTGTCAAACAGGGCCAAGCGGGATTTCATGAGTTTCCAGGGCGAGTACATAAATAGCGTCGACGTCAAGGGTCGAGCCAGTATTCCGGCAAGGTTCCGGGAGTTGCTGGACTCGGTCCATGGAGACGATCGCCTGGTGGTGACCAAGCGCAACGGGGGACTCCTCGCCTATCCCACAAGCGAATGGGACAAGATCAAGCAAAATATCGAAGCGATGCCTCCCGGCACGACCCGGGAGGATATCCTTCGCGTCCTGGTCGCCCCGGCTGTCGAATGCGGTTTCGACAAGCAGGGGCGCATACAGATTCCCCAGTCGCTCCGCAGTTACGCCGATATCGAGAAAGATATCGTTGTGGTCGGTCTGTTCAGCAAAATAGAAATCTGGAGTCAGCGGCGCCATGCCGAGGTGACAAGTCAGAGCGAAGCCCGCCTCGACCAGGCTGGCGACGTGCTGGCGGAAATCGGGTTCTGATTTTTGAACAAAGGCGAGTTCGAACATACACCGGTCATGCCGCAGCAGGTTCTCGAATACCTGAATCCTCGTCCCGGCGGTCTCTATCTCGACGGGACCCTTGGCGGAGCCGGCCACGCGAGACTGATACTCGAAGCCTCGGAACCGGATGGTCGCCTGATCGGTCTGGACCGCGATCCGGCGGCACTCGAAGAGGCTGAAAGAGAGCTTGCTCCTTATGGCGATCGGGCGATACTGAGGCAGCGCAATTTTTCCGAGGCTGCACAGGTTCTGGATGAGCTCGGATACCAGGGCCTGGACGGCATTCTTCTCGATCTGGGAGTTTCATCCCACCAGCTCGGTACGCCGGAGCGTGGTTTCAGCTTCCAGGACGAGGGGCCGCTCGACATGCGGATGAATCCCGATTTTGGCGACACGGCGGCCGATGTCGTGAACCGCTTGTCAGCCGACGATCTGGCAGCGATTTTTCGCGATCTCGGCGAGGAGAGGTTTTCCAGACGCATTGCCAGATGCATTGTGCGGCGACGCGAGGAGGCCCCCCTGCAGACGACGCGGGAGCTGGCCGAGCTGGTCCGGGGAGTCGTCCCCAGCGGACGGGCACCCTCGAGGATCCATCCGGCGACGCGTGTATTTCAGGCGTTGCGCATCTATGTCAACAGCGAACTGGAGCATATCCGTCGCGGCGTGTCCGAGGGCATCGACCTGCTGAGAACGACGGGCAGGATGGTGGTCATCAGCTTTCATTCGCTGGAGGATCGCATTGTCAAGCACCTGTTTCGCCATGAAGCCACGAACTGTGTCTGTCCGCCCCGAATGCCGGTCTGCAATTGCGGTCACAGTGCCAGGGTCCAGCTGCTGAGCAGACAGGCGGTCCGGGCGGATCAGGAAGAGATCGAGGCCAATCCGCGCTCCCGCAGTGCCATTTTGCGGGCGGTGGAACGTCTCGCGTAGATAAGCGGTCGGTCACATCCGTCGATTGCGTCAAAGGAGGGTTTTATGTCACAAGCCATTGCCAGATCTCTACCCCAGGTCGGATTTCGTCTGCAGCGTCCCCGTTTGATCCCCCTGCTTGCGTTCATTTTTCTTATGGCGATGATTGCCCTGTTTTTTGTCTGGTCGCGTATCCAGGTGATCAATTACGAATATAGTATTTCGAGTCTGGAAGGGGATTTGCGGGCGCAGAGTAAGCAGAATCAGCAGTTGAGGCTTGAGTCCGCAAGCTTGCAAAGTCCTTCACGAATCGAAAATATTGCTCGGCAAAAGCTCGGACTGCATACACCGTCGGCGCAACAGGTGATCATGGTTAAAAGATAATGGACAAGTTTGAGAAAAGGGTACAATTCCGCATCCGCTTGGCCAGAATCGTTTTCGTTCTGGCGTTCTGCCTCGTTGCGAGTCGTGCCTTTTATCTCCAGGTCCTGCAGGGCGAAGATCTTCGGAAAAGAGCGGAGAAACAGCAGCAGAGGGTCATTCCCCTGACGCCGCAGCGTGGAACCATATTCGATCGCAGCGGAGAGGAGCTGGCAGTGAGTATCGATGTGGAATCGATTTACGTCAACCCCGGCAAGGTTGTTGCCTCTCCGTCCAGAATGAAGGAGTTGGCAAAAGCCGTTTCGCTGCCTCCTCGCACAGTGCAGGCGAAAATCGCGTCGAACAAGGGGTTCCGATGGCTGAAACGCCGGGTCACGCCCCGAGAAAGCGAGGCGGTTCGTGGATTGGAGATCCCCGGCGTCCATTTTGTCAAGGAACCCCGTCGCTACTATCCGAATTCGGGGCTTGCCGGACAGTTGCTCGGATTTACCGGCATGGATCCCAAGGGGCTTGAAGGACTTGAGTTGCAGTATGATCCGGTTCTGCTCGGAAGCGGCGGTTATCTGGTTTCGGAGCGCGACGCTCTGGGACAGGGCCTCTCCACGGATGCCGCAATGGTGCGAGGTGCGAAGGGCGGAAATGATGTCTTCCTGACCATCGACCGGACCGTGCAGTATATTGCCGAAAAGGAACTCGAGGCGGGTGTCGAAAAAAGCGGAGCGAAATCCGGGATGGCTGTGGTGATCGAACCGGAAACGGGAAAGGTTCTGGCCATGGCCAGCAAGCCGAGCTACAACCCGAATGCCATCCTTCGTCATCAACCGGAAGACTGGCGGAACAGGGTTGTCTGTGACAGTTTCGAGCCCGGTTCGACATTCAAGATTTTTCTGCTTGCCGCGGCTCTCGATGCCGGTACTCTCAAACCCGGGCAGACCGTCGACTGTGAGCAGGGCGATTTTCCCGTCGGCGGCAGGATGATTCACGATCACAAGCCTTTCGGCGAAATGACCCTGGCCGAGACCCTCCGTTACAGTTCCAATATCGGCTTTGCGAAGATTGGCAAGAAGCTGGAAAGAAATGCGTTTTCGCGTTATATTGAGGCATTCGGATTCGGAAATAAGACCGGAATAGACCTGCCGGGAGAAACCTCCGGGATCGTTCGCGATCCCTCGACCTGGTTCGAGCTGGACCTTGCTGCCATTTCGTTCGGGCAGGGCGTGTCCGTTACCGCTCTGCAGATGGCCATGGCGACAGCAGCGATAGCCAACGATGGGAATCTGATGCAGCCTTATGTCGTTGAGAAAACGACGGATCCGGAAGGTCGCCCGCTTAAAAAAACGGTCCCCAGGCTGGTTCGCCGTGTCGTGTCGAAGGACGTTGCCCGAACGGTGCGGGAGATGATGGTCGGCGTCACTGAAGGCGACGGCACAGGTGCCCTGGGCGCTGTGCCCGGTTTCCGTGTTGCCGGGAAAACCGGAACCGCCCAGAAAGTGGATCCGGTGACCGGGGGATATTCGGTGGACAAACGGACTGCCTCTTTCGTCGGGATCGTTCCCGCCGATGATCCCCGCCTGGTTGTTCTGGTCGTGGTCGACGAACCGCAGGGACAACCTTACGGCGGCATCGTTGCGGCCCCGGTTTTTGCAAGGATCGCTGACCAGTCCCTGCGTTACCTGAATGTCTCTCCACAAAATGAGATGGACCGGGAGAGCTTGCCATCTCTGGAGGCGCTGCAATTGCCGTCGAAGGGAGTTCTGCCGGTCGCCGTACCACAAGCCGGACAAGACAATGGACGGCAAATGCCGGATTTTCTCGGTATGAGCTACCGCCAGGCACTCCAGGTGATGGAGCGACGTGATCTCAATATCAGGATGACCGGCAGTGGTCGGGCGGTCGAGCAGAATCCGCCGGCCGGAGAAGCTATTCAGTACGGCAATGAGGTTCGAGTCCGCTTTGCAGCATTGCAGTGAGAACAGGTCAATCTTTCGGACAGAGACGGGAAAGGGAATGCCTTGGAGCTGACAAGACTGATCGAGCACATATCCCCCCAGCGGATCAGTGGACCGCGGGACGCCTCGATCGAAGTAGGCAGCCTGGCCTACGATTCGCGCAAGGTCGAGCCCGGCGGCGTTTTCTTCGCTCTTCGGGGCGAACACGCCGACGGCCACCGGTTTATCGACCAGGCAGTGAAGAACGGCGCTGTAGCGGTCGTCATGGAAGAAAACCGCGAATTGCCGATCGGGACAGTCGGCATCCAGGTCGCCAATGCCCGGCTGGCAATGGCCCGGATCGTTTCCGTCTTTTTCGGTTTTCCCACCACGAGCATACCGGTGATCGGCGTGACCGGGACCAACGGCAAGACGACGACGACTTATCTGATTGAATCCATATTCAGAGCCGGCGGGTACCGCCCGGCCGTACTCGGCACCATCAATTACCGTTTCGAAAATACGATCCGCCCTTCGGTCCATACCACACCCGAATCGCTCGATCTGATGGAAATCGCGACCGGATTTTGTCGCGACGGTGCCGATGCACTGGTCCTGGAGGTCTCATCCCACGCCCTGGCACAGTACAGGGTCGACGGTCTCGATTTCTCCGTGGGTGTCTTTACCAATCTGACGCCGGAACATCTCGACTACCACCGGAACATGGGGGACTATTACGCCAGCAAAAAGCGTTTTTTCGACGAGTTGCTGGAACGTTCCGGCGGACGTGCTGTGATCAATCTCGACGACCCCTACGGGCAGAGCCTGGCAGCCGAAATTCCGGATGCCCTGACGTTCGGACGCACGAGCAGCGCGGCGATGGTGAAACCGGAGTCCGTGGAAGCTTCGCTGGAGGGCATTCATGGTCACCTCCGCTCTCCAGTCGGCGGGATTGAACTGCACTCCCCGCTGGTGGGAACCTTCAACATTCAGAACGTTCTTGCGGCCGCGGCGACCGGCCTGGCTGCAGAGATCGGTCCGGAGCAGATCTCGAAAGGGCTCGCGAAAGCCCCTCAGGTCCCGGGGCGCATGGAGCGCGTTGAAAACGATCGCGGCGCCGTGATCCTGGTCGACTACGCCCATACCGGAGACGCGCTGGAAAAGGCGCTGGCGGCGGTAAAGGATCTTGAACCGAAAAGGATCCTCACCATTTTCGGATGCGGCGGTGACCGGGATCGGGCCAAGCGCCCGGTCATGGGAGAGGTTGCCTGCCGGTTTTCGGATCTGGCGATCGTCACTTCAGACAATCCGCGCAACGAAGACCCCGCAGCGATCATCGAGGATATCCACGTCGGCTGCCGCAATGTACATGACCAACCGCTCGACTTGTCCGCTGCCGCTTCGGGCGATCAAAAGGGGTTCGTGACCATCGCGGATCGACGCGAAGCCATCCGGTTCGCCGTCCGCTGTCTCGGAGAGCGCGATGTCATGCTTGTGGCCGGCAAGGGGCACGAAGACTATCAGGTCATCGGTCCCGAAACGCTCCATTTCGACGACCGGGAAGAGGTTCGCAAGGCTCTTTCCGACGCGGAGGGGGATCGATGAGGTACGACCTCGAACAAATTGCCCGTTTGACCGGCGGCCGCCTCTGTCCCTCCGACGCCGACGGAGTGGTGGTGAAGGTTTCCACGGACAGCCGCACAATAGCGGCCGGCGATCTGTTCGTGCCTCTGCGCGGCGAGCGTTTCGACGGCCACGATTTTCTTGCCGAGGCGGCTCGTCGAGGGGCATCGGCCTGCCTGAGCGAAGAGATCGTGGCAGGGCTGTCGGTGCCGGTGATCGTCGTCCCCGATACACTCCGCGCCCTGGGGGACCTGGCGGCTGCTGTTCGCCGGAATTTCAACGGTCCGGTTGTGGGGGTCACCGGTTCTTCCGGGAAGACCACCACAAAAGAAATGATCGCATCCATTCTCGATCGTGGCGGACAGGGTCTGAAATCTCCGGGAAACTTCAACAATCTCATCGGGCTGCCGCTGACGGTACTCGATATGGAGACCGCGCACGACTGGGCGGTTCTGGAGATGGGGATGAATGCCCTCGGAGAGATCGCCCGGCTTTGCGAAATTGCCGGGCCGCAGATCGGCGTGCTGACCAACGTGGGCCCGGCGCACTTGGAAACCCTTCATGGCCTTGAGGGGGTGGCCCGCGCCAAGGGGGAGCTTTTTGCCGCTCTGCCCCCCGCGGGGACTGCTGTCGTTAATATCGACGATAAACGGGTCAGGGCCTTGCCGGTTGCCAACGGCGTGAAGAAGGTTTTCTGCGGTTTTTCTCCCGAGGCGCAGGTCCGTGGCGAGGATGTTTCATCGGAGGGCGGGGCCATGAGGTTTCGTCTCTTCCTGCCTGAAGGCGACTGGCCGGTCCGCTTGTCCGTGCCCGGCCGTCACAATGTGGCGAATGCTCTGGCTGCAGCGGCTGCCGCTCGGGCCGCCGGGGCGAGTCCTGAAGATATCGTGCAGGGGCTGGAAGCCTTCGAGCCCGAAGCCGGACGGATGCGGATCGTGCGGTTGGCGAATGATGTGCTGTTGATCGACGACAGCTACAACTCCAACCCCCTTTCAGTGGAAGCGGCTCTGAGCGTTCTCAACGATCTTCCCGGCTCCGGTCGAAAGATTGCCGTGCTCGGAGACATGCTGGAACTTGGGACCGATGCGTCGGAGCTTCACCGGGAGGTTGGCCGCGAAGCGGGCGAACGGACTGACATTCTTTTCGCTTACGGCGAGTATGCCGACCGGGTGATCGGCGGCGCTGTTGAGCGGGGGATGGCAGAAGACAGGGCGCTGGCGGCTCCAGATCACGGGATGATCGTCAACTGGCTGAGGCACCATCTGCAGGCGGGGGACCGGATTCTGATCAAGGGATCGCGGGGCATGCAAATGGATCGGATATGTCGCGAACTGCAGGACCAGAACGGCCGCCAGGCGGCCGGTTAAGGGAATAAGGGATGCTATATCATCTTCTCTACCCGCTGCATACCGATTACTCGGTCTTTTACGTGTTCCGATTCATCACTTTTCGGAGCATTTATGCCACGATTACGGCGTTGTTGCTCTCCTTTATCATCGGTCCCTGGCTGATCAAAAAGCTCTCGAACCTTCAGGTGGGCCAGAGCATCCGCAAGGTCGGCCCCGAATCGCACTTCAAGAAGGAAGGCACCCCCACCATGGGCGGGACCCTCATCCTTCTTTCAATCGTTCTGCCTACGCTTCTGTGGGCCGATCTGACCAATGTCTATATCTGGGTGGCTTTGCTGGTTACCGTCGGTTTCGGCGTCATCGGCTTCGTTGATGACTACCGCAAGGTCAAGCTCAAAAACAGCGAAGGGATATCCGCGAAGGCGAAAATGTTCTGGCTTTTGCTGATCGCATTCGCTGCCAGTGCCCTTTTGTACAGCTATCCGGGATTTGAGACACGGCTGGCTTTCCCTTTTTTCAAGGGCGTGCAGCCGGATCTGGGCTTCTACTACATCCCCTTCGCCATGCTGGTGATCGTCGGGGCCGGCAACGCCGTGAACCTGACGGACGGGCTCGACGGGCTCGCCATCGGCCCGACCATCATAGCCTCGGGGACTTATCTGCTCTTCGCCTATCTGGCCGGCCACGCCCAGATCTCGGCGTACCTTCAGATCACGCCGGTTCCGGGGGCGGGCGAACTTTCGGTCCTGTGCGGCTCCATGGTCGGCGCAGGGCTCGGTTTTCTGTGGTTCAATACCTATCCGGCCCAGGTTTTCATGGGCGATGTGGGCAGTCTCTCCCTGGGCGGGGCACTCGGCACCCTGGCGGTGATTACCAAGCAGGAGTTCCTGCTGGTGATCGTCGGCGGCATTTTCGTCATGGAGGCGTTGTCGGTGATCGTGCAGGTGGCCTCTTTCCGGATGTGGGGCAAGCGGATATTCCGCATGGCTCCCATCCATCACCATTTCGAACTCAAGGGCTGGCCGGAGCCGAAAATCATCGTCAGGTTCTGGATCATCAGCATTGTTCTGGCCCTTGTGGCGTTGTCGACGCTGAAGTTGAGATGATATGACGCGAAACCTTGCACATAGAACGATCATCGTCGTGGGGGCCGGCCGCAGCGGCCTGGCCCTGACCGACCACCTGTGCAGGAGCGGAGCGAAGGTCATCCTCTCCGATCGCCGGGAGAAGCGGCAGATCACCGGTCTGGAACGCCTTGCGGATTGCGACGTCGCGTTCGACTTCGGCGGGCACGCTGCAGAACTGTTCCGGAGAGCCGACCTGATCGTGGTCAGTCCCGGCGTGCCCTTGACTGTTCCGGCCATCGAGGAGGCGCGCAAGGCGGGCGTGAAGGTTGTCGGGGAGATCGAAATCGCCAGCTCGGCTCTGCAGGCTCCGACCGTTGCAGTGACCGGGACAAACGGCAAATCGACGACCACAACCCTGCTCGGAGAGATCTACGGCGGCTGCGGGGGCAGGACCTTTGTCGGGGGCAACCTCGGAACGCCGATGGTGGAAGCCGTCGGCCAGCAGTGGGATCGGGTCGTTGTCGAATTGTCCTCCTTTCAGCTGGAAACGATCGAAACATTTCGACCGCATCATGCGTTGCTGCTTAATATTTCCGAGGACCATCTCGACCGCTATCCGCACATGGCGTCCTACATGGATGCGAAGAAGCGCATTTTTGAAAATCAGACCGCCGACGACTTCATGGTTCTCAATGCCGACGATCCTCTGGTGAAGCAACTTGCCGAAGGAGCAAGCGCTCGACGGGTCGAGTTTTCTCTTCGCAGGAGCCTGACCGAGGGGATGAGCCTTGAGAAGGGGGACCTCGTCTGGCGCTGGCAGAACGGCGAAGAGCGTTTTCCCGTTAGCCAGCTTAAGATCAAGGGGGCGCATAATCTGCAGAATGTCATGGCCGCGATGATTTCCCCCTTGATCGACGGTTGCGCGGCAAAGAGTGTCTGGCAGGCTGCAACGGCATTCCGCGGTCTGCCCCACCGCATGGAAATGATCCGGACGCTTGACGGGGTGAGTTATTGCAACGATTCCAAGGCGACCAATGTCGGAAGCGTCGTCAAGAGCCTCGAAGGTCTGGATTCCCCGGTCACCCTGATTGCCGGCGGCAAGGACAAGGGAGGAGATTACGGGCCCTTGTCCGGGCCGGTGAAGCATAAGGTCACCAGTCTGCTGCTGATCGGAGAAGCTGCGCCGCGCATGGAAAAAGAGCTGGGCGACCTGACCCGCTGTGAACGTTTCGAGAGGCTGGACGCCGCTGTGCAGCGGGCTCGTGAGGTGACCGCCCCAGGAGGAGTTGTGCTTTTGTCGCCGGGATGCTCGAGCTTCGATATGTTTGCCAGTTTCGAGGACCGGGGCCGCCGATTCGCTCGCGCCGTCGAACAACTCGAGAACAGGAGCCGTTGATGGAACTGCGCCGGGGATTCGATCCGTCTATTCTGGTGTTGGCAGTCGGGCTGACCTGCTTCGGCGTGGTGATGGTGTATTCCTCCTCCTCGATCATGGCCGCCAAACGGTTCGACGACGGCTTCTTCTTTCTCAGGCGTCAGGGTCTCTACGCTATGCTCGGATTCGTTCTGATGGCGGTTTTCTCACAGATCGACTACCGGCGGCTTCGACCTCTGGCCGTTCCGTCTCTTCTGGGATGCGGTCTGCTGCTGGTTGCCATATTGATCCCGGGGATCGGCGTCGCAGCGGGCGGCGCCACCCGATGGCTCAGTCTGGGCGGGGTTTCGGTGCAGCCCGGAGAACTGGCCAAACTGGCTCTGGTGCTATACATGGCGCATTCTCTGGCGAAGAAAAAAGACAGAATCACCGATTTCAACTTCGGATTTCTGCCCTACATGATCGTACTGGCCCTGCTCCTCGGCCTGCTGCTCCAGCAGCCCGACCTGGGTACGGCCGTTTCGCTGGCAGTGATCGCAATGGTGATCCTGATGATCGCCGGGACACGCTGGACCTATCTGAGCTCCGTCGCAGTGCTCTCCGTTCCGTTTCTCTATTTCGCGGTCATGAATGTCGAATACCGTCGTCAGCGCCTTCTGGCCTTTATCGATCCCTGGCAGGACCCCTCCGATACAGGATTCCAGATCATCCAGAGCTGGCTGGCGTTCGGTGCCGGCGGATGGCTCGGCAAAGGTCTGGGAGAGGGGAAGCAGAAACTGTTTTACCTGCCGGAGGCCCATACCGATTTCATCTTCTCCGTCGTGGGGGAAGAGCTTGGCTTTGTCGGGGTATTGACTGTGACCATCATGTTTTTCGTGCTCGTGTGGCGCGGTCTGAAAGTCTCTCTGGAGGCGCCGGATGATTTCGGGTGCTACCTGGCTTTCGGTCTGAGTCTGCTGCTCGGGTTCGGTGCGGTGGTCAATCTGGGAGTGGCGCTGGGGCTTTTGCCCACCAAGGGAATGACCCTGCCGTTCATCTCCTACGGAGGAACCAGCCTTGTGACGACTCTGGCGGGGGTGGGTATTCTGCTCAACATCTCCGCCCAGACGCAGGGAGGTGGACGATGAGAATGCTTCTGGCCGGCGGCGGCACCGGAGGGCATCTCTTCCCGGCGGTATCGATCGCCCAGCATCTGCTGGAGCAGGAGCCGGAGTCAGAGGTCATTTTCGTCGGTACGGAGCGGGGGATCGAATCGAAGGTTCTGCCGGAGATGGGACTGCCGTTGCAGACGATCGACATCGGTGGTCTGGCCGGTACCGGAATGACGGGAAAAATCAAAATGTTGCCGAAAGTCTGGACAAGCCTGCGCCAGTCATCCCGGATTCTCGATGCTTTCGGTCCGCAGGTTGTTGTGGGAGTCGGCGGCTATGCTTCGGGACCGATGCTTATGGCGGCTCATTTCAAGGGATATCCGATCCTGATTCATGAGCAGAATGCCTGGCCCGGTTGGACCAACCGGTTGCTGGCACGGTGGGCGGACCGGATCTGCCTCTCTTTTAACGAAGCGGACCGGGCGTTCCATCACGGACGCACTGTCTTGACCGGGAACCCCCTGCGCAAGGGGATGGAAGATTGCCCCCCGCTGCCGGAAGGCGATCCGGTCCTGCTCGTTTTCGGCGGCAGTCAGGGTGCCCGGGCGATCAACGAGACCCTGGTCGCGGCATTGCCGAAAATGGAGAAGCTCAAGGGACAGCTGACGATCATTCACCAGACAGGAGAGGCGAATCTGGAAAAGGTTCAGGCCGGTTATCAAGATGCAGGGTGGGAGGACTGCGAAGTCGTGCCCTTTATCAACGACATGGCGACAGCCTACGCCAGGGCGCATCTGGTATTGTGCCGGGCCGGGGCGACGACGATCGCGGAGCTGACGGCCTGCGGGCGTCCCTCTGTTCTGATACCCTTTCCCTATGCTGCCGGCGATCACCAGAGTGTCAACGCCAATGCCCTGGCCGAAAAGGGAGCGGCCCTTGTGCTCGCGCAGGAGGATCTGACATCGGAGCGACTGGCAACGCTGCTCAGCGAAACGCTTCTCGAGCGCAACCTGCTGCTGTCCATGAGCGGCGCTGCAAAATCTCTGGGACGGCCGGGCGCGGCAGAGCAGATTCTTCATCAATGCCGGGAAATTGCGCGGAAAGGATAAATCGTTATGTACGGCAGGATTCGCAAAATTCATTTTACCGGCATCGGCGGTATCGGCATGAGCGGCATCGCCGAGGTTCTGCTCAATCTGGGATACCAGATCTCCGGGTCGGATCTGCGTCAGTCGGAGAATACGGACCGGCTGGCCGGTCTTGGCGGCGAAATATATTTCGGCCACAGGGCCGAGAACCTTCTCGATGTCGACGTGGTGGTCGTCTCGTCGGCTATCAGTGAGGACAATCCGGAGGTCGTCGAGGCGCATCGCCGCCTTGTGCCGGTGATTCCGAGGGCCGAAATGCTCGCCGAACTGATGCGTATGAAATACGGCATCGCCGTTGCCGGCACTCACGGCAAGACCACGACGACCAGCATGGTGGCAACCGTTCTGTCCCACGGCGGCATCGATCCCACGGCCGTCATCGGCGGACGGCTCGACTCGCTCGGATCGAACGCCAAGCTCGGGCAGGGGAAGTTCCTGGTCGCCGAAGCGGACGAGTCGGACGGCTCTTTCATGAAGTTGTCACCCACCATCGCGGTGGTGACCAATATCGACGCCGACCATCTCGATTACTATCGCGACCTCGACCAGATCAAGGATACTTTTGTCGATTTCATCAACAAGGTCCCTTTCTTCGGGCTGGCGGTCCTGTGCATCGACGATCCCAACATCCAGGATATCATTCCGCGGGTCAAGAAGCGTTTCATGACCTACGGGTTGACGAGCCAGGCGGATTTCCAGGCGACCGATATCGAGATGTCGGCCGGCCGGACATCGTTCAAGGTCCATTACCAGGGCGACTATCTCGGGCGGATTTCCTTCAGCATGCCCGGTGCCCATAATGTGCTCAATGCGCTCGGAACGCTGGCTGTGGCCATGGAATTGCAGATCCCTTTCGCCGATATCGCCGAGGGTTTCAAGGGCTTCGGCGGCGTGCAGCGCCGCTTCCAGATCAAGGTCGAACGTCGAGGGATTATGGTGGTCGATGATTACGGACATCATCCCACCGAGATCAAGGCGACGTTGCAGGCCGCAAAAACAGGTTGGGAAAAGCGGGTGGTCGCGGTTTTCCAGCCTCACCGCTACAGCCGCACCGTGTCCCTGTTCGACGATTTCCTGACCGCCTTTTACCAGGCGGACCACCTGGTGGTTACCGACGTCTACAGCGCCGGGGAACAACCCGTGCAGGGCTTCGACGGAGCAGCACTGACCCGGGGGATTGTCGAACACGGTCACAAGAATGCTCATTACGTGTCCGGTCAGCAGGCCGTCGTCGATCATCTCAAGCGGCATGTGCGCGAGGGCGACATCGTCATTACGCTGGGAGCCGGAAACATCTGGCAGGTGGGAGAGGCGTTTGTCAGTGAACTGGACTGAAATGGCAGAGAGCTCTGCGCCGATCTTTGAAAAATTGCGCACGCGTATGCGCGGTCGGCTCCGGACCGACGAGCCGATGGCCGACCACACGACATGGAGGATCGGCGGGCCCGCTGATCTTCTGATCGAACCGGCGGATATCGACGATCTCAGGTTCTGCGTGGAGTTGCTGCGGGACGGCGGTATCCCCTGGCTTCCGCTGGGCAGCGGCAGCAATCTGCTGGTACGCGACGGCGGCATTCGCGGGGCGGTCATCGGTATGCGCTACTTTCGCGATATTCGGTTTGAACCGGGAAACAGTGTCGTGACCGGTGCAGGTCTGCCTTTGATGAGCCTTATTCGAGCGACTACAGAGGAAGGTCTGACGGGGCTGGAACAGCTCAGCGGAATTCCGGGTACGGTCGGAGGAGCCGTTTTCATGAATGCCGGTGCCGGCGACAGGGATATGGCCGGTGTCGTGCAATCGGTTCAGGTGCTCGCCGGGAGCGGTGAAAAGAACCTCTGCCGGGATGAACTCGGTTTTGAGTACCGCCGGTCCCGACTGAGTCAGAACGAGATCGTCTTCTCCGTCCGCCTGAAGTTGGACCGCGGCGAGCCTGAGGAGCTTCAGAGGATCGTGAAGGAGACGCTTCGAAACAGACGCCGCACCCAGGGCGTCGGCGCACCCAGCGCCGGTTCGGTTTTCAAGAATCCCCCCGGACAGTCGGCCTGGAAGCTGATCGAGAAAGCCGGATTGCGGGGACGACAGGTGGGCGGTGCCAAGGTTTCCGAGCGACACGCCAACTTCATCATCAACGCGGGACAGGCCACGGCCTCCGACATCCTCGAACTGATCGATCTCGTCCGGGATGAAGTTGTTGCAGTCAGCGGCGTCCTTCTCGAGCCCGAGGTCAGAATCCTCGGTACCGACAGCCCGGAGATGCCAGGCGTTGTGGAAATGGAAAAGAGATGACACGTGATGAACTGAAAAAAAAGAGAATCGGCGTTCTGATGGGCGGTCTCTCCTCCGAGCGCGAGGTATCGCTGCGGACAGGAGAGGCTATCCTCAACGCCTTGCGGGACCAGGGCTACAACGCCTTCAAGATCGATGCCGGCCGCGACCTGGCTCTGCGTCTGTCCGAGGAAAAGGTTGAAGTCGCCTTCATCGCACTGCATGGGCGCTACGGTGAAGACGGAACCGTTCAGGGGCTTCTGGAAATGGAGGGAATTCCCTATACCGGCAGTGGCGTTCTGGCATCCAGTCTGGCCATGGATAAGGTGGCCACCAAGAAAATGCTCATCTACCACGAGTTGCCGACGCCCGGATTTCGTGTTTTTCGCCGTGGCGAGGATATCCAGGCGCTGATCCGGGAAAACTCCCAGTTTCCTGTTGTCGTGAAGCCTTCTCGAGAAGGGTCGACCATCGGCGTGACGATTGCCGGCGATGCCGGGGAGCTCAAAGAGGGGCTTCTCGAGGCGCAGAAATACGATGAACAGGTGCTGGTCGAGGAATTCGTCAAGGGGGACGAAGTGACGGTCAGTGTGGTCGACGGCGTCCCCCTGCCGGTGATCCAGGTGGTGCCCCAGGGCGGTTTTTACGACTACCGGGCCAAATATACCGCCGGCCGGACCGAATATTTGCTACCGGCGCCGCTGGAAGGCGTTCTCTATGCGCGACTTCAGCAGGCGGCCGTGGCCGCCTGCGAGGCGCTCTCTTGCCGGGGTGCGGCCCGGGTCGACTTCATGGTCAAGGGGAGGGAGTTTTTCTGCCTCGAGGTGAATACCATTCCGGGGATGACCGAAACGAGCCTTCTGCCCAAGGCCGCCGCCCACATCGGAATCCCCTTCGCCGAACTGGTGCAGAGGATGCTCGAGGGGGCAGGGACAAACAAGTGAGACGATCGTTCGAAAAGGGTCGATGACCCGAAGGCCAGACGATGCGGGACCTGAAAAGTCCGAAAAAAAACAGCAACAAAGGCAATCGCCTGATCCGCGAAAAGAAACCTCGCGACTGGCGAAAGACGTTTCATCGGCTGTTGCGCGTGACCGTGGTGGGGGGCTCAACGGTTCTGGTGGTCTGCGGCATGATGCTGACGGCTCGGCTGCTTCTCGATTCGGACTTCTTTCGGGTCGATTCGGTCGAGGTCGTCAACAACAGCCGAATCGACTCCGGGACGATCATTGCCCTGTCCGACATCGAGACGGGGACGAGCATGTTTTCTCTCGATCTGCCTTTGATCGGCGGCAGGATCGAGGAAAATCCCTGGATCGACACCGCCCGCGTGGAACGGATATTCCCGCGCAAACTGGTTATCGAGGTGCGGGAAAGAGAACCCAGGGCGATTGTCAATCTGGGATATCTCTACTATGTCGATGGCGATGGAGAGGTGTTCAAGCTTCTCGATACGGACGACAGTCTCGATTTTCCGGTTATCACCGGGATAGGGCGCAAGGAGATGCTCAGCGACGGCGATCAAGTGCGAGAGCGTCTTCTCGGGTGCATGGATCTGCTGCTGGAACTGGAGGGCCGGCGACATTTTAACCTGGAGGATATCTCCGAGTTGCACAGCGACCCCCGCAGGGGCTTGACGCTGTTCACCTATCGAGGGGGCATTCCTGTTTTTATGGGAAAAGGCGACTTCGGTTCCAAGCTTGCCAGGCTGGAAAAGGTCTACAAGGAGATCGAGCCCAGCCTGCTCGCTTTGAAATATATCGATTTGAATGTGGCTGATCGCGTCATAGTCAAAGTAAACACCCTTGACGGGACCGGGCGCGGCTGACGGTCAAGACGAGGAAGGGGAGAGAAGAATGAGCAACAACAAGCAGGACAACCTTATTGTCGGACTGGACATTGGAACCACGAAGATCTGCGCCATTGTCGGCCACCGAACCGACGAGGGTCTCGATGTCGTCGGCATCGGTACGAGCCCTTCCAGGGGATTGCGAAAAGGCGTCGTCATAAACATCGAGGCAACGGTCGATGCGATCCGGAAAGCTTTGCAGGAGGCCGAGTTGATGGCCGGCTGCGAGATCAAGCTGGTCTACGCCGGCATCGCCGGCGGCCATATCAAAGGATTCAACTCCCAGGGCGTGATCGCCATTCGCAACCGGGAAGTGACCAACGAGGACGTTCGCCGGGTCATCGATGCGGCCAAGGCGCTCGCTATCCCCATGGATCGCGAAGTGATTCACATCCTGCCGCAGGAGTTCATCATCGACGATCAGGACGGCATCAAGGAGCCGCTGGGGATGAATGGAGTGCGCCTCGAGGCCAAGGTTCACATCGTCACCGGGGCCGTGGCCAGCGCCCAGAACATCATCAAGAGCTGCAACGGTGCAGGAGTCGATGTCGCCGATATCGTGCTGGAGCAACTGGCCAGCGCCGAGGCTGTGCTCACCCCCGATGAAAAGGATCTCGGCGTCGCCATCGTCGATGTCGGGGGAGGGACCACCGATCTGGCCATTTTCGTCGACGGAGCGATCAAGCACACCTCTGTGCTTTCCCTCGGCGGAAACCATATGACCAACGATATCGCTGTCGGATTGCGCACCCCCATGTCCGAGGCGGAAAAGATCAAACAGGCTTACGGGTGCTGTCTGACGTCCATGGTCGGCAAGGACGAAACGATCGAAGTCCCCTCGGTCGGAGGCAGGGAGCCAAGGGTCCTGTCGCGGCAGCTTCTGGCCGAGATTCTCGAGCCGCGGGTGGAAGAGCTGTTTACCCTTGTCAACCGCGAACTTGTTAAAAGCGGCTACGAGGATCTGATCGCTTCGGGTGTGGTCATTACCGGCGGCTCGACGATCCTGCCCGGCATGCCGGAACTGGCCGAGCAGATTTTCAACCTTCCGGTGCGGCGGGGGGTGCCCGAGGAGATAGGCGGCCTGACCGACGTAGTCAATTCACCGATCTATTCCACGGGTGTCGGCCTCGTCAAGTACGGGGCTCGAAACCTGAACACGCGGCGGTTCAAGATCGGACAGGGGAATCTGTTCGACAAGGTCATCCGTCGCATGCGCGACTGGTTCGGCGAGTTTTTCTGATCGGTGGAGGCATCGATCTGTAAGAGAAATTGTCATGAAGTGTGTCCCGGGACGGAGACCCGGAGGCAATCACAGCGGAAACATAAGCGGAGTTTAAACACGTCAGGAAAGGGAGGGAGTTATGTTTGAATTTGACGAGAACATCGACCAATCGGCAAAATTGAAGGTCTTCGGTGTCGGCGGAGGCGGTGGGAACGCAATCAACACCATGATCCGCTCGAAGGTGGAAGGGGTTGAATTCGTCGTGGCCAATACCGATGCCCAGGCCCTGCGCCAGAGCGAGGCCTCTGTGAAAGTGCAGCTCGGCTCCAAGCTGACCAAGGGCCTCGGCGCCGGAGCCAATCCGGAAGTCGGCCGCGAGGCGGCCCGGGAGGACAAGGCCCGTCTTGCCGAGCTGCTCGAGGGAGCCGATATGGTTTTTATCGCTTCCGGTCTGGGCGGCGGCACGGGAACCGGCGCAGCCCCTGTTATCGCCGAAGCCTCCAAAGAGGCCGGCGCCCTGACTGTCGGAGTGGTGACCAAGCCCTTCTCCCGCGAGGGGAAACAGCGTATGAAGAAAGCCGATTCAGGCGTGGAGGAACTCAAAAAAGTCGTCGATTCCCTGATCGTCGTGCCGAACGACCGCCTGCTCGGACTGGCCGGCAAGAGCATGAGCATTCTCGATGCTTTCAAGCCGGCAGACGATGTGCTGCGTCACGCGGTTCAGGGCATTTCCGACCTGATCACCACCAGCGGCCTGATCAACGTCGACTTCGCCGACGTCCGGTCGATCATGAGTGAACGCGGAATGGCCATGATGGGCATCGGCGAAGGCGAAGGCGAAAGCCGGGCCAGCGAAGCGGCTCACATGGCGATCAGCAGCCCGCTGCTGGAGGATATCGATATTTCCGGGGCCAAAGGAGTCCTGGTCAACATCACCGGCTCCTCAAACATGACCATGGATGAATTCGACGAGGCCTCCAGGGTGATCCACGAAAAGGTGCACGAAGACGCCAATATTATCATCGGTCTTGTGATCAACGAGGAATTGGGCGACCGGCTGCAGATCACCGCTATCGCCACCGGTTTCGGAGAGTCTTTCGACGAGAGCGACAATCTCGGCAGTCGGGTGCTGCCGATGAACAAGGTCGACCGTGACGTTCCGACATTTCTGCGTGACCGCCAGAAAGAGGCCCCGCGAGGCCTCGGAGCTGCCGTCGATGAGGACAGCTACGATATCCCGACTTTCATGCGCAAGCGGGTCGACTGATTCCGGTTTGACGCTCTACCCCCGGTGTCTCCGCGCCGGGCAGATCACTTCCCCCTGAGGCCGATCCGACGGCTTTGGCGGACCACGTGTTTTATAGTCTCCGGTGCCGGTTCTCCGCCCGGCGCCGAGTTTAGCGCAGCCGTGCTCTCCTGCGGAATTCGAGAGCAACTCCCTCCACGAGCGGGGACCGCCAGGCGGTCCCCGCTTTATTATGAAATACGGGAAAAAGCCGCTTCAACAAAGAGTTACAACGTGATTTGTACAAGAGAATGCCGTAAGATGGAACCATGTCGAAAAAGTTGATCGAAAAAGCCCGCCTTCGTGTGAACGCAGAACGAGGATGCCGGTCGAACCCCTGGGGCGGCCGGTTGTCAGTTGCTCTGGTCTATCCCAATACCTATCACCAGGCGATGAGCAACCTCGGTTTTCTCAGCATCTACCACCTGCTCAACAGTCGTTACGACACCCTTTGCGAGAGATTCTTCCTTCCGGACCGGGACGACCTGGTTGAACACCGCAAAACCGGCTATCCGCTCTTCTCCCTTGAAACGGGCCGCCATCTGTCAGAATTCGACGTGATCGCCTTCTCCATCTCCTTCGAGAACGACTACCTCAACCTGCCGTCCCTTTTCGATCTGGGGCAAGTGCCGCTATTCGCCGGAGAGCGCGGGGACCGCTATCCTTTGGTTCTGTGCGGCGGGGTGTGCGCCTTTCTCAACCCCGAGCCGCTTGCCGATGTGATGGACGTCTTTGCCGTCGGCGAAGGCGAAGTGATCCTCGACGGTTTTATCGATACGCTTGCCGAAACCGTACCGGATCGGAAGGAGTTGCTGCGGAATCTCGGCTCTCGTCCGGGTCTTTACGTCCCCTCGCTCTACGAGGTCGACTACCATGATGACGGAACGGTAAAGCGGTACAGGTCGAAAGACGGGGTCGTTCCTCGCGTGCGACGCCAGTGGGTCGAGAATATCGACCGTTATCCCACCCGCTCCTTCGTCACCACGGATGAGACCGAGTTCTCCGGAATGGCTCTCACGGAGATTTCCCGGGGATGCAGCCGTGGATGCCGGTTCTGCGCCGCCGGCTATCTCTATCTTCCTCCCCGTGAGCGCTCCGTCGAAAGCCTGCGCAACGATGTCGAAGAAGGCTTGTGCCAGCGAGACAAGATCGGCCTTGTCGGCGCTGCAGTTTCAGATTACAGCGAGCTGGAAACCCTCGAGGAGGATATATTCAGCCGTGGGGGAAAGGTGTCGGTGGCGAGCCTGCGCATCGATTCGCTGGGCGAAAAAGAGGTGAATGTGCTGGTGCAGTCCGGGCACCGCACCGTCTCCCTTGCGCCCGAGGCCGGCAGTCAGAAAATCCGCGACTTGATCAACAAGGGGCTCGACGAAAAACAGATATTTCGTGCGGTCCGCCTGTTGAGCGAAGGGGGGATTCTCAATCTCAAGCTCTATTTTCTCATCGGTCTTCCGACTGAAGGAGAAAACGATATCGACGAACTGCTCGAACTCGTCACCAACGTGCGGGACATCTGGCTTGCAGAGGGGAAAAAACGAGGGCGGCTCGGGACTATCACCCTCTCGGTCAATCCATTCATTCCCAAGCCGTCGACTCCATTCCAGTGGGTGGGGATGGAGGGCGAAAAGAGCCTGGCGAAAAAGATGCGACGTATCCGATCGGCTATTGCCCGCCTGCCCAACACCGAGGTGTTTTTCGAATCCCTGCGGGCCGCCATGCTGCAGGCTTTCCTGTCTCGGGGCGATCGGCGCACCGGAAAAGCCCTCCCGCTTCTCGCAGAGGGAAAGAACCTGCGCACGGCATGTCGTCAGATCGGCCTCGATCCGTCTTTTTACGTCACACGAGCGCGGGGAGATAAGGAAATATTCCCGTGGGAGGTGCTCGACATCGGGGTGGATCGCGAGTATCTTTTAACGGAGTACCGACGCGGACTGGAGGGAGCTTTTACCCCGCGTTGCGCTCCGGGCTGCCACCGCTGTGGTGTATGCGGTTGAAGCGCATCATGCCGGTCGGGACATCAGGAGAGCAAGGGTCGGGAGCAAGTCGAAATATCAGGAGCCTGTGTAAGGGGGAGATATGTCGAGAACCGCTCGAAGGTGGACGAAAATATGCGGTCTTCTGGTTGTTTTGCCGTGGATGTTTTCCTGCAACGGCGGCGGAGACGGAGGGGACGGAGAAAACGGAGTTTCGCCGCCTGCCTGGGGCGGCACCCTTCTCGAGGGCGGTCCAGCCAATGATTCTGTCGCTGACGGCGAAGTTGATTCAGCTGGAAACATCTATCTGATCGGCAGTACGTCGAGCGATCTGTTCGAAACAAATCAGGGCAATCGGGACATCTTCGTCGCAAGCTACGATGCTGGGGGAATTCTCCGGTGGGGGATCCAGTTCGGCGATGCCGGCGACGACCGGGG
>JAWOCM010000045.1:0-15761 GCA_046483795.1 Desulfuromonadales bacterium | reverse complement strand
TCGCGAACCTCCAGTTCGACCAGCTCCATGAGCTCCTCATCGTCAACCATGTCGGCCTTGTTCAGGAACACGACCATGGCGGGGATGCCGACCTGACGACCGAGCAGGATATGCTCGCGGGTCTGGGGCATGGGGCCGTCAGCAGCGGAAACAACCAGAATGCCTCCGTCCATCTGCGCCGCGCCGGTGATCATGTTCTTGACATAGTCGGCGTGACCGGGGCAGTCGACGTGCGCATAGTGCCGGTTGGGCGTTTCGTACTCGACATGGGCGGTGGCGATGGTGATGCCGCGCTCACGCTCCTCGGGAGCGTTGTCGATCTGATCGAAGGCCTTGACATCACCGGAACCGGCCTGCTCGGCCATGATCTTGGTGATGGCGGCAGTCAGTGTGGTCTTGCCATGGTCAACGTGACCGATGGTTCCTATATTTACGTGTGGCTTTGTTCTCTCATACTTAGCTTTGGACATTTTCTAGGCCCTCCTGAATGGCGCGTTAGCCCTTAACCTTGGCAGTGATCTCTTCAGCAATCGACTTGGGAACCTGATCATAGTGATCAAAAGTCATGGTATAAGTAGCACGACCCTGAGTCGCGCTCCGCAAATCGGTTGAATAGCCGAACATGGCAGACAGGGGCACGTGGGCGGAAACCACCTTGGCTCCCCCGCGATCGTCCATGCCCTGAACACGGCCGCGACGGCTGTTCAGATCCCCCATGACATCGCCCATATACTCCTCGGGCACCACGACCTCGACAGCCATGATAGGCTCGAGAAGAACCGGAGAGGCCTTGACGGAACCATCCTTGAAGGCCATCGATCCGGCGATCTTGAACGCCATTTCGGACGAGTCGACGTCATGGTATGACCCGTCAAAGCAAGTCACCCGGATATCGACCATGGGATAACCCGCCACGACACCGTTGGCGGAAGCTTCCTCGGCACCTTTTCCGACCGCTGGAATATACTCGCGGGGGATGACGCCACCCTTGATTTTATCGACGAACTCGAACCCTCCGCCGACTTCCAGAGGCTCGATACGCAGCCAGCAGTCACCGTACTGTCCACGGCCACCGGACTGGCGAACGAATTTCCCCTGCACCTCGACCGCCTTGGTGATGGTCTCCCGATAGGCGACCTGCGGAGCTCCGATATTGGCAGCGACTTTGAACTCTCTGAGCAGACGGTCGACAATGACTTCAAGATGAAGCTCGCCCATCCCGGAGAGGATAGTCTGCCCCGTCTCTTCGTCAGTTTTGATATAAAGGGAGGGATCCTCCTGAACCAGCTTTCCGAGGGCCACACCCATCTTCTCCTGGTCACTCTTGGTCTTGGGCTCCACCGCAATGCTGATGACAGGCTCGGGGAACTCCATCGCCTCCAGCAGGCATTCAGAACCAACTGAACAGATAGTATCGCCCGTCGTAGAATGCTTCAGGCCGACTGCGGCGGCAATATCACCGGAGTATACCTGCTTGATTTCTTCGCGTTTGTTGGCGTGCATCTTCAGCAAACGTCCCAGGCGCTCTTTCTTGCCTTTAGTCGCGTTAAGAATCGTGGAACCGGACTCTGCGACACCGGAGTATACCCGAAAGAAGGTAAGCTGACCCACAAAAGGATCGGTCATAATCTTGAACGCCAGAGCGGCAAAGGGGCCGTCATCATCGGCCGGTCGCGTGATCTCCTCACCGGTGTGGGGATCGATGCCGTGAATCGGCGGAACCTCGGTGGGTGACGGCATGTAGTCAACGACAGCGTCGAGAAGGGGCTGAACGCCCTTGTTCTTGAATGCACTGCCACAGAGTACCGGATTGATGTGAAGAGCGATCGTTGCGTTGTGGATCCCGGCCTTGATCTCTGCGACGGTCAACTCCTCGCCGCCGAGATACTTATCCATCAAGACCTCGTCGTGAGAACTGACCTCCTCAAGCATGGCCTCGCGCGCCTTTTCGGCTTCCGCCAGCATATCTTCAGGAATGTCGGTGGTTTCGTACTCGGCCCCCAGGGAATCGTCATCATAGACGATCGCTTTCATCTGGACAAGATCGATAACGCCGCGAAAGCCATCCTCCTTGCCGATGGGCAACTGAATGGGAACCGGGTTGGCACCCAGGCGATCACGGATCATCTCGACTCCATGATCGAAATCGGCGCCGACCCGATCCATCTTGTTGATAAACGCAATGCGGGGGACCTTGTACTTGTCGGCCTGGCGCCATACGGTCTCGGACTGCGGCTCCACGCCGCCGACAGAACAAAAAACCGCGACAGAGCCGTCAAGTACACGCAGGGAACGCTCGACCTCGATGGTGAAATCGACGTGTCCCGGCGTATCGATGATATTCACACGATGATCGCCCCAGAAACAGGTCGTCGCCGCAGAAGTAATGGTGATGCCACGCTCCTGCTCCTGCTCCATCCAGTCCATTGTGGCTGCGCCATCGTGGACCTCTCCTATCTTGTGGGAGATTCCAGTGTAATAGAGGATGCGCTCCGTCGTCGTCGTCTTACCGGCGTCGATGTGAGCCATGATCCCGATATTTCGGGTTTTCTGAAGAGATACCTGACGTGCCACTGTCGTAATTCCTTTAATATACTCGTCTATACCGCTGGTCTACCAGCGATAATGTGCAAATGCCTTGTTCGCCTCGGCCATGCGATGCGTATCTTCCTTTTTCCTCACCGCATTCCCGCGACCGGCTGCCGCGTCAACAAACTCTCCGGCGAGCCGCTCGACCATGGTCTTCTCTCCGCGAGCACGAGCACTGGCGACGATCCAGCGAACCGCCAGGGCGTTGCTGCGCTCGTGGCGAACCTCGACCGGCACCTGATAGGTTGACCCGCCGACACGGCGAGATTTGACCTCAAGGACCGGGCGCACGGCCGACATGGACTTCTTGAAAATCTCCAAGGGATCCTGTCCGCTGCGCTCGGCAGCCAGATCGAAGGCACCATAAACGATACCCTCGGCGGTGCTCTTTTTTCCATCGCGCATGACACAATTCATGAACTTTGCTAACAGTCGATCATTATATTTGGGATCGGGAAGTACCGACCTCTTACCAATCTCTCTTCTTCTTGGCATGACGTTTTCTCCGCTGGTGATTACTTGGGCCGCTTGGCACCATACTTGGACCGACTCTGCTTGCGGTCCTTGACCCCTGCAAGATCAAGAGCGCCACGAACAATCGTATAACGCACACCCGGCAAGTCCTTGACCCTGCCGCCACGCACGAGCACAACCGAGTGCTCCTGGAGGTTATGGCCAACGCCAGGGATGTAGGATGTCGCCACAACACCATTGGTAAGACGGACACGGGCGACCTTCCGCAAAGCGGAGTTCGGCTTTTTCGGGGTCGTTGTATAAACACGCGTACAGACACCCCTGCGCTGCGGATCACCCTTGAGGGCTGGCGCGTCGGATTTCCTGGCTCTTACTTTGCGTCCCTTGCGGACCAACTGATTAATAGTCGGCATCGAGATACTCCCGAATTCTTAAAACTTTTATAGTAGTCAAATACAAGGCTTTCCCGACGGGAAAACCCGCTCAAATTATCAATCTGAACCCTTCTTGTCAAGGTATTTTTTGGAGTCCCAACCTTTTTCTCAAGGAGGTCCCCACTAAGCTTCAACCGTTTCCTCTGAGCTGCCATCTTCGCCCTTCGCCGGCTCCTCGATTTCTTCTTCGACAAAAAGCGGCGCGGGTTCCGGCTCCTCGATAAGGAGGCTGGCACTTCGATACTTCGCCACGCCCGTACCGGCAGGAATCAGGCGACCCATAATGACGTTTTCCTTCAGGCCGCGAAGATTGTCGACCTTACCCTCGATCGCTGCCTGGGTGAGGACTTTGGTCGTCTCCTGAAACGAGGCTGCCGAGATAAAGGATTCTGTCGACAGCGAGGCCTTGGTGATTCCGAGCATCAAGGGCTCACCGATGGCTGGCTGGCCGCCCTCGGCCAGGGCACGCTGGTTCTCTTCCTCGAATTCAACGCGTTCGACCTGGTCGTCATGCAGGAAGCGGGTATCGCCAACGCTCTTGATGCGCACTCTCTGCAGCATCTGGCGCACGATGACCTCAATGTGCTTGTCATTGATCCCGACGCCTTGAAGACGATAGACCTCCTGCACTTCGTCGACCAGATATTTTGCCAATTCCTTCTCGCCGAGAACCCGCAGAATATCGTGAGGATTGCTCGAGCCGTCCATCAGCGGTTCACCGGCGCGAATATAATCGCCCTCATGAACGCTGATGTGCTTGCCCTTGGGAAGCAGATACTCCTTTGCCTCGCCAAGTTCCGGCGTAACGACGACTTTGCGCTTGCCCTTGGAATCTTTTCCGAAGTTCACCGTCCCGTCTATCTCGGAGATAACGGCGAACTCTTTCGGCTTACGCGCCTCGAACAGCTCGGCGACCCTCGGCAGACCACCGGTGATATCCTTGGTCTTGGTCGTTTCCCGTGGAATCTTCGCCAGAATATCACCTGAGTTGACCGTCTGGCCCTCTTCCACCGTGATATTGGCACCCACCGGCAGCATATATCTGGCAGGCGCCCCATTGGGCATCTTCGCCGTTTTCCCTTCAGCGTCCTTCAGCGTAATGCGCGGACGCTTGTCGGGGGACTTCGATTCGATGATGATCTTGCGCGACAGACCTGTGACTTCGTCGACCTGTTCTTCAACTGTCTGACCTTCAATGATGTCACCGAAGCGGACCTCGCCGGCAATTTCCGTGAGGATAGGAACCGTATATGGATCCCATTCGACGATCAACGAACCGGCCTTGACCTCTCCGCCCGGGGGCACGAGAATCTTGGCCCCGTAAACGACCTTGTAGCGTTCACGCTCACGGCCGCTTTCCGGCTCAATGACAGCCACTTCGGCATTTCTACTCATTACAATATGCTGGCCTTCTGTGTTTGGCACTGTATTCATATTGATGTATGAGATTTGACCGTTGTAGCGGGCTTCCAGTGATGTCTGCTCAGCCCGCCGAGAGGCGGTACCCCCGATATGGAACGTCCGCATGGTCAACTGGGTGCCGGGCTCTCCGATCGATTGAGCCGCAATGACACCGACAGCCTCGCCGAGATTGACAAGGTGCCCTCGACCCAGGTCGCGACCATAGCACAGAGCGCAGATACCGCGCTTGCTCTGACAGGTCAGAACCGAGCGAATCTTGATCTTCTCGATTCCGGCATCTTCGATACTCTTGACCATCGTTTCATCCATCGGCTTGTTGGCTTCGATCAGAACCTCATCAGTCACCGGGTCGATGATGTCTTCAAGAGCCACTCGCCCAAGGATGCGGTCCCCCAGGGGCTCGATCACTTCGCCGCCCTCGGTCAGGGACGAAATACTGATGCCGTCGATCGCATCGCAGTCGTTCTCGGTGATGATGGCATCCTGAGCCACATCGACCAGACGCCGGGTCAGGTAACCGGAATTAGCCGTTTTCAAGGCCGTATCGGCAAGACCCTTTCGGGCGCCGTGAGTGGAAATGAAGTACTGAAGAACAGTCAACCCCTCACGAAAGTTTGCCGTGATCGGCGTTTCGATGATCTCCCCGGAGGGCTTGGCCATCAAACCACGCATTCCGGCAAGCTGACGGATCTGCTGCGCGCTGCCTCGGGCACCGGAGTCGGCCATCATATGGATGGCGTTAAAGGAGGGTACCTTGACTTTCTTCGCTTCCTCCGGGTTTTCCGCATTGGGATCAACGATTTCGTCTACCGACAGATTGCCCAGCATCGTCTCAGCAATATCCTCGGTGCACTTGGCCCAGATGTCGATAACCTTGTTGTATCGCTCGCCATCGGTGATCAAACCTTCGGTATACTGCTGCTGGATCTCTTTGACCTCCTCGACGGAGACATCGATGCGCTCTTCCTTGGTTTCGGGAATCACCATGTCGTCAAGACAAATCGATATTCCGGCGTTGGTCGAATAGCGAAAGCCCGTCTCCTTGAGCTTGTCGGCAAGAACGACAGTCGCCTTGTTCCCCGCCAGACGGAAACAGGCGTCGATCAGATCGCCCACATCCTTTTTGCCGAGAACCTTGTTGACGTACTCGAAAGGGATATCGTCCGGCACGACTTCCCGCAGCAGGATGCGACCAACCGTGGTCTCGAACATCTGAAGCGTATCGTCGCCTCCACCCTCCGCCATACGGACCTTGATCTTGGCCTGCATGTCCACTGCTTCGGAATCAAAAGCGACCCGGACCTCCTCAGGAGAGGAGAAGACCATACCCTCCCCTTTGGAGAAAGCACGATCGCGTGTCATATAGTAGATCCCCAGAACCATGTCCTGGGAAGGCACAATGATCGGCTTGCCATGGGCCGGAGAAAGGATGTTGTTGGTCGACATCATCAGCACGCGGGCCTCGACCTGGCTCTCGACGGACAAGGGCAGGTGGACCGCCATCTGGTCGCCGTCGAAGTCGGCGTTGTAGGCGGTGCAGACCAGGGGGTGCAACTGAATCGCCTTGCCCTCGATCAAAACCGGCTCGAAGGCCTGAATGCCGAGGCGATGAAGGGTCGGAGCGCGATTGAGAATCACCGGGTGTTCCTTGATGGCTTCATCAAGCACGTCCCACACTTCTGCTTTTTCCTTTTCCACCATCTTCTTTGCGCTCTTGACAGTGGTGCAAAAGCCCTTCTCCTCGAGTTTGTTGTAGATAAACGGCTTGAAAAGCTCCAATGCCATCTTCTTGGGAAGACCGCACTGGTGCATCTTGAGTTCCGGACCGACAACGATGACCGAACGGCCCGAATAGTCGACGCGCTTGCCGAGAAGGTTCTGGCGAAAACGCCCCCCTTTGCCTTTGAGCATGTCGGACAGGGACTTCAGCGGCCGTTTATTGGGTCCGGTAATGGCCCGCCCGCGCCGGCCGTTGTCAAACAGGGCGTCGACGGACTCCTGAAGCATCCGCTTTTCATTCCGGATGATGACCTCCGGCGCACGAAGTTCCATCAGGCGCTTGAGGCGATTGTTGCGGTTAATAACGCGCCGGTACAGATCGTTGAGGTCCGAGGTGGCGAAACGTCCGCCGTCCAACGGCACCAGAGGGCGCAGTTCGGGCGGCAGAACCGGAATCGTCTCGAGGATCATCCATTCGGGGCGATTGCCGCTGGCGAGAAAGGAATCGGCAACCTTGAGACGCTTGGCGATCTTTTTACGCTTGGCTTCGCTGGCTGCTTCGCGCATCTCGGCGCGCAGTTCGGCAGCGAGTTCCTCCAGATCGAGTCTATTCAGAAGTTCCTGAACAGATTCGGCCCCCATACCGGCAGTGAACTGTCCGGCATACTCGTCCATGGCCTCGGCATACTTGTCTTCGGTCAGCATCTGCCCCGTTTGCAAAGGGGTGTCTCCGCCGTCGAGAACGACATACGTTTCGAAGTAAAGGACTTTCTCCAATTCGCGCAGCGTCATGTCCAGCAGCGTCCCGATACGCGAAGGCAGGGACTTGAGGAACCAGATGTGAGCTACGGGACAGGCCAGATCGATATGACCGAGCCTTTCGCGACGCACCTTGCTGGGGATAACCTCGACACCGCACTTTTCGCAGACGATGCCGCGATGTTTCATGCGCTTGTATTTACCGCAATTGCACTCGTAATCTTTGGTCGGGCCAAATATTTTGGCGCAGAACAGCCCGTCTCTTTCCGGCTTGAAAGTCCGGTAATTGATGGTCTCTGGTTTTTTGACTTCACCGAAAGATCGTTCGCGGATCTTCTCCGGTGAGGCGACGGAGAGCCGTATAGCATTGAAGCTAAGCGGGTCCTTCGGGCGTTCAAAAAGGCTAAAGATGTCTTCCAAAACACATCCTCCTTATAGGATGGCGGTGACGTTCGTCCCTGTTCAGTCTTCGTCTTCTTCGAGCAGCTCCACATCAAGACACAACGACTGAAGCTCCTTGATCAACACGTTGAAGGATTCGGGAAGACCGGCCTCCAGTGTGTGCTTGCCCTTTACGATCGACTCGTAAATCCGGGTTCGGCCGGCCACATCGTCCGACTTGACCGTGAGAAACTCCTGAAGGGCATGGGCGGCACCGTAGGCTTCCATGGCCCAGACCTCCATCTCGCCGAGACGCTGGCCTCCGAACTGGGCCTTGCCCCCTAGAGGCTGCTGGGTGACAAGACTGTAGGGTCCGATGGAGCGGGCATGGATCTTGTCGTCGACCAGGTGATGCAGTTTGAGAATATACATGATGCCGACGGTAACCTTCTCCTGGAAGGGTGTGCCGGTCTTGCCGTCGTAAAGGGTCATCTGACCGCTGGTCGGAAACCCGGCCCGGTCCATTTCCGTCTTGATCTTGTCTTCGGGCACACCCTCGAAAACGGGAGAGGCCATCGGCACACCATTGGCCAGCCTCCGGGAGAGGGAGTGCACTTCGTCGTCATCGAGTTTATCGATGAAAGAATTCAATTCTTCGGTCTCGTAGACGTCCTTGATCTTCTCCTTGAGCTGCTCCGGGGAATGGGCGTTGTCGATATGCGACTGTATCTGCTGGCCCAGCCCCCACGCGGAGAGACCCAGGTGAGTTTCCAGAATCTGACCGACATTCATACGCGAAGGGACACCGAGAGGATTGAGGACAAGTTCCACCGGCGTGCCGTCGTCCATATAGGGCATATCCTCTTCGGGAAGGATCCGGGAGAGAACGCCCTTATTTCCGTGGCGGCCTGAAATCTTGTCACCGACCTGCATCTTGCGCTTGATGGCGATGTAAACCTTGACCATCTTGATGACGCCCGGCGGCAGGTCGTCTCCGCGTTTGATCTTTTGGATCTTGTCGGCGAAAACGTCCTTGATGATGTCCTCTCGCTCGGCGAGGCGGCCGAAGATATCGGTTACTCGCTGTTCCACTTCTGGAGCATCTTTGAGGGAAATCTCCCGCCAGCGCTCGAATGGAACCTGCTCGAGAGCCGCATCGGTAATGTCCTTGTCCTTGTCGATCAGGACCTTTCCCTCGGCATCTTCCACCTGCATGGCGCAGGTTTTGCCTACAAGAAGGCTCTTTATCTTGTTGCGAGTCGATTCACGGATGATTCGAATTTCGTCGTACTGGTCCTTTTCGAGTTTCTCGATTTCTGCACTCTCGATCAACTCGGTCCGGCTGTCCTTGTCGGAGCCTTTCCGCGAGAAGACCCGTGCACCAAGTACCACGCCTTCCACACCAGGCGGCACCCGCAACGAGGTGTCACGAACATCGCCGGCTTTCTCACCGAAGATGGCCCGAAGAAGCTTCTCTTCGGGAGAGAGCTGGGTTTCGCCCTTTGGTGTGATCTTGCCGACGAGGATATCTCCTGCGCCGACCTCAGCACCAATTCGAATGATACCGCTTTCATCCAGATCGGCAAGGGCATCCTCCCCGAGATTGGGGATATCGCCGGTAATCTCTTCTTTGCCGAGCTTGGTGTCGCGGGAGACACACTCGAACTCCTCGATATGAATCGAGGTGTACCGGTCTTCCTTGACAAGGCGTTCGGAAATAAGGATGGAGTCCTCGAAGTTGTATCCTTCCCACGGCATGAAGGCAATGAGGACATTCTGCCCCAGCGCCAGCTCCGCCCAATGAGTGGACGGTCCGTCGGCAATGACCTTGCTGCGTTCAACGCGGTCACCCACCTTGACGATCGGCTTCTGATTCAGACAGGTATTCTGATTCGAACGGGCAAATTTGATCAGGTTGTATATATCGACGCCGGTGCCGCTTTCATCGACTTCGTCTTCGTCGATCTGCACAACAATCCGACCTGCGTCAACGCTTTCCACGACCCCGTTGTGACGGGCAACGACAGAGCCGCCCGAATCATGGGCCACGGTACGTTCCATCCCTGTACCGACCAGAGGTGCATCCGAGCGCAGCAACGGCACGGCCTGGCGCTGCATGTTCGATCCCATCAGGGCCCGGTTGGCGTCATCATTCTCGAGAAAGGGAATCAGGGCCGCGGCGACCGAAACGATCTGTCGCGGCGAAACGTCCATCAACTCGATCTCCTCATTGGGAATCATGAGGAATTCGCCGCTTTTTCTGGAGCTGACCAGCTCATTGACAAATTGGTCATTCTCGTCCAGAGGCGCGTTGGCCTGGGCGATGGTATGTCCTTCCTCCTCAAGTGCCGAGAAGTAATCGACGTCCTTGGAGACCTTCCCGTTCTCAGCTTTGCGGTAGGGCGTTTCGACGAAGCCGTATTCGTTGATCCGGGCATATGTGGAAAGGGAACAGATCAGACCGATATTCGGTCCCTCCGGAGTCTCGATCGGACACACCCGGCCATAATGGGTCGGATGAACGTCACGGACCTCGAAACCGGCCCTTTCCCGGGTCAGTCCACCCGGGCCCAGGGCCGAAAGACGGCGCTTGTGAGTCACTTCGGAAAGCGGATTGGTCTGGTCCATGAACTGGGACAGCTGCGAGGACCCGAAAAACTCTTTGACAACCGCTGAAACCGGTTTCGAGTTGATCAGGTCGTGCGGCATGAGACTGTCCACTTCCTGAAGGCTCATGCGCTCCTTGATGGCCCGTTCCATGCGCACCAGTCCGATGCGATACTGGTTTTCCAGCAGTTCACCGACCGTACGTACGCGGCGATTGCCCAGGTGGTCGATGTCATCGATAGCGCCCTTACCATTGCGCAGATCGATAAGATAGCGGACCACCTGCAGGATATCTTCGGTGGTCAGAGTCGTGTGATCCGGGGGAGAGTCGAGTCCGAGCTTGTAGTTGAGCTTCACTCGTCCGACAGCCGACAGATCGTACCGCTCCGAGTTGAAGAAGAGGTTCTCGAAAAGGGCCTTGGCGCTCTTGAGCGTCGGAGGATCACCGGGGCGCAGGCGCCTGTAAATCTCGATGATCGCTTCATCCGCAGTATTGACCTTGTCGAGAAGCAATGTGTCACGAAGGAACGGCCCCACGTACATATTGTCGATGAAGAGAACCTGCAGTTCGTTGATTCCCCGTGACTTGAGGTCTTCAAGGATCCCCTCGGTCAACTCCTGATTGGCCTCTACAACAACCTCTCCGGTCGTGGTGTCGACAATGTCTCGCGCCGAGATTTTACCCACAAGAGACTCGGGTTCGATCTCGATGAACTCGGGGCCCTTCTCCTTGAGCCTGCGGATGGCAGCCCGGGTGAACTTGCGTCCGGCGCGCACGATGGTTTCGCCATCGGTGCCGAGAACCTCCCGGGTGGCCCTTTGGCCGGCGAGAAGGTCGATGTTGACGCGTTTTTTATATGTTTCACCATCAAGAACGATGTCCTCGAAGTCATAATAATACTCGAGCAACTCTTCGACCGTATACCCCAGAGCCTTGAGCAGGACGGTTGCCGGCAATTTGCGCCGCCGGTCAATACGGACAAAGAGGATGTCCTTGTGATCGAAATCGAAATCAAGCCAGGACCCACGATAGGGAATCACCCGGGCATTATAGAGGATCTTGCCGCTGGAGTGGGTTTTGCCCCGGTCGTGATCGAAAAAGGCGCCTGGAGAACGATGCAGCTGACTGACAATGACTCTCTCGGTCCCGTTGATGATAAAGGTCCCGTTTTCAGTCATCAGGGGGATTTCCCCGAAGTAAACTTCCTGTTCCTTGATGTCGCGGATAGACTGAACACCCGACTCCTTGTCGACATCCCAGGTCACCAGGCGTACTTTGACCTTCATAGGTGCCGCGAAGGTCATTCCCCGGTGATGGCACTCTTCTACGTCATATTTGGGTGTGCCCAACGTGTAGGAGACATACTCGAGAGAACATGTCTCGCTGAAATCGCGAATCGGAAAAACGGACCGCAAGACCGCTTCCATGCCGATATTCTGGCGTGCTGAAGCCGGCAGGTCAGACTGAAGAAAACGCTCATAGGAATTCTTCTGGATATCGATGAGGTTCGGGATATCGATAATCCGTGTAACCTCGGTAAAATGTTTCCGAAGAAGCTGGTTATTCGCGATCGAATAAGCCATGGTGTCTCCTTTGGGTGAGGAAAGTAGAATAGCCAAGGCCGCACATGGCGACCTTGGCTAACGGCGTATCTATACGATGTGGAATTATTTGAGTTCCACGCTGGCGCCAGCTTCCTCGAGCTGCTTTTTGAGCTCTTCTGCGTCAGCCTTGGCAACTTCCTCTTTAACAGCCTTGGGTGCTCCTTCAACCAGCTCCTTGGCTTCCTTGAGCCCGAGACCGGTAATGGCGCGAACGACCTTGATGACATTGATCTTCTTGTCTCCAACGCCAGTCAGGACAACATCAAACTCGTCCTTCTCCTCTTCTGCAGCACCAGCTTCGGCGCCGGGTGCGGCAGCGGCTGCAACCGGGGCAGCAGCAGAAACACCGAATTTTTCCTCAAGTTCTTTCACGAACTCGGCCATTTCAAGAACGGTCATGTTTTCGATAAATTCAACAACCTGCTCTTTAGTCACATCAGCCATCTTTTGATCCTCCAATAGTTTAAACTATTTTACATGTCTTGTTGTTAATTCAGGCAGCCTTCTGGTCTTTGATGGCGGAAAGAACCTGCACCATCTGACGCGGAAGGGCGGCCATGGTCCCGACAAAGTTGGTTGTCGGCGCGTTCATCGTGCTGAGCATTTTCGCCAGCAACTCTTCGCGTCCCGGCAGTAGGGCCAGTGCTTCGATGTCCTTGGCGGAAATCAGCTTGGCACCGAGCGTTCCGGCTTTCAGCTCGAAAGACTTGCTATCTTTAGCCAGATCAGCAAGAACTTTCGCCGGGGCTACAGGATCGTCACCGACGATTACGATAGCTGTCGGACCATAGAGATAATCGTCCAGCGCTTCCACATCGGTGCCCTTGCTGGCCAAACGCAGCAGCGTGTTTTTGACCACGCGATACTCTACACCAGCGTCGTTCAACTTTTTACGCAGATTGGTCGCTGCCTCGACGTTCAGGCCGCGATAGTCTGCAAGAAAAGTTGCCTTGGCAGCCGCAAGCTTGCCGGCCAGTTCATTTACCAGTTGTTCTTTACCATTTTTATCCAACGCCTCTCCTCCTTTCCTTGTTTTTCCCCCGCAAGCGGGATGCCCGAGATTGCAGGCAAGGAGAGAGACGGAGTATCCGTCTGTTACCCCCCGGCCTCGGCAGGCGAACAACATTAAATGCCGGCGGTTGCCTGCATACCTGCTGTCTTCGACTCTGGGCTTTATCTATGTGATCCGCACCCCCCATCAGGGGGTACGGGTTTTGCCGATACGAAATTACTTCAGTCTGGTCTGGAGCGCTGAAAGATCAAGGTTGATCCCGGGCCCCATGGTGCTCGCCAGAGAAGCCTTTTTCAGGTAGATCCCCTTGGAGGTTGTCGGCTTGGCCTTGGCAAGTGCCTCCATCAGGGCGATGATATTGCCTTCGAGCTTTTCTGTCTCGAAAGATATCTTGCCCACAGGAGCATGCACGATTCCGGCTTTTTCAACCCGGTATTCCACCTTGCCGGATTTCGCCTCATCAACAGCCCGCGCAACATCGAAAGTGACGGTGCCGACCTTCGGATTGGGCATCAGCCCGCGGGGGCCGAGCAGCTTGCCGATTTTGCCGACAGTTCCCATCATATCAGGCGTGGCGATGGCAGTATCGAAATCGAACCAGCCACCCTGGATCTTCTCGACCAGATCCTCGGCACCGACAAAGTCGGCACCGGCATCGGTGGCTTCCTGAGCTTTATCGCCTTTGGCGAAGACAAGAACACGGACCGTTTTGCCGAGACCATGAGGCAGCACGACAGCACCGCGCACCATCTGATCGGCCTTGCGGGGATCAACGCCGAGACGAACAGCCAGTTCGACCGTTTCGTCAAAGTTGGCGAAGGATGCATCCTTAATCGTGTCGATCGCTTCATCGAGCGTATAGGCCCGGCTTCGATCCACCTTGGCTTTGGCGGCTTTATATTTGTTTCCCGTAGACATACTCTTTCTCCAGACTCAGCCGTTCATTCAAACGACTTCTATTCCTATGCTGCGAGCAGTTCCCTCAACGGTTTTAATCGCAGCTTCAATGTCATAGACGTTCAGATCAGGCATCTTGGTCCTGGCGATTTCAGCGACTTGATCCTTGGTCACCTTTCCGACCTTCTCCTTGTTGGGCACACTCGATCCCTTGGAGAGCTGAGCAGCCTTTTTCAGCAGGACTGCTGCAGGCGGCGTCTTTGTGATGAAGCTGAAGGAACGGTCGCCGTAAACGGTGATCACCACAGGTGTGATCATTCCTTCCTGATCCTGGGTCTTGGCATTAAATGCCTTGCAGAACTCCATGATATTGACCCCATGCTGACCCAGCGCCGGGCCAACCGGGGGCGAAGGATTCGCCTTGCCGGCAGGGATCTGCAGCTTTATCATTCCAATAACCTTCTTGGCCATCGTTAACTCCTTGCCTCTATCAATATACAAACCGGCCTAACCGGTTTTCTCCACCTGGATGAATTCAAGCTCTACCGGCGTCACCCGACCGAAAATACTGACCATTACCTTGAGCTTGCCCTTGTCGGGCTTAACATCCTCGACAACACCGGTAAAATTAAGAAACGGACCGTCAATCACACGGACGGTTTCGCCGACCTCGAACTCCACTTTCGGCTTGGGCCGTTCGACCCCTTCCTCCATGCGAGTGGTGATCTTTTCAACCTCATGATCGGGAATCGGCGGAGGCGTGGTGCCGCCTCCGACAAATCCGGTGACTTTGGGAGTATCCTTGACCACATGCCAGGTCTCGTCGTTGAGTTCCATCTGCACAAGGATGTAACCGGGGAAAAACTTGCGCGTCGAGGTCTTGCGCTCGCCTTTCTTCAACTCAACAACCGTCTCTGAAGGGATCAGGACTTCGCCGAATTCCTCCTCGACTCCCAATGCGCGGATCCGTTCTTCGAGATTCGCCTTGACCTTGCCCTCATAACCCGAATAGGTATGAACGCCGTACCATTTCATCGCCATGGTCGTTGTCCCTAATGCTTCCGCTATGCGGCCTTGGGAAGCAGATACCTGACAACCGTCGACAGAGCGGAATCCATGAGCCACAAAAAGACGGCAACCGTCAGCACCAGCATGATGACGACGACCGTGGAAGCGTAGGTATCCTTGCGCGTAGGCCAGGTTACCTTTTTCAGCTCACTTTTAACGTTTGCCAAAAATGTAGTCGCTTTACCAATCACAAATTTATCCCAACCCCATCGAGGTATAGTTTAAAATGGCAGGCCAGGAGGGACTCGAACCCCCAACCCTCGGTTTTGGAGACCGATGCTCTAGCCGATTGAGCCACTGGCCTGCATGCAAAAGGCCACAGTAAAACTGTGGCCGCCGGAGGCCCTTTCTGCGGGGCCATCCGCCTTATTTCGTCTCCCTGTGCGCGGTATGCTTTCGGCAGAACCGGCAGTACTTGTTCAGTTCAAGCCGGTCGGGAGTGTTGCGCTTGTTTTTCGTCGTAGTGTAATTTCTCTGCTTGCACTCTGTACAGGCGAGGGTAACAATTTCCCGCATTTGGATATTCCCTATAAATCCCCCTCCCCATAAACAGGGAGGGGGATTACGATATGATCAAACTACTCGATAATTTCGCTGACGACACCGGCGCCAACGGTACGACCGCCTTCACGGATTGCGAAGCGCAACTCCTTGTCCATGGCGATCGGGGTGATCAGCTCGACTGAGATGCTGACGTTGTCCCCGGGCATGACCATCTCGGTGCCCTCGGGAAGCTCGACCACGCCGGTCACGTCGGTGGTGCGGAAGTAGAACTGGGGACGGTACCCCTTGAA
>JAWOCM010000030.1:0-6774 GCA_046483795.1 Desulfuromonadales bacterium | reverse complement strand
AAAGGCGAGGGAGCCCAGGTTCACATCGAACTGCCCGTTCTGAAGTCACCGCCCCGGGGGAACCATGAACGATAAGCCGCATATACTCGTCGTCGAGGACGAAGAACATATCGCCGGGGGGGTGGTTTTCAATCTCGAGGAGGAAGGGTACCGCGTCACGCACGTGCTCAGCGGCGAAGAGGCTCTCGAAGTGGCCTGGAACGAGGCTCTGGCCCTGGTGATTCTCGATCTGATGCTGCCGGGGATGGACGGTTTCGAAGTGTGCGAACGCCTGCGGCAGAACGATCCGCAACTGCCGATCCTGATGTTGACGGCCCGCACAGAGGAAAAAGACCGGATCGAAGGTCTGCTGCAGGGAGCCGACGACTACCTGACCAAGCCGTTCAGCCTCGACGAACTGCTGCTGCGGGTCAAAGGGATGCTGCGCCGCTCATCCTGGTACCGTTCGGAACGTGGCAGCGAGCAGTCCTTTCGCTTCGACGGCAATGAAGTCAACCTGGAAGAGCGAATCGCAAGGACGCCGCGAGGGGAGATCGAACTGACCGAACTCGAAGCCCGGATGCTCCGCACCTTTTTCCGCCATGAGGGCAGCACTTTGTCCCGACAGGCTCTTCTCACGGCTGTCTGGGGGGTCAAGCCGGATACCGAAACACGGACGCTCGACAATTTCATCGTCCGTCTGCGCCGTTATTTCGAAGAGGACCCCACCGACCCGCAACATTTTCTGACCGTCCGCGGCCGGGGGTATCGGTTCGTGAAAAACCCGTAACAGATCCGCCCTCTCACCACAAAGTCACCAAGTCACCAAGAAACCAGGACGCCGTTATTTCAAAAAAACAAGGCATTTCTTAACAGGGATGAAAGGGATTAAGGGGATAAATCCTTTTCCTGATCGTTCTTGACCTATCTCTTTCATCCCCTTCATCCCTGTCCATTTATGGGTTTCCTTATAAATCCGTTTCGTTCTTCGGTGTGCCCGCCCGCTTAGATTGCGGGCCGCTGCCTATGTCCTGAAACCGTCCAGCACCTCTTCGCGAAACGCCTCCACGCCCATCTCCTCGATGAACTTGCCCATGCGGGTTCTTCGGTCCTTTGCCTTGAACCAGTCGACGATATGATCGACCAGGGCGATGGCTTCGTCGTCGGAGGGGATGTTTTCCACCAGCTTGACCGAGAGCCGCGGGCGGCCGCCGCCGTTGCCGCCGACCATCAGGTTCCAGCCCTTGGGGGTGCCGATCAGTCCGACATCCTTGATGCAGGCCTCGCCGCAATCGTTCATGCAGCCGGAGACGCCCATCTTGAACTTCCACGGAAGCTCCAGCCCGTGATATCTCCTGTCCATCTCCAAGCCCACGTCCACCGCATCCTGCTGGCCGCGCTTGCAGTAGGTTGTGCCGGGGCAGATCTTCACCGAGCGCACGCACATGCCGATGGCGGCGCCGGGCTTCTCGCCGAGCTGTTCCCATACCTCGTCGAGTTTCTCTTCGGGGAGGCCGACTATGGCGATGCGCTGAGCACTGGTCAGCTTTAATGCCTGGGCCCCGTATTTGTCCGAGATGTCGGCGATCCGGCGCAGCTGGTCGGCAGTGGTGAGGCCGCCGGGGATATGGGGGGCAATAGCGTAAGTGTCTTTGTCGCGCTGAATGATCGCGCCTTTTTCCAGGATATCTTTTTTCATTGTCTAGTGAGTCTCCTTTGAAAATTTTGAAAGGGGTATGAATGCAACTCCAGTTCAATGGTTCGATGGAATCAACGGATTTACCACAGCACCGCAGAGGAGTGCAATAAATTCGGTTGATTTACCCTCTGTTCTCTGTGATTGTGGCGAACCCGCTTTCCGAACGGGGTGTTTCTCGATAAAGGGTTGCAAGAGCGTCAGGATTTTTTATAATTGATACGTTGTTTTATTGCAACTTAGCCCTGCAACCGCAAATTTTCTTTTATTCTTTTTTTACGAGGAGGCACTTTCTTATGAAAGCAGTATTGCTCGACGATTTTGGCGGAGTGGACGTTCTGAAGGTCGGCGAAATCGACAAACCCGCGCCCGGCGAAGGCCAGGTCCTGGTCAAGGTGGTCGCCACCTCCATCAACCGTCCCGACCTCGTGCAGAGAGTGGGGAACTACCCGCCGCCTCCCGGAGATTCCGAGATCCTCGGCCTTGAAGTCGCCGGAACCATCGACGAAGTCGGCCCGGGAGTGAGGGACTGGAAAGTGGGCGACCGCGTCATGTCGCTGGTCGGCGGCGGCGGGTACGCTGAATATGCCGTAGCCTATGCCGATCACCTGATGCCGATTCCCGAAAGCATGAGCTTCGAGGAAGCCGCCTGTGTCTGCGAATCGTACATCACCGCTTTTCTCAACGTCTTCATGATCGGCGGCCTGGAAAACGGAAACAACGCCATCTTCCACGGCGGCGGCGGGGGAGTCAACTCGGCGGCAATCCAACTCTCCAAAGCCCTCACTCCCGACTGCAAGCTGATCGTCACCGCTCATCCGACCAAGATGGAGAGAGTCGAAAAGCTGGGGGCCGACCTGGTGATCGACTTCACCACCACCCCCGATTTCAGCGATCTGGTTCAGGAATGGACCAAGGAGAACACTGACAAGAAGGGCGTTGACGTCATTCTCGATCATGTCGGCGCCAAATATCTCAAGCCGAACATGAAATCCCTGGCCTACAAGGGACGGCTGGTCGTTATCGGGATCATCAGCGGCACCAAGGCCGAACTCAACCTGGCTGTGATGATGGTTAAACGCCAGCAGATCACCGGTTCGGTTCTGCGCTCCCGGCCCGTCTCCGACAAAGCGGAAATCGTTGCCGAGTTCACCCGCCGGGCGCTGCCGAAATTCGCCGATCGCACCATCGTGCCGAACATCGAAAAGGTTTTTGGCATCGATGAGGTCGCCCAGGCGCACAGCATGATGGAAGAGGACAAGCATTTCGGCAAGATCGTGCTGAAGATCGCGGATTAGGACAGAACCGTGAGGTGAAAGGTGAAAGGTGAAAGGTGAAAGGCCTGCCCTGCGAGTGAGGGCAGGCCTTTTCTTTATTGCAGCCAGAGAACGTAGGCGGCCAGCGATTCAACCTCTTCGCCGTCGAGGCTGCCCTGGAACGCCGGCATGCCCTGCGGGCGGCCTTGAAGAATGGTGGCCACGATCTCCTCCTTGCTGCCGCCGAACGCGAAGTGACCGCGATTGAGAGGGTCGGTCATGTGTCCTCCGCTTCCTTCCTTCCCGTGGCAGGTGCTGCAGTGCTGCTCGAAAAGAGCGGCCCCGGCATCGACCTGGGGGGAGCGGGTGCCATATTCGCCCCCTTGCGAACCTCGGTCACAGCCGGCGGTGAAGATCAGGGTGGAGATTGCTGCCAGGGGAATCAGAATCCGACGGGTTATGGACATCTTTTTTCCTCCTCTTTATCTCTCGCGGGTTTAAAACCGAGAGCGCAGCCCCACATTGAAAAAGGCGCCGTCGATATCTTCGGTGACCGTGTTCGCCTTGAGTTCGGCGACGAAATCAAGAGTCTCGGTCAGCTGCAGATCGGCCCCGACCTGTACATGGAGACCGACCTCGAATTCCAGGTCGTCGTCTCCCGGTGTCTCGACCCAGGCCAGATACAGTCCGGGGCCTGCGCCGGCGTGAAACTCCACCGGCGTGCCCCGAAGGGGGATGCGATAGAGGCCGGTGAGCGTCACCGGCAGCACGGTGAACTCCGTTTCACCCTGCGCGGTATCATGGTCGGAGGCATATGCCCCGATGCCGGCCTCGATCGCCAGGTCGGCCAGAGCCGGGTTGTCAGACACAACCTGCGGTGCGACCTCGCTCATCCCCCACCCCATGGCCACCTCGAGGTTCGGCCCTTCGTCGAAACCGCTTTCATCCGGGAAGAAGACCCCCAGCTTGCCGACCGCATACCGATCGGCAGCGGCCGCGTTGGCGGACAGGACGAAAACGCAGGCGACGGCGAGCAGAAGCGGATAGATCGTTTTTTTCACTTGTATGACCTCCATTCAGAAGAGTGACCCTTAAACCCGATATTTACCACAAAGCCACAAAGACACAAAGAAGGCCAACCCGTTTCAATCGGATGAAGTTTCCTGGTGTCTTGGTGCCTTGGTGTCTTGGTGGTGGATTTCAGGTTATTACGAATTCACCGTGTCGCCACCGCCTCGTCCATCTGGTAAACCCCGGGCGGCAGCAGCACCCACATGGCGCCTTCCTGCTTCATTTTACCAGCCATTGCACCGGCATCATCCCCGAAGCCCCAGAAAAAATCGCTTCGGACCGCTCCCTTGATCGCACCGCCCGTATCCTGGGCCACCATCAGGCGCTGCAGGGGCTTTTCGCTGTTCGGCCAGGTCGTCGACAGAAAGACCGGCGCTCCCAGTGGAACCGTGCGCCGGTCGACAGCCAGGCTGCGTCCGGCGGTCAGCGGAACGCCGAGCGCTCCGGGCGGGCTCGGCGTTCCCTCGGGCAGTTCGCGGAAAAAAATGTAGCTCGGGTTGTGGTCCAGAATGTCACGGACCTTATCGGGGTTCTCCCGCGCCCAGGCCTTGATCGCCTGCAGCGACATGTTGTCGATGGTCATTTCGCCGCGGGCGATCAGTTCCTTGCCGATCGAGCGGTAGGGGTGGCCGTTCTGGTTCCCGTAATTGACGGTAAAGACGGAGTCGTCTTCAAGCCGGATGCGTCCCGAACCCTGGATATGCAGGAAGAACAGGTCGACGGGATTCTTGACCCAGAAAAGCACCTCGCTGTCCATCTCGGCCTGGCCCGAGTCGATTTCGGCCCGGCTGAAGTAGGGCACGACGCGATTGCCCTCAACCCGACCGCGCAAGCGGTAGTCTTCCAGTTCGGGATAAACCTCCCCGAGATCGATCACCAGAAGATCGTCGGGTACGGCGAACAGAGGCCATTCGTACTCTTCCCGGGCTTCGCGGCTGCCGGCGAGCTCCGGCACGTAATAGCCCGTCACGGTCCCGGTCGCCGTCCCGTCGGGGTTGTGAACGCGGTAGGGGATGAAATGGTCCTCGAAGAAAAGACGGATCGCTTCCTTGTCGGAGGGATCGACCAGCTCGGCATCCGTGCAGGCGGGGGTCCACTCGGGACGGCGGGACAGAACGCGACAACTCTCCCTGAAAGCCTGGAGAGCCTGCCTCGGGTCGTCGCCTCGCCAGCCTTCCACCTCGCTCCAGTCGGCCGGCTGGAGCGGCGGCGTTTTCGTCTCCGGCGGTGGAGGAGCGATTCGAGGCCCGGCACAGCCAGATATTACGACGAACAGCAACAATCCTATACAGTGCTTGATAGGCATTTTTTTCTCCTGCCAGTGATTGATGGTGGTGTTGCAAAAGTCATTTTTTTCACCACCAAGGCACCAAGTGCACTAAGAAAATATCTTGAATAATCAATGGGTCCTCTTTGTGCCTTCGTGTCTTGGTGGTAAATTTTGGACTTTTTGCGACGCAATCAAGATTACCTGCTTCTGCATTTCAGGTCAATCCGCTAACAGATGCACTTGCGGCCTGAAAAATCGATACTCCCGGTAGAATCAGGGGATATGCGCCGTGTGTTCCTCAAATACAAATGCAGGAAATAATACCCTGACAGGTTGAGTTAAATTAATTGACAAAAACCGTGAATTTTGTAGACTAAGACCTCCGTCGATTCGCGGAAATTAAATGGACTTCGACGGGGAGGAGATAAAATCCTCTTTCCCTCCAGTGCATTTTTTACCGGGGAATCAGTCACTTCAATCGATTTACTACTTTTCTGTCGTTCATATTGTGGTTTTTTTGTTTTTCGAGTAGAAAAGCTGACCAAAGGCGTTATAATTCAAGCCAAAGGAGGAAAGCCATAAAAAAACGGCTTTGGTTTGTCGGCACCAGGAGTTGGCCCACAGAAAACCAGGGGTCCAGTCAGGGCCGGTCGAAACTATAACCCCATAAACTCCACCTGTCGGTGGAAAGGAGCGTTGTCATGAAAGAACTGAACAAGATGTTGAAGGCATTCTGGACGGACGAAGACGGCGTGACGGTGATTGAGTACGCTGTTCTTGCAGCGCTGATTATCGTTGCATGCATTACTGTCATCGGGGTCTTGGGTACGCAAATTAATGAGGCATTCGAAAGTATCAGAGATGAGCTTGCTGAATCTGAGGGAGTGGATACTACTAGTTAAATAGATTTAGAGAGAATCAGGAGGAAGAAAGATGGCCAAAAGGATCGCTCAAATACCTCGCTACACAATCGGTCTTGCTGCCGCAGGCGCTTGCGCCTGGGTGGCATGGACCGGTTGGGGCGATCCGGCCATCTTTCTCGCCTCCGCTTTTTTGCTGCTCATCTGTGCCACCGATACCATTCGCTCCCGGATTCCCAACCTCCTGACCGTGAGCCTGCTGCTTGCGGGAGTCGGCTGGAACCTTTACCAGTCCGGGTGGGAGGGACTCCTTATCTCCGGCCTCGGTTTTCTGACGGGGATGGCCCTGCTGATGTTGTTCTACGCCCTGGGCGGCATGGCCGCCGGGGACGTCAAGGCCATGGGTGCGCTCGGCGCCGTTCTCGGTCCCGCCGCCGTATTCCATGTCTTTCTTTACACCGGCCTGATCGGCGGTGTGCTGGGCCTGCTGTTTTCCGCTTTAAGCGCGGAGCAGCGTAAAAAGACAAACGACCAGTTCGATCGCTTCAAGGTTTTCCTTTTGACAAAAGATACATCCTTCATGAAACCCGAACCTCCGACGGTCGGCAAAGAGACTTTCAGGCTCCAGTTCCCCTATGCCAC
>JAWOCM010000057.1:0-15739 GCA_046483795.1 Desulfuromonadales bacterium | reverse complement strand
ATACCGCTCCGAGACATCTGCGCTCCTTCCTATATGTGCCTGGCAAGAGATATAGATGTTACGGCTATGGTTATATCATGTTTTGTGAGATATGGAGACAAAATATCTAGCCATATTATTCGTCCACGAGATATGGCCCGCACCTGTCCCCCCATATCTCGCGAGAACTGATTATGGTCGAGGTTAAAAGGCATACAAAAGCCAGCAATGTTAATCTGCCACCTATAGGTTTTTGTGTCTTGCGGGGGATATTTGCAGGTAAGTGCACCAAGGGTGTGCCATGAATGAAAAAAGGGGTTGCGGCAAAAAGCCACAACCCCTTGAATTTTCTGGTGCCCAGAGACGGAATCGAACCGCCGACACGAGGATTTTCAGTCCTCTGCTCTACCGACTGAGCTATCTGGGCACACCGTCGGTGAAGGGGACTTTATAGCGAAAAGGGGGGTGGGGTGTCAAGGGGAAAATAAAGAAAAGAGGGGGAACCTAGCTTTGCCGGGAAAATCTCCTTGCCATGACCCGGGGTTTCTGATAAATAATGCGAATAATCTGTTTTTTTAGAGGGCAGCATGCGTTTATTTCACAATGATATCTTTATCGGCTTTTATTTCTGGTACGGTTTTTTCTTTGAACCGTCTGCCATGGATAAAGGCTTGTCCGCGTAGCAAGAGCAAAAATCATACAGGCCGAAACACCATGGGCAGACCGGTCTCTCCCATGGTGTTTCCTTTTCTGGAGTGGTGAAAGGAAGGCCGCCGGGAGAACCGGGCGGCCTTTTGTTTTTCACTCATCACCCCGGTAAAGGAGACAAAGCGATGATTATCGTCATGAGAAAAGGTGCCGGCAAAGAACAGCTGGCCGAGGTCAAGAAACGCATCCGCGATCTGGGCTACAAGCCGCACGTCATTCACGGGGAAACACGGGATGTTGTCGGGGCCGTCGGCGACGAGCGCGGCAAGGCGGTGTTGCAATCGCTGGAATCGTTGCCGGGGGTCGAAAACGTGGTGCCGATCCTCAAATCCTACAAGCTCGCCAGTCTCGAGGTCAAACCCGAACGCAGCATGGTGGAGATCGCTCCCGGCGTCAGTGTCGGCGGCGACGACTTCACTGTCATGGCGGGCCCCTGCTCCGTGGAGGACGAAGAGCAGATCATGGAAACGGCCCGCGCCGTCAAGGCGGCCGGTGCCACCGTTCTGCGAGGCGGCGCCTTCAAACCGCGCACCAGTCCCTATGCGTTCCAGGGCATGGAGGAAGAAGGCCTCAAACTGCTTGCGGCCGCCCGTGAAGAGACCGGTCTCCCGATCGTCACCGAAGTGGTGAATCCGCGGGACGTAGAGCTGGTTGCCCGCTACGCCGACGTCATGCAGGTGGGCGCGCGCAACATGCAGAACTTCGCCCTTCTCAAGTTGCTCGGTCAGCTCGGCAAGCCGGTCCTGCTCAAACGCGGCATGGCCGGATCGATCCAGGAATTCCTGATGTGCGCCGAATATATCCTTGCGGAGGGCAATCAGAAAGTCATTCTCTGCGAGCGCGGCATCCGCACCTTCGAAACAGCCACCCGCAACACCCTCGACATTTCGGCGGTGCCGGTTCTGCGAGAACAGACCCACCTGCCGGTAATCATCGACCCGTCCCATTCCACCGGTCACGCCTCGCTGGTCCCTTCGATGTGCTATGCTGCTGCGGCGGCGGGAGCGGACGGCCTGATCGTGGAGGTCCACCCCCATCCCGAAGAGGCCGCCAGCGACGGGCCGCAGTCCTTGCGGCCGGAGGATTTTGCGGCTATGATTCAAAAGCTGCGGGAGTTCGCTGCGGTAGCTGGGAAAAAACTGTAGGGACGCACCCGAGTGTGCGCCCGACAAAATAAAACCGGGGCAGACACACGGGTCTGCCCCAACGGGAGATTGATTTATGTTTTTCATCCCCCTGAACCAGGCGGAAAGTGTCGAACTGGTGATTCACGCCCTGCGAATGGCCGGCGGCGAAGCGGACTGCACCACCTGCCCGGCCCGCAAGGTCTGCATGAAGCAGTGCCTCTCGGTGGCCGATGCGGTGCAGGGCATGCTGGATGACGGCACCCTGCCCGAGCTCGGTATCGACGGCAACGCTGCTCCCGCCGAAGAGGAGCGGGACCAGGAGGCCGGCGAAGAAGGAGTGAAAGACGAAGAGAATGAGAAGGGGCGTCACCTCAAGATCATCAAGTGAGGCCGTTAATGAGGTCTGTCGTGTTGACAGTCCGACGCAAACACCCTAGACTTCATCACTTTCCCGGTCATTCTCTGCCGGATACAACCTGTTCGGCTTGAACAAGGAGTTTCAATGAAGGTCTTGGTCACTGATGAAATTTCCCCGGAAGGGCTGCAGCCCCTGCTCGAAGAACCGCGAATCCAGGTCGATATCAAACTCGGCCTTTCGGTCGCACAGTTGCACGAGCTCGTGGGCGACTACGATGCTATCATAACCCGCAGCGGCACACTGGTCGATCCCGCGTTGATCGACGCCGGCTCAAACCTCAAGATTATCGCACGCGCCGGCGTCGGCATCGACAATGTCGATGTCGACTACGCCAGCAAAAAAGGCATTATCGTCGTCAACGCTCCTTTCGGCAACGTTAATTCTGCGGCCGAACACACCATGGCCATCCTGCTCAGCCTCTGCCGCAACGTCGCTACTGCCAATGCCAGCCTCAAGAGCGGCGAATGGAAGCGTGCTCCCTTCACCGGCTCCGAGCTCAAGGACAAGACGCTGGGCATCATCGGGCTGGGCAAGGTCGGCGGCCGGGTGGCTCGTCGGGGCAAAGCGTTCGAAATGGACGTCATCGCCTACGATCCCTACATCTCCGAAAAGCGCGGCGAGGATCTGGGCGTCAAGCTCGTATCCCTTGAGGACCTCCTGCGGTATGCCGATGTGGTCACAGCCCATACCCCGCTCAATGACGAAACCCGCGGCATGATCGACTCCGGCCACTACAGCCAGATGAAAAAGGGCGTCATCGTTATCAATTGCGCCCGCGGCGGTATTTTCGAAGAAGCAGCCACGCTCGAGGCCCTGGAAAGCGGCAAGATCGCCGGGGCCGCGTTCGACGTCTGGAGTGAGGAGCCGCCGAAATCGGACGTCATCAAAAAGCTGATAGCACATCCCCGCATGATCGTCACTCCGCACCTCGGCGCCAACACCTTCGAGGCGCAGCGCAATGTGGCGGTCGACGTGGGCAAGGAGATCATCAACTATATCGACGGCCGGCCTATCCTCAACGCCGTCAATATCCCCAAGTTCGACCCCGATCTGATGGACCATATGAAGCCGTTCCTCGGACTCGTGAAAAACATGGGAGAGTTCATCTCCCAGCTTGCGCCGTCCAACCCGAACAAGCTAACCTTCACCTACAACGGGAAGATCGCGCGCTTCGACTGCGCCCCGCTGACAGTGACGGGACTGGCATCCCTTCTCGATCGCCATACCGAAGAGGACGTCAACATGGTCAATGCCACCATGGTGGCCAGAAACATGGGCATTGCCGTCGAAGAGGTCCGTTCCACCGAATCGGAATCATTCTCCAGCTTGATCACTTTGACGCTCTCCACCCCCGAGGGCAACCGGAATATCTCCGGCACCCTGTTCGAAGGGACACCAAAAATCGTCAAAATGCGCGATTTCCTGACCGATTTCAAACCCGAAGGACACATGCTGGTCATGAATTACGTCGACCGGCCGGGGTTGATTGGCAAAATCGGCACCATCCTGGGAGAAGCCGGAATCAACATCGGCAGCATGAACCTCGGCCGCCGGGAGAAGGCCGGTGAAGCGATGATCGTGCTCTCCGTCGACAGCCCGGTCGAGAAGGAGACCGTCGAGAAAATCAGGGACGCCATCGATACCCGTTTTATCCAGGCGGTTTATATTTCCCCGTAAAAGGATTCCTTTCCAGAAACCCGACAAAAAAAAAGCGACTCCCATAACCGGGGTCGCTTTTTTTTGTGTCGGATTAGATTCAACGGTCAGGAGAGGAAAAGCGGCAGATCGCAATGCGGGATGAGACCCCGCTTCTCGGCCTGGTCGAGCAGCGCCTCGACGGCTCTGATCCCCACCTCGCCCAGATCGCGGGAAAAGTCGTTGACATAGAGCTGGATGTGCTGGTCTGTAACCGTCCCGGAGAGTTCCTGTGCGTGGCGACGGATATAGTCCCCCGGCTCGTCGGGATGGGCCCGGGCATAATCGAGGCTGGCGAGCAGCGCCGCATCGATCCGGCTGATGAGCGCGGGGCCGAGATCACGCCGGGCGAGGATGCCTCCCAGCGGAATGGGCAGAGCCGTCTCGGACTCCCACCAGGCGCCGAGGTCGCAGACCTCGACAAAGCCCTGGTCGAAATAGGTGAAGCGCGACTCGTGGATGATCACTCCTGCATCAGCCCGTCCTTCCCGCAATGCGTCCATGATCCGGTCGAAGGGCAGGACCAGCACGTCATCATACCCTTCGCCGTATAGCTGCAACAGCAGGTTCGCAGTGGTGAGACGGCCGGGGATGGCGATCGTCCTGCCTTTCAGCGCCGCCATGGTGGACGGCTCGGTCGCGATGACCAGAGGCCCGCAGCCGCGGCCCAGAGCACTGCCGCTGCGCAGGAGGCAGTATTCCTGTCGCAGATGGCCGAGGGCGTGATAACTGATCTTGGTCAGGTCGAGGACGGCGTCCATGGCCAGCCGGTTGAGGGTTTCCACATCCTCCAGGCGCTCCACGATCTCGACCCCCTCGAGCGGAACGAGGCCATGGGTCAGGGCATAAAAGATAAAGGTATCATTGGGGCAGGGGGAATATCCAAGGGTCAGACGTGGACTCATGAGTCTCCTTTTCCGGCCGGCCAGCGCTCAAGAATCCGTTGGACCGCCTGCCCTGCAATGCAGGCCGCACCCTTCAGGTCCCATCCGGAGAGATCGCGGTCGACTGTCAGGTTGGAAATGCCGCGCAGCTCCAGGGAGGGAACCCCGAATCGCCGGCAAACCTGGAGGATCGCCGCTCCTTCCATGTTTTCGCAGATTCCGCCGGTCCGGGCGGCCAGCTCACGGGCCGATTTTTCGATTCCGGAACCGCACGAGACGGTGACGAAAGGCCCTTCGACCAGACGTCGGCCGGATTCGTCGGCGAATTCTCTCAGCAGCGGCCGCACCTGTGCCGCCAGGGAACTGTCGCCGGGCAGGCGATTATAATACAGCAGACCGGTCTCGTCATGCAGCGGCAGACCGAGCGCCCCCATATCGAGGAAGCCGGTCGGCGTCAAGGCGCCTTCGTCCCCGAAAATTTCGGCCTCGGCCAGGGCCAGATCGCCGACTTCCAGACCGGAGCCGGGCAGAGCCCCGCCGCAGCCGAAATTCAGCAGGGCATCGATCTTCCTGTGGGATAGCAGGATGGCCGTGGCGGCAGCGGCATTCGCCTTGCCGATACCGGCCGCAAGAAGGACAACGGACTGGCCGGCGATATCCCCGTACACCACGCGGAAGCCGCCGGGCAATTCCTCGCTGCCGCAAAGGGAGGAGCTCAACGGCTCGGATTCAAAGGGTACGGCGGCAACAAGTGCAATCATGAAGTCCGGTGGAAGGGGGAAAAGGTTAAAGGGGAAAGGTTAAAGGGGAAAGGACAAAGGCGACACAAAAAGGAACGAAACAGATTTCCTTTTACCTTTCACCTTTCACCTTTTACCTGCCTCAAGGCTTGAACCATCCCTGGCGGATCAGGTCGCGGCGCAGATCGACTCCCTGGTTCCTGACGACGCCGTGATACCAGAAATGACTGTCCACAGCGGGGCCCTGAGAGGCACCGTCGAGACGTTTGCGGCGGTCGTCCAGAAGCTGACGAAAAATGGCGTCGCTGTCGCGGATAATCTCGGCGATTTTTTCCTTGAGAGGGGAGCCGACGCGCGAAGCGATATATTCAACGGCGTCGCGCAGGTACAGCCCCTGTTGATACTCCCAGAGATCCCCCCGGAAGCCTTCCTCGCATTCGGAGACGAAATCGTGCCAGTCGAGCAGCAGGGTTCCGAAATCCTCCTCGGCAAACTCGGTGTATTCATCGCTCGAGCTGTACAGACTTTCCACCAGATCCTGCTCCTTGCGGGTCAGAAAAAAGGACAGAGTCTCCTCGACCTGATACATATCCAGGCCGTCCACAAGCTCCAGGCAGAACTGGGCATAGTCGAGCTCACCGCTTTTCAACTGATTCAACCCCGGTGGCAGATTTTCGCGGTCGTGACACAGAAGGGAGAGGTGGTCATGCCCGCGGTCGCTCGGGAAAAGCATGTCGGGCCGATAATGGACCCCCTGCTGTGCCAGCATATGCGTGAACTGCAGACGGTTGCCGGTAAAACCGCTCAGAATTTTTTCTTCGGAATAGAAGAGTTCGGTCCCGGCACGATTATTGGCGAAACCGAAGCCGACGAAACCATCGTGGATCAACCGGAGGAGATAGGGCGTGATCGCCTCCTCGAGTTCGTCAATCGGCAGATAGGGCGAATAGTACACCAGGGGCTGCGGACGCTCGTTTTCGGCCGCCTGTTCCTCGCCCACCTCGTCCGGGTAGAATTCGAGGATGAAAAAGGCCTCCCCGGGTAGGGTCCGCAAAAATGCACGAAACAGGTCGGCGATTTTGCTGGCGCCGCAAAACGCGGTCAAACGATAGGCATCGGTGGAATTTTCCAGCAGGGAAAAGATGTAGCCCTCCTCCTGCGACTGATGACAGCTTCCGTCCTTGTTCACACTGGGCCAGAGACGTATTCCCAGGGGATAATCTGTAAATTGTTCCAAAGCATTTCACCTCGAATCCGACAGGCGGCCGGATATTCTTGATCGCCGCGAGGCGAGTGACGGTTCGCGTATATTCTTCCATGACCCAACATCAGAGTAGTTGATTTGCCGTGCCAAGTCAACACGGTCAGACTCGTTCCGGCCGTGGCGGACCTGAGTGGGAACGGTGTTTTTTGCTGCTTGCAGCTTCGGGAAAAAGGCTTGAATTCGGGGCATTACAAATAAAAATATTATTTAATATGGGTAAACGTTTTTACCTATGATAAAGAATTAGTATTGACACGGCACACTTTTTCAAGCTATACCATCGCAGTAATAGAACTATATTCTATTTTTTACCATGACTTATCAGGAGAGAATCGGCATTCCATATACGGTTAAATCGCAATCGAGACCCGATCTGTTCCGGTCCTCACAGCACGACGGCCTTGTTTTTCCGCCGTAGGCCGAACCGGTTTTTTCTCTCTGTATTTCCAAAGGATACTCTTTTTTACTGAAAAAAGAAAGCAGTCAGGCCGTCAACATAAAGAACGCCGTTGACGGGAAGAAATAAAAATCCAATCATCAGAAGGATGAACGAGATGTCCAAAAAAGCGATCAAACCTTCACTCGAGAACCCGCTAAACCCGCCCGAGCAAGTCGAATTCAACATTCCCGGGGAAATCCCCGGCGAGACCGGCCCCTATGAAGAAGCCATGCGAGAGGGGCACAGACTGACCGAGCGTCCCATCCAGTCGGTTCCTGTCGCCCAGGTTGAAAAGCAACATTTCAAACAACGGATGACCGTCTGGGAGCGGATCAAGGTGCTCACCGACGAGGATCCCAACATCCTCTTCCAGAACTGGGGCAAAAACCTCGACGGCGCCTCACTGGTGACCGGCATCCTCAACATCAACGGTCGGGATGTCGCACTCTATGGACATGATTTCACCGTTCGCGCCGGCTCCATGGACGCCACCAACGGGACCAAACTCGCTCGCCTTTTCCAGATGGCCGGCGAAAAAGGCATCCCCCTGATCGGCATGAATGACAGCGCCGGCGCTTTCGTTCCCGCCGGAGTCGGTGGTCTCGACGGCTACGCCGAAGCCTTTACCGCCCTGCGCAAGATCAGCGGCGTCGTGCCTTCGATCATGAACATGTTCGGCTTCAATGCCGGCGGAGGCAGCTACCTGCCCCGTCAGGGCAGCTTTGTGATCCAGCCCGAAGATACCTTTTTCGGCCTGACCGGCCCCGGTGTCGTCAAGTCGGTGCTCGGCGAGGACATCTCTCCCGAGGATCTCGGCGGGCCGAAGGTCCACGGCGCCTCGGGCGTGGCCGACCTGACCGTCTCCGACGAGGTCGCCGCCCTTCGCACCTCGGTAAGGCTTCTGAACTACCTGCCCGACAACAACAGCGTGGCGCCTCCCTTCCAGGAGACCAGCGACCCCCTGGGCCGCAGGACCTGGGAGATCAACACCCTGCTGAAAAAGGCCTTCAATTCGCCGACCGGATTCAACACCCCCTTCGATGTCTCGATCGTTATCCAGCAGATCTGCGACCACGGCGATTACTTCGAAATCCAGCCGGAACGCTCCCGCGAAGCGATCACTGCTTTCGGTCGGCTCGGCGGAAATGTTGTCGGCTTCGTCGCCAACAACTCGGCGGTCTCCTCCGGCCAGATCGACTGCGACTCGGCGATGAAAATTTCCCGCTTCGTGCGATTCTGCAACATCTACAATATCCCCCTGATCTTCATGGAGGACACGACCGGCTTCCTCCCGGGACGCGAACAGGAAGCCCGCGGCATCGTGCAGGCCGGCCGCTCCATGCTCGACTCGATCGTCGACGTGCGCACGCCGCGCATCCTGCTGATTCTGCGCAACGCCTTCGGCGGCGCCTATGCCTCCTACAACAACTATCCCACCGGAGCCGATCTGGTTCTCGCCCTGCCGACCACCCGCCTTGCAGTCATGGGCCCGGCCGGGAAGGAATTCGTCTACAAGGGCGAACTTCGCAAACTTCGCGCGGCCATCGGAGACCGTGTCAAGCAGGAGACCGAGCAGCGGGTCAAGGCCGGCATGGACGGAGAGGACGCCAAGAAGGACGCGGAAAAAGAAGCAGCCGAATGGCTCAAGGCCCAGGAGGCCGAGCTCAATCAGCGCTACGAAAAGGAGCTGATGAATCCGAAGGAAGGTCTCAGCCTGGGCTCCATTTCCTCGATTGTCATGCCCACCGACCTGCGCCAGGTTCTCGGAGACAACATGAACTTCTTCCTGCGACACTACACTCCCGGACCCATGACCGACGTCCAGCGCGAGTTCCACTAAGGCTTGATTCGTCAGGTTTTAGGAGAGAGGAGTGAGGTGTGAACAGCCTCACACCACACCAGTTCAGAAACAGGACAAGATTGGAGATATTAACCCATGGCACAGACTATCGATCAACATAAGGACAATCCGAGGCCCATGCTCACTAAAATCGAAGGGGGTCTGGGGAAGGGCCACCCCGAACCCGTGGAGACCGACTACTATCTGGACAATCCCCTGATCCATAAAGACCGGCGACTGGCGGAGTCCTCTTCCGAGTGGGTCCGCTCGTTTTCCTGCGAAGACCTCAAGCCGCTCATCGTCTGCAGGGGGCCGATCCGGCTCGAGGCGATGACCGTTTTTGACGAGATGGGCCTCACTCATTTCGGAATCCTGCTCTCCGAAAAGGACAGCATCGTCTATCCCAACGCCCTCTCTCCGGAACTGCGCAAGCTGACTGATTTCAGTCGCGTGCACCGGGTTCCCGATTACACCGGGGCCACCAAGGAAGAACGCGTCGAGCGGATCCAGCAGATCATCGAGATCGCCTGGGACAACGGCTACGATTCGATCTTTGCGGGCTACGGATTCATGGCCGAAGACGACGAATTCGTGGGAGCCATCGAGGATGCGGGTCTCACCTTTATGGGTCCTTGCTCCTCGACCCAGCGCGCTGCCGGCAAGAAGGACGAAGCGAAGCGCACCGCCCTGCAGGTGGATGTTTCCGTCACCCCCGGTATCGACAACGTCACCGCCCGCACCCTCGTCAACAAGCACCCCTCTCGCGAAGCCCTGATCGCCACGGCCAAAGCGGAAGAGCTCAAAATCGACGACAAAGTCCTCAATGATGAGGAGTTGTCGCTGGAAGAACTGGCCGACAAGATTCTGGCTGCCTCCTACGCCAAAGGCATCGACCTCTTCACTACCGATGAGTTGTGCACCCAGGTCCAGTCCGAATGCGAGGATATGTTCCGGAATTATCCCGGCGCGCGCATCCGTCTCAAGGCAATCGGCGGAGGAGGCGGCAAGGGGCAGAGGATCCTCGGAGCTTCTCTGCTGACCAAAGACAAGCCGAGTGAGGCGGACATCAAAAAAGCCGCTGCCGATGCTCCCGCCATGGCACTGGAAGTTCTCAACGAGGTCAAGGCCACCGGCGTCGGAGAGAACAAGAACGTGCTGATCGAGCTGAATATCGAACAGACGCGCCATAACGAAATCCAGCTGCTCGGCAATGGAGAGTGGGCCATCGCCCTGGGCGGTCGCGACTGCTCGCTGCAGATGCATGAGCAGAAGCTTCTGGAGATCTCCGTCACCCAGGAGGGACTCGCCCTCGAGATTGAAAAGGCGGAAAAAGCCGGACTCAAAAAACAGGTCAAAGCTCTCCAATCCGACCTGCAGGTGCTCAAGCGCATGGAAGACGAATCCGAGCGGTTCGGTACAGCCGTGGGCCTGGACTCGGCTTCGACCTTCGAATGCATCGTCGACCGCGGACGCCACTATTTCATGGAAGTCAACACCCGTATTCAGGTCGAACACCGCGTCACCGAGCTGGTCTACAAGCTCAAATTCGCCAACCCCGACGATCCGAAGGACTATTTCATCGTCGAATCGCTGGTGGAAGCTATGGCCCTGCTTGCCCGCCACAAAGAGCGGCTTCCCCGTCCCGAGCGTCTGCCCCGTTTCGGCGCCGGTGCCGAAGCCCGGCTCAATGCCACGGACTGTTCTCTCTCTCCCAGTGCCGGAGGGGTCATCCGTTACTGGTCCAAGCCGATTGAAGGAGAAATCCGGGACGACCAGGGGATCAGCACCCCGAACCCGGACACAGGGCTGTTCATGCGCTACACCCTGGCCGGCGCCTACGATTCCAACATCGCTCTGCTTCTGACCAAGGGCGACGACCGCCTTGCCAGCTACGAGCATCTGTCGCAGGTTCTTAAAAGCACTGTGCTTCGCGGCACCAACCTCGCGACTAACCTCGATTTTCACTACGGCCTGGTCAACTGGTTCCTGGGTCAGAACGTCATGGCCAAACCGACCACCCGGTTCGTTGTTCCCTACCTGACGCTTGTCGGCAAGCTGAAGGAAGAGTCCAGCCAGCTCGACCCGGTCTATGCCTTCCTGCAGATGAAAAAGCACTACGGCAAACTTTACGGCGATGATGCCGACAAGGCCAAGGCCGCCTCTGAAGTTATCGACCGCAAAGGCACCCTGCTCACGCGTCCGATGGAGAAGCTGCTGGCCGATCCCCACCGTCTCTCCGGATGGCTGAGCCTGAACAAGAAGAATTTCAAGCTCGAAAAAGGCAAGCTGATCTGGCTGCGCAATCCGCTGGTTATTCTCGAAGAGACCTATGATTACCTGAACATGGCCTACGACCCCAACCGCCCCGCGGCCGAAATCATCTGGTCTCACGACAACGAGCTGCTGCAGGGAGCACTTGAATTCTACGCCCAGCTGCGCGAGAAATTCGAACTCGGCAAGGAAGACTTCATCAAGCTCAACGACATTCTTTCCAAAGGTACGCCCCAAGGCGGATTCGACAAGGAGACCTGGGAGAGCATTCAGGCAGCCCATGAAGGTTATGAACTGGGCAACGAACTGTTCGGTCTTCTTTTTCTGGTCGCCAACCGGACCGACTTCTTCGACTTCCGCGTGGAAGACGACCTGGAAGTCACCATTCCCGAGCACCTTCACGATCCGGACCTTCAGGCCGCCATGAAGAAGGTCCTGGTACCGCCGCCCTCCACCAAGGAAGACGAGATCGTCACTCCCGGCGGCGGCATGTATTATGCGCAGGAAGCCCCAGGAATGGAGCCCTTCGTCAAGGAGGGAGACCATGTTGAAAAGGGACAACCGCTGTTCATCCTGGAAGTCATGAAGATGTTCAACAAGGTCCCGGCGCCTTTCTCCTGTACAATCGACAAGATCCTGATCGAGGGCACCGAAGGAATTATCGTGCAGAAAGGGGAGCCGATCTTCAAGGTTACTCCGGACGAGAGATTCGTCGAGATCGATCCGAAAGAGCAAGAGAGAGTCAAACGCGCCAAAACGGCAGAATATCTGGAGGCTGTACTTTAAACCGACGGCATCCTGGAGAGTTGACGAAAAAAGGGCTCCACCGAGGTGGAGCCCTTTTTTTACTCGTCGTGCGATATTTTTTTTGAAGATGAGCCGACCAGAAACTAGTTGGCGGCCAGGGCGAAATCATCGCCCTCCACGGACTCGGAGAGCGCCTCCAGGAATGATTTTTCCTGCGAATCGGAGACGACTTCCGCCAGGCCGTGGTTGACGGCCCAGCTTGTACCGCAGATGCTGCATTCAAAGATATCTTCGTAGAAACCTTCGGCATGCAGGCCGATTTCTGTTTGCTTGTAGCTTTTACAGACTGGACATTTCATTTGACAACCCCCTTGCGCTATATAGTTAAAATTACCCGATAAGCATTTCGATACTCATTATATGCCTGTTTCATAAATTTGCAAGGGGGTGGAATCGAAAAAAGGTCGTTAAAACGGCATGTTAACCGCTTCTCTGTTTTGTAGTGCAAACCATTAGTTAAAAAAGGACACACACAGCCAAATCGAAGCCATCACACAAAACAGACACAAACTACTGATTTTACTGGTTTTCCCAGGAATAGACTGTCATTTTATAATCGAACGGCAAAGCAGGTCGTTTTGTGCAAAAAAAAACAAAAAAATTCAACAAGATAAGTCGCACACCGTAAAGTGTCTGATGTTTTACCTGAGACCCGGGGTGATCCATTCATTCACCCTGAACGAAGAACCGGAAGGCAACTTTTCCCTCACTCGGATCGCTTCGCCCTGGAAGTCGCCTGCTGGCTTTTCATTGTGACCACGCAAAATAGAAACAACAGTAATTTCGGGAACTTATCCTCTCCTCTAAACGACTGTTTTCTTTTAATAACGGTAAAGAGCCTTTACCTTTACTAAACAACAACGTTGACATTTCCTTTGCTTTCAGATATACACGAACATCTGTAAAACCATATTTTATTCGGGATGGAGAGGCCACAGATGGAGTACAATATCGGAAATAAAATCAAGGACCTGCGCAAGTCACGCAAAATGACGCTGCAGGATGTGGCACGGGAAACCGGTTTCTCCCCCGCCCTGATTTCCCAGGTCGAAAACAATAACGTCTCGCCTCCGATTGCCACCCTCTCCAAACTCGCTCGTTTTTTCGACGTGAAAATGGGGTACTTCTTCGAAGAAGAGGAGGAGGACGCCAGGTACGAAATCGTCAAGAGCGATGAGCGGCGCGTTGTTTCGAGGGTTATTTCCCGCCACGGAACGGGCCACGGCTACACATACGAAGCCCTCTCCTTTCGCAAGCGCAACAAGAAAATGGAACCCTTCGTGCTGACTGTATCCGAACGCACCGACGAGGAAACCCTCTACAACCATGAAGGCGAAGAGTTTCTCCTCATGCTCAAGGGCAGGGCAGAGCTCATTCTCGGGGATGAGCGATTCGATCTCGAAGAAGGAGACGCGGCCTACTTCGACTCGTCCGTCAAGCACCGCCTGCTCTCCCGCGACGAAGAGGATATTCAGGTACTGGCCGTCGTCACTCGCTGACGGTCGATAAAGATCGGCTATATATTCGCATTTCACATCAATCCGACGCAAAGGCCCAAAATATCACCACCAAGTCACAAAGACACAAAGAGAACCCGCTGATTCTTTAAGGCTTGTTCTTGGTGCCCTTGGTGCCTTTGTGGTGAAAAATGATTTTCTGCGAAAGCATCGAGAAAAATCTTCTGACCTGGTTTTTACCTTTGCGACTTTGCGTTAACAAGGAGTGGACTTCATGAGCCTTCAGGACGAAAAAAAACGCTGGCAATCGAGCACCCTGAAAAAGGTCCTCGATCGTTCCCCCGAACGGAAGGACACGTTCGAGACCTCCTCGGAAATCGAAATCGAGAGGGTTTTCCTTCCTCAGACGGAGCAGCCGGACTACATGGAAAAACTCGGCTTCCCCGGTGAATATCCCTACACCCGAGGCGTGCAGCCGACCATGTACCGGGGCCGTTTCTGGACCATGCGCCAGTATGCCGGCTTCGGCACGGCAAAGGAGTCGAACGAGCGCTATCGCTACCTGCTCGAGCACGGCACCAGCGGCCTCTCCGTCGCCTTCGACCTTCCCACCCAGATGGGCTTCGATTCCGACCACTCCTTCGCCGACGGAGAAGTGGGCAAGGTCGGGGTGGCCATCGACTCGCTGGCTGACATGGAAGTGCTCTTCGACGGCATTCCCCTCGACAAAGTCTCCACGTCCATGACCATCAACGCCACCGCCGCCGTACTGCTTTGCATGTACATCGCCGTTGCCGAACAACAGGGCGTCCCCTCGGACAAGATCATGGGGACGATCCAGAACGACATCCTCAAGGAGTACATGGCCCGCGGCACCTACATCTATCCGCCGCAGGAGTCGATGCGCATCATCACCGACATCTTCGCCTACTGCAAGGATCATGTGCCGAAATGGAACACCATCTCCATCAGCGGCTACCATATCCGAGAGGCCGGATCCTCGGCGGCACAGGAGATCGCCTTCACCCTGGCGGACGGCATCGCCTATGTCGACGCCGCCATCAAGGCCGGGCAGGATGTCGATGAATTCGCCCCGCGCCTCGCTTTCTTCTTCAACGCCCATAACAACCTGTTCGAGGAAGTCGCGAAGTTCCGCGCCGCCCGCCGTCTCTGGGCGAAAATCATGAAAGAACGCTTCGGGGCCAAAAATCCCAAAAGCCTGATGCTGCGATTCCACACCCAGACCGCCGGCTGCACCCTGACCGCTCAGCAGCCTGACAACAACATCATGCGCGTGACCATCCAGGCCCTTGCCGCGGTGCTCGGAGGCACCCAGTCGCTGCATACCAACAGCCGCGACGAAGCCATGGCCCTCCCGACGGAAGAGTCGGTTCGCATCGCGCTGCGCACCCAGCAGGTCATCGCCAACGAATCTGGCGCGGCAGACAGCGCCGATCCCCTCGCAGGCTCCTACATGGTCGAAAGTCTCACAGACCAGCTCGAGGAGCTGGCAAACGGCTACATCCAGAAGATCGACGACCTGGGCGGCGCCACCGAGGCGATTTCCCGCGGTTTCCAGCAGAAAGAGATCCAGGACAGCGCCTACGCCTACCAGAAAGCGATCGAGAGCAACGACGAGATCATCGTCGGGGTCAACAAGTACGTGGTCGAGGAAGGCCCGCCCGAGGGCCTGCTCAAGATCAAGCCCGAGGTGGAAGTGGCCCAGAAGAAGGCCCTCGCCTCGGTCAAGGCCGACCGCGACAACGCCTCGGTGCAGCAGAAGCTTGCGCGCCTCAAGGAAGCCGCGGAAGGAACCGAGAACCTACTGCCCCACATCCTCGAGGCCGTCAAGGTCTACGCCACCCTGGGAGAAATCTCGGACGCCCTGCGCGAGGTCTTCGGCGAGCACCAGGAGACAGTCGTACTGTAAATCATCGTTACCCTTGCCACGGAGCCCCGAACAGAAAGCAGCCAGGACCCAAAGCCATACCCTCCCTTGCTGTTCGGTGTGCTTCGTGGCTTTTTTATTACTGCCAAACATCAACGCAATGTCGCCAAGAATCGCAATGACGCAAAGAAAACCTCTCTGCCGGGAATCGATACCTTGGAC
>JAWOCM010000016.1:0-13390 GCA_046483795.1 Desulfuromonadales bacterium | reverse complement strand
CAGGAAACGATAAAATCATGTCTATTTACTCTAAGAATCAACAGGAAATCGCGGAAAAAATCAGTCTTAAAGATGCTTCGCTGTCCAACTGGAAAGACTGGAAATGGCAGCTCAAGAATTCGGTGGAGGATATCGACACTTTCGAATCGCTCCTCGGTATCAGCTTTTCGGAACAGGAACGCAAGAAGCTCGAACTGACGCTCGGGAAATTTCCCCTATCCGTCACCCCCTACTATCTCTCCCTGATCGACCCCGAAGACTACGACAGCGATCCCGTTTTCAAACAGGCTTTTCCCTCTCCGGCGGAACTGTGCATCGAGCGCCACGACATGAGCGACCCGCTGTCCGAGGATCAGGACAGCCCTGCGGCCGGCATCACCCACCGCTACCCCGACCGGGTCCTCTTCACCGTCAGCAACATCTGCTCCATGTATTGCCGCCATTGCACCCGAAAGCGCAAGGTCGGCGATATCGACTCGGTGCCCAGCCGTGAGCAGATCGAGGAAGGGCTTGACTATATTCGCAACACCCCCCAGGTCCGGGACGTACTGCTCTCGGGCGGCGACCCGCTGATGCTCAACGAGGATTATCTCGACTGGGTTCTCACCGAGCTGCGCAAGATCGATCATGTGCAGGTCATCCGGATCGGGACCCGCATGCCGGTGGTTCTGCCCTACCGGATCACCGACGAGCTGGTCGAGATGCTGAAGAAGCACCATCCGGTCTGGATCAACACGCACTTCAATCATCCGCGGGAAATCACCGCCTCGTCGCGGGAGGCACTGCGCATGCTGGCCGATGCCGGAATACCGCTGGGCAACCAGACGGTCCTGCTCGCCGGCGTCAACGACTGCCCCAGGATCATGAAGGCGCTGGTGCACAAGCTCGTCGAAAACCGCGTGCGACCCTATTACCTCTACCAGTGCGACCTGGCAGAGGGGCTGACCCATTTCCGCACGCCTGTGGGCAAGGGGATCGAAATCATGGAAAGCCTCCAGGGACACACCAGCGGCTTTTCGGTGCCGACCTACGTTGTGGACGCTCCGGGTGGCGGCGGCAAGATTCCGCTGAGCCCCAATTATCTCATCTCCCTGTCGACCAACAAAGTGGTGCTGCGCAACTTCGAAGGCGTTATCACAACCTACCAGGAGCCCGACAGTTACGAGCCGATCTTCTGCGACCGGAAATGCGATGACTGCAAGCTGCATCTCAAGCTCGACGACGCCGAAGAATACCGCGCGACCGGAATCTGCAAGCTTCTATCCGACTATGACGATACCATCTCCCTGACGCCGGAGGACAACGAACGGATGGAGCGAAGAGACCATGAGTGACCGCATCGAAAAATTCGGTTCTTCAACGATCCAGCATGGAACCGACAACGACCGGGTTTATTTGATGAAGCTGTCCCCGGCGGACCTGCCGGGCATCGTGGAATCGCTGGAGCGATTCGCGGCTCTGGCCGGTTACGGGAAAATTTTCGCCAAGGTCCCCGGCAACCACAAAGAGCCGTTCATCAAAGGCGGCTACCAGGTGGAGGCAACGATCCCCGGCTTCTATGGGGGCAGCGAAGATGCCGTTTTTCTCGGTCGGTATCTCAAGAAAGAACGCGCTGAAGAGAAGAAGCCGGACCTGGTCATGGACGTTCTCAAGGCCGCCGCAGACAAGGCCGGCAGCCATGACAAAGCGCCCCTGCCCGACAATATGGTCTGCCGAAAGGCCACCGCCGCGGACGCCGGAGAGATGGCAGAGGTGTACAGGGAAGTCTTCGCCTCCTATCCCTTTCCGATCCACGACCCGGCCTACCTGAGGCAGACAATGGAGGAAAACGTTGCCTATTTCGGCATATGGGAGGATGACAGACTGATCGCCATCTCTTCGGCCGAAATGGACCGCGAAGGGCAGAATGCCGAGATGACCGACTTTGCCACCCTCCCCGAATGCCGGGGGCGGGGACTGGCTCATCACCTGCTCCACATCATGGAGGAGAAGATGCCGGATTACGGTATCAAAACCCTCTATACCATCGCCCGGGCCTATTCGCACGGTATGAATATCACCTTTGCCAAGTGCGGATATACCTTCTGCGGCACGCTGACCCACAATACCCAGATATTCGGAGACCTGGAAAGTATGAACATCTGGTATAAAAACCTGGCATGATCCGGGCCGCGCTCCAATACCGGAAAACAAAGAGGCCGGCTCGACATATGTCGAGCCGGCCTCTTTGTTTGTCTTGAGGGGGTTGTATTAGAACTGCACCGCTCCAGCCTGGGTACACAGCCAGGCGAAAACGATCGGAACGGTACCGATCAGCAGGCAGATGACGCTGAACACCATCATCCCCAGGGTGATTTTCCAATGGCCGCCGCGCCAGGTGAGAAAGCCGAGATAGGCACCGAGTAGTCCGACCGGCAGGCCCAGAAGCAGGAACATCATGATCTATGTCTCCTCTGAGTGACTATCAGCTAGTCTACCATAATGTGATTCTGCAACTCAAGACTCTGGAACAGTATTGGGTTACAGATAAACTCGGCCTCTTCCCCTGCCTGAAATCCTGCTCTCTGCGCACCCCAAAAAGATAAAGGCGGCTCTCGCCGCCTTGTCACTAATCACTTCAATATCGCATCCGTCCTCGTGGACGATTCAGGGTCCGGAGGGAGAAGGTTCCGACCTGTACAGAACTTCCAGGCGTGTCATTTTGTGGCCGCAGCACGCCCAGTTGAGAATCTTGGCCTCTTCGTGGCCGTACTTGCTTTTGCAGACCTCGCAAGCATATTCGGGCTTCTCGGTCTTTTCTTCCCCTGTCTTCTCTTCAGGCTTTTTGCCTTTTTCCTCTTCCATGGAAAACTCCTTTCTCCTTGATGAGCAATGAGCGCTTTTTCAGAGCCGTTGAGGATACAACTTCTGTTAACTCCAGCACATTTAACTCTAGGTCCAAGTTATCACCTTTTGCTCGATTGTCAACAACCCCGTCACTGTGAAGAATCTCAATACAGAACTGCCGTCGCATCATTGCTCTCCCGCAATGCGAACTTATAAGAGCCCTTTCCCTGTCAGCCCCATAACGTAATGCACAATACGCCGGCCAGCATGACCCCGGCCCCCACCAGGCGCTCCCTGATTCCCCTTTCTCCGAAAAAGAGCCCTCCCCAACTAACGCTGAGCACAATGCTGGTGCGCTTGATGGCGATGACGTACGGGACGAGACCGATGCTGATTGCAGTCATCTGGCACAGGTAGCCGAGAGCACCGGTGAAACCGAGAGCGAATAGAACGCCAAGCCCGCCACCTTTGGGTCGCCTGTACAAACGGGGGAGTCCCAGGGGCAGAAGGACCGCAGCGATGAAAAGGTTGACGGAAATAGTCCAGAAAAAGGGGGAAGAAGCCTGCAGGCCGATCTTGTCGACGTTGGCGGTGACGCTCCATATCAGGGCAACCACAAGCATCAGCCGGGGTCCCCGCTCGCTCAAAAGAGCCTTGAAAGGAATCAGGGGACCTTCGCTGCGCCGGCCGATATGCAAAAGGTAGGAACCGATGACGATGAGCAGAACACCGGCCATGCCCAAGGGCCCCGCTTGCTCTCCGAGAATCAGCGGCGAGGTCAGCAGGAGGAAAAGAGGGGAGAAGGACACCATGGGCACAGTCACCGAAAGGTCCGATACCTTGAGCGCCTGGATGTAGAGAACGCTGGTCAGAACGTTCAGGCCGCCGCTGATAAGCAAGGCCCACCAGAAGGATGGTCCGATCTCGGGAATATCGATAAAAAAGAGCGCCGGAAGCAGGAAAGGCAGGGCGAAAAGACGCCAGACCCAGGCGACGAGGATAGCATCATCGCGTTGTACCCCACGCTTGCCGAGCACATCCTTGATCGACTCGAAGACCGCGGTGAGAGCGGCGAAGAAGACCCAGGCCATCAGCCGCTCCCGTCAGGAGCACGTTCTGCGAGAAATGTCTTGAGGACCTTTGCGGTATGCGATTTGCGCCGGGTTCGGGCCGCCTGCTCGGGCGTTCCCGCGACCACGATACGGCCGCCGCTATCCCCGCCCTCGGGTCCGAGATCGACGAGCCAGTCAGCTTCGGCAATGATATCGAGGTTGTGCTCGATCACCACGACCGTATTGCCCGCTTCGACCAGCTTGTGCAGCACCCGTATCAGCCTCTCCACGTCGGCCATGTGAAGGCCGATTGTCGGTTCGTCCAGAATATACAGCGACGAGTCACCAGTGACAGGCGACCGGAGCGTGCTGTCGCGAACGCGCACCCTGGCCAGTTCGGTGACCAGCTTGAGCCGCTGCGCCTCGCCGCCGGAGAGGGTCGGGCTCGGCTGTCCCAGAGTCAGGTACCCCAGCCCCACATCCTGCAGCACCTGCAGCGCATGTCCGATCTTTCCGTGGGCGGCGAAGAAGCCGGCGGCTTCGTCAACGCTCATCGCCAGGACTTCGTCGATGCTTTGCCCCTTGTAGCGCACCATCCGGGTTTCGGCGCTGAAACGGCGTCCTCCGCAGACCTCGCAGGGCACTCGCACGTCGGGCAGGAAATTCATCTCGACCTTTTTCAAACCCTGCCCCGCGCACTCCTGGCACCGGCCTTCGGCAACGTTAAAAGAAAAGCGAGCAGGACCGTATCCGCGCATCTTCGCTTCGGGCGTACCGGCGAAGAGGCGGCGGATATCATCCCAGAAACCGACGTAGGTGGCCGGACAGGAACGAGGCGTCTTGCCGATCGGCGTCTGGTCGACCTCGAGCACGCGCTCGATCCCCTCCCATCCCTCGATTCGCGAACAGCCGTGGAAATCCGTTGCGGCCGGATCGCCTCCCTTTGCCAGCAACCTCCGCAGGTTGCCGTACAGCACATCGCGCACCAGCGTACTCTTGCCGCTTCCGGAAACCCCGGTGACGCAGACAAGCCGACCCAGCGGCAGCTCCGCATCGATCCGCCGGAGGTTGTTGCGATCTGCCCCGATAATGCGAAGTCCAGCTTCGCCCTGTCCGCTGCGCCGCTCGATCAGGGGATGGCGCAGGGGCCTGGCCAGAAACCGGCCGGTGACCGATTCGGGATGGGCCATCAGTTCACCGGCGGTGCCGGCGGCAACCAGCCACCCGCCGTCCTCACCGGCACCGGGGCCCAGATCGATGACGTGGTCTGCGCGGCGGATCGTCTCGTCGTCGTGTTCGACCACCACCACCGTGTTCCCTTTGGCCTCCAGCCGCCCCAGGGTGTCGAGCAGCAGGCGGTTGTCGCGCGGATGCAGGCCGATGGTCGGTTCGTCGAGGATATAGCAGACGCCCCGCAGGTTGGAGCCGAGCTGGGCGGCGAGACGGATGCGCTGCGCCTCGCCGCCCGAGAGAGTCGGAGCGGCTCGATCGAGGCTGAGGTATCCCAGACCCACCTCTGCGAGAAAGGCCAGGCGGCTGCACAGTTCCGATAGAATATCGCGGGCGATCTGCTCTTCGCGGCCGGCCAGATGCATTTCACTGAAAAGGCGCCGAGCCTCGGTCACCGGGAGGGCCGTGTAGTCGGCGATGGAAAGATCGCGAAAACGCACGGCCAGAGCCTCTGGCCGCAGCCTACGTCCGCGGCAATCGGGACAATCGGAGAGAACTCCTCCGCTTCCGGACCAGGCGCTCTCTTCGCCGCTCTGCTCGGAGTCGAAACCGGGCAAAATCGCACCCGTACCGAAACAGGTCGGACACCACCCATGTTTCGAATTGAAGGAGAACAGGCGCGGATCGAGCTCGACGAAACTGCGACCGCATCCAGGGCAGGCGCGCTCGCTGGAGAATATCCTCTCGCCCTCTTCTCCTTCCACGACAACCTTGACCGCCCCTTTGCCAAAAGCCAGAGCTTGACGCAGGCCCGAGCGCAGAGCGTCCTCGTCCTCAGGCCTCACCCTAAGGGAGGCGACTGGCAAGTCTATATCGTGTTCGCGATAGCGGTCGAGCCGGGGCCAGCTGTCGGTGGGCGTATCGATGCCGTCGACCCGCAAATGCGAGAACCCCTTGCCGGCGGCCCACTTGGCCAGGTCGGTATAAAATCCCTTTCGGGCGACGACCAGAGGTGCCAGCAGGCTCACTCGCGAACTCCTCAGGTCTCGAAACAGGCGCGCCTGAATGGTCTCGACACTCTGCGGCTCGATAGGCAGGTCACACTCAGGGCAGTGAGGCGTGCCCAGCTTGACAAAAAGCAGACGAAGGAAGTGATAGACCTCCGTCAGGGTGGCCACAGTACTCTTGCGTCCGCCGCGGCTGGTCCGCTGCTCGATGGCCACAGTCGGAGGGATGCCGAAGATTGCATCGACTTCCGGACGGGAGGCCGGCTGAACGAACTGGCGGGCATAGGCGTTGAGCGATTCGAGATAGCGGCGCTGCCCCTCGGCGAAGAGGATGTCGAAGGCGACAGTACTCTTCCCGCTGCCGGAGATACCCGTAATGACGGTGAATCCACGCCTCGGAATTGAGATGTCGATGTTTTTCAGATTGTGTTCTCTGGCATGGACGATTTCGATGGTATCCTGCGGGAGGATGGCGCCGGGGGTGGCCTTATCCCCAGGGCAGGCACGGGGGCCTGCCCCTACGGAGTCGATCAGCGGCCGATTCGTCATATACGCGCACAGAGCCGCACCGGTGTGACTGCCGGGATGTTCGGCGACCTCCTCCGGAGTTCCGACGCAGACCAGATCGCCGCCTTCTTCTCCGCCTTCGGGGCCGAGATCGATAATCCAGTCGCTGGCGCGGATGACATCGAGGTTGTGTTCGATCACCACCAGGGAATGCCCCTCGGCGATAAGACGGCGAAACGCCCCCAGCAGTCGCGAGATATCGTCGAAATGAAGGCCTGTGGTCGGCTCGTCGAAGAGGAACAGACTCCCCCGCTTCATTCGACGCCGCCCCTTGGCCCTGGCCAGATGCCCGGCCAGCTTCAGGCGCTGGGCCTCGCCTCCGGAGAGGGTGGGAACGGGCTGGCCGAGCTTGAGGTAGCCCAGGCCGACGGCCTCCAGCGGTTCCAGGGTGCGGATGACCTCTGGATTATCGGAGAAGAAGACCCCTGCCTGCGTAACGGTCATCCCCAGAACGTCGGCGACCGAACAGGGTTCGCCGTCTCCGGCGGGCCACACCTGCACTTCAAGCGTCTCGGGACGATATCTGCTGCCGTCGCAGTCGGGACAACGCAGATAGACATCCGAGAGAAACTGCATCTCCACGTGCTCGAAACCGCTCCCCTTGCAGGTCGGGCAGCGGCCGGTTCCCGAATTGAAGCTGAAGGTGCCGGCTGTGTAGCCCCGGGCCAGCGCAAGCGGTTCGGAGGCGAACCGTTTGCGGATGGCATCGAAGGCGCCGACATAGCTGGCCGGATTGGAGCGGGCGGTCCGGCCGATCGGCGACTGGTCGACCATCACGACATCGTCGATCAGCTCGGCGCCGCGGATCTCCCGATGAACTCCGGGCGTATCGACGGGTTTTCCCTTGATCTTGCACAGAGCGTTGTAGCCGACCTGCTGCACCAGGGTGCTTTTGCCGCTGCCGGAGACTCCGGTCATGCAGACCAGCCGCCCCAGGGGGATAGCCACATCGATCCCTCTCAGATTGTTTTCAGCGGCCCCGAGAATCTCCAGTCGGGCATCGGCGTCTGTCGGCGGCATCGCGGCTGTGGCCTCCGTCAGCACGCTGAGCCGGCCGGAGAGATAACCGGCCGTCAGGGAGACTTCCGAGGTCAGAAGTTCCGCTGGCGAGCCGTTGAACATCACCTGGCCGCCTCGTTCCCCGGGGCCCGGCCCCAGATCCAGGACGCGATCGGCGGCGAGCATCACCTGGGGATCGTGCTCGACCACAACAAGGGTATTGCCGGCGTCGCGCAGCCGTTGAAGCACACCGACGATGCGGCCGAGATCTCTCGGATGCAGACCGATCGAGGGCTCATCGAGGACGAAAAGTGTGCCGACCAGCGAAGTGCCCAGAGCGGTTGTCAGATTGATGCGCTGCACCTCGCCGCCGGAGAGGGTCCGCGACTGGCGATCGAGATTCAGATATCCGACCCCGACCTCAACCAGGTACTCGAGCCGGCTGCGGATGCCGCCGAGCACCTGTTCGACCGCCTCGTCGAGCGGCGCCGGCAGCTGCAGCCGTTCGAAAAAGGTCTTGCATTTGCGCAGCGGCAAAAGCATCACGTCATGGAGGCTCAGCCCGGGGAGGGCGGCCAGCGTCTCGTCGTCGAATCCGGAACCGACCGGGCGATGCCGACGGGCCGGCTCGAGAACCCTGTCGGCCCCCGTTCTGGTGCCGAGTCGCCAGAGAAGGGCCTCTTCCTTGAGTCGCGCTCCTTCGCAATCCGGACACGCGTCGTAGGAACGGTACCTGGAAAGCAGAACCCGGATATGCATCTTGTAGGCCCTGCTCTCCAGCCACTCGAAAAAGCGCCGTACACCGTACCACTTGTCATCCTGCCAGCTGCCCTCCCCCTCGAAAACCCACCGGCGCTGCTCCTCGCTCAACTCGGCCCAGGGGATATCGACGGGAATTCCGCGCTGTGTGGCAAAACGGATCAGGTCGTTCTGGCATTCGCGGTAGCTTTCGGTTTGCCAGGGCTTGACCGCCCCCTCGGCGAGACTTTTGCTTTCGTCGGGAATCACCAGCGAATCGTCGACGCCGATCACCCGGCCGAAGCCGCGGCAGGTCTCGCAGGCGCCCAGGGGAGAATTGAAGGAAAAGAAGCTCGGCACCGGATCATGGAAATGCAGGTCGCAGTCCGGACAGTGAAGATCGGCCGAAAAGTACCGGGGCTCCCCGGTCTTCTTTTCCGAATCGAGAGCGTAGACCGTCACCCGTCCCTGACCCACCCTGAGCGCCGCTTCGAGGTCCTCGACCAGTCTCTGGCGCTTGTCGCCGTCCAGGCGCAGCCGATCCTGCACGACCTCCAGGAAGTCCTCTTCCTCCCGGTGCAGGCGACGATAGCCCTGGCGGGCGAGCAGCTCCCGGATCTCTTCCACGGTGAAATTATGGGGCACCGTGACCGGAAAGGTGATCAGTGCCTGACGGCCGGCCTCCGGGCCGCCCAGAAGGGCCTCGGCGATGCCCTCCGGAGTGTCCCGGCGCACCTCCCGGCCGCAGCCGTTGCAGAAAAGACGCGCGGCGCGGGCGAAAAGGAGCTTGAGATGGTCGTTAAGCTCGGTCATGGTGCCGACGGTCGAGCGGGACGTGCGTACCGGGTTGGTCTGGTCGATGGCGATTGCCGGCGGTATTCCTTCGATCCCATCGACCTGCGGCTTGTCCATGCGGTCGAGAAACTGGCGGGCGTAGGGGGAAAAGGTCTCCACGTAACGACGCTGACCCTCGGCGTAAATGGTGTCGAAGGCCAGCGAGCTTTTCCCGGAACCGGAGAGACCGGTAACGACGATGAACTCGCCGAGCGGCAGATTCAGGTCGAGATTCTTGAGGTTGTTCTGGCGGGCGCCGGTGATGACTATTTCAGGTACTGCCTGGAGCATCGGCTATCCCTCCCTTAAAAGGGGGGATTTTGACAAAAGATTCACCGTGTGTTACCTCTCTTTCGCACTGCAATCATTTCATACCAAACGTATTCATAAATCAGGGTGGCGCATTTCCGACAGTTTTGTACGGAATTCAAAACGGCACCCTCCAACTTCCGCCTGACGGAGGAAAGGACACTCACCACCTAATGCAAGTCAAAGTATTCAACGACGATGTCACCAAGGCAACCAAGGTTCTCAAACGCAAACTCCAGGAAGAAGGTCTCTTCCGGGACATGAAAAGACGCCGCTTTTATGAAAAGCCGGGCGACCGGCGTCGACGCAAGGAAAAGGAAGCACAGCGACGCCTCAATAAACGTATTCGCAAAATCGCAAGCTTCAGGCGCTGACAGTCGCACGTCCTGCCCTCGGCCGCGTCGGGAACAGCAAGGGCCCTTTTCCGAACGCCTTTCCTGCTGCCCGCCGGGGAGAGCGTCACTCCCCTTTTATCTCTTTTTTCTTTTTTCTTCGCTCCCCTTATCCTCCTTCGCCTGTTTCGGCTGGAAGCGCTCCGTAAGACGGGAGAGCTGATCGCTGTGGGTAAGGATAATCGCTTCGTCGCCCTTTTTCAGGGTACTATCAGGATCCGCCAGATGAAATTCCGACTCTCGATAATAGCAGATCAGCCTGGCTTTTTCCGGCAGATCAATATCCTTCACCTTCCCTGCCGTCTCGTCGTCGATGTCGATGGTCATGAAGCGAGCCTCGCCCCTGATCATCGATGAGAGTTCCAGGATATCGATCCCCGCCACCTTGTCCGCGAGGTACCGGGCAATCGTCTTGGAAGGAACGATAGTGTCCTCCAGACCAAGCTCCTGGCAGATATGCCGGTACTCGATGTCATGAATATGGACGACCACGTCTGTAAAGCCGAGCGACCGCCCTACCAGCGCTGCAATGATGTTGTATTGGTCGTTGTCGCTCAGGCAGAAAAGGAAATCGGCATGGTGCGGAGCGGCCTCCTTGAGAATCTTCGGTTTGCTCCCGTCTCCGTTCAGGAAGCTACAATCCAGTATTTCGGACAACTCCTCGATCTTATCACGATCTTTTTCGATGATAATGACCTCGTGCGCCCTTTCCACGAGCAGAAGAGCCGTTTCGACAGTCAGATCCCCCGCGCCAACAAAAACAACTCTCATTCCTCCCCCTTTCGACGGCCGATCCATGTTCGCGGATAGAAAACCAGCAACCAGACGATAATCTCAAGACGGCCGAGCAGCATATCGGCGCACAGAATCAGTTTCAGCGGCGCCTGCAGATCCGGCCCGCAAAGCCCGACGCTCTGACCGACCGTCCCGGTGGCCGAGACCACCTCGAAAAGCGCATCGAGCGGGTCGTGGCCATAGGCCAGAAAAGGAAGCCAGGAGAGGATGATGATGGCCACAAAGGCCAGGATGACCATCAGGGCGTCCTGCACCTCCCTGTCCTCCAGAGCCCGGCTGCCGAGGCGAGTCTCGGTCACGGCGTGCTGAGGCATGTTTTTTTTCCGCAATATCCGACGCAACAAGGCGAAAAAGATCAACAACCTCAGAATTTTGAATCCGCCGGCCGTCGATCCTGCGCCGCCTCCGACGGCCATAACGACGATCAGCACTCCCTTGGAAACAGCATTCATTTCTGCCGGGGGGATACTGGTAAATCCGGACGTCGTTTGCGCAGAAAAGGCCATCATAGGTGCATCGACCAACACCTGCGCGAGCCCCATTCCCTCCGCGACAATCAGACAGAAAGCGAGCACCACCGTAGAAACGATTGCAGCCCCCAAAAGACCCCGCACCTGAATGTCGCGAAACAGCCTTCGCCAGTCCAGCCTCCGGGCCTCGTAAAAGGACGCCAGGGGTATCGCCCCCAGCAGACAGACCAGGGAGACCAACCACGCCAGGCGCGTCAACCCGAGATCGGCCAGACTGTTGTCGTTCGGCGCAAAGCCGCCGGTGGAGACGGATGCCAAAATGTGGAGAAGCCCCTCCCAGGGTTTTCCGCCCAGCAGAATCCATAAAATCACTCCGCCTGCGGTGAGCATGAGATAGACAGACAGCGTCCGGCGGGCACGGGCATGGGTGCCGCCAACGATATCGTTTTCCTCATAACCTGTGACCGCCAGCCGTTTGGCCGTCATGCCCGGGTGAATGAGGACGGCCAGGGACAAAACCATGATCCCCAGACCACCGTACCACTGCATCCAGGCTCGAAGAAAAAGAAAACTGGCGCTTTTATCTTCAACGGTGGAAAGAGTGGTCAGGCCCGTCGTGGTCACACCTGAGACCGCCTCGAAAATGGCGTCGATCGAAGAGAGCCCGCCAGCTCCAAAAGGAAAGGCCATCAGCACAGGGATCAAAAAAACCAGTGCCGCAAGCACCACCGCCTCGTTGTGCTGGACATCGGCTGGCGTGCGCAGTCTGGCAAGCAACCCTCCGGTCAAAGCCAGGAGTAAAATCACGCCGCCGAAATTCAACGCCTCCTTCATCTCTGCGCTGACCAGGGCGACAAGCAGCGGAACCAGGGTCAAAACCGCCAGAACCAGACAGAACTGCCCGAAAAAACGGCAGACCACCTTCGTACGGACGGCATAACTGAGTTCCTGACCGTGAGGCATGACAATGATTCTTTCTGACCCGCGCTGGCCTTTTGCCGATCGCCCGGCTGCCAGGCAAAGAGGATGGAATCTGCAACGAGCTCTTTATAAACCTGTTGAAGACGCTATATTTGTATTATACCGTATAAAAACATATCAAACCTCTTGGGCAGGACAATCGGGACCGCATGAAAAACACTTTCTTTTTCCATCCACATAGAAACTGCTGGCGTCTTGAAGAGGCTGAGCAGATCCGCTTTCTCATAGACGGGGCGGCCTATTTCGAGACATTGGCCGACGTTCTGGAGAAAGCCGAAAAGGCCGTCTATATTATCGGCTGGGACATCGACAGCCGCATACGATTGCGACGCGAAGATGGCGAGAAAAGCACCGAAACCCTTCGGGAGACCCTCAATCGTCTCGCCGGCAGCAGGAAAAATCTCAACATCTACCTGCTGGACTGGGATTTCGCCATGCTCTACGCACTCGAGCGAGAACCGCTTCCCTTGCTCAAGCTCGGATGGCAGACCCATCACCGCGTTCATTTCCGAATGGACAGCCGGCATCCGGTCGGGGCCTCTCATCATCAGAAACTTGTGGTGGTCGATGACCGCATCGCCTTTGTCGGCGGCCTGGATCTGGCCCGCTGCCGCTGGGATACGCCTGAACACGATCCCGAGGACCCCCGTCGTTGTGACAACGGCGTCCCCTACGCCCCTTTTCACGATGTGCAGATGATGGTCCAGGGGCCGGTCGCCGGGACACTGGGCGGGTTGGCGCGGCGCCGGTGGCAACTCGCCACGGGCACCGAACTTCCGCCGCCCCAATCAGGCAGCAGCAACATCTGGCCGCAAAACTGTCCGGCCGAACTCGAGCAGGTCCAGGTCGCCATCATGCGGACCGAACCGGAATACGAAGGAAAGGACGCGATTCAGGAGGTCAAAGAATTCTACCTGGAGGCCATCGCCTCCGCCCGCCACTCCATCTACATCGAAAACCAGTACCTGACGGCCCATGCCATCGGGGCCGCCCTCGAAGAGCGTCTCAAGGAGGAGGACGGTCCGGATGTCGTGATCGTACTGCCCCAGTACTGTTCCGGCTGGCTCGAACAAAACACCATGGGACAGCTTCGTACCCGTATTCTGAACCGCCTGCGACGGGCCGACCGGGAAGACAGACTCGGCGTTTATTATCCGACCCGCCCTGACCTGGGCGAGGCGATGATCAACGTCCACAGCAAGATACTCGTTGTCGACGACATTCTCGTGCGGATCGGCTCGTCCAATCTG
>JAWOCM010000018.1:0-10031 GCA_046483795.1 Desulfuromonadales bacterium | reverse complement strand
CTCAAGTGTGAGGAAGAAATTGCCGAAGGAAGATTGCGCGTCGACCCCTCCACCCTGGTCTGCATTGATTGCGCACGGGCAGCAGAAGCGAAGTGAGAGGAGGTTTTTTTTACGGGTTTTGTAAAAGAATTTTGAATTCTTCCGCAGGCACGGGTCGGGAAAAAAGGAAACCCTGATAGGAGTAGCAGTTGCAATTTCTCAAAAACTCCAGCTGTTCCACGGTCTCTACTCCTTCAGCGACGACGTTCAATTTCAGATTGTGAGCCACAGCAACAATACTGGACGCCACCGCAGCATTTTCAGGATCTGTGGTCACCTCGGAAATAAATGAACGATCGATTTTTAACCGGTCCACAGGGAAACGCTGGAGATAGCTGAGGCTCGAATAACCTGTACCGAAATCATCCAGATCCAGTCCCAGGCCGAGTTCCTTGAGACGTTTCATGATTTGCACAGCACTTTCGGGGTTTTTCATCAGCATGCTCTCTGTGAGCTCGATATCCAGCCACTGACTTGCCAGACCACTCTCTTCGAGGATTCGGTCCACCTGTTCAACGAACTTCTCATTTTGGAACTGGCGGGCCGAAACATTGACGGCCATGGGGATCGCAGGCAGCCCCCATCCTGCCAGGACCGGTTGCGCCTGCAGGCTTCCATCAAAATCCATTCACCGAGGGGTTCGATGAGTCCGGTCTGTTCGGCCAGCGGTATGAACTCGCCCGGCGAAACAAGCCCCCGTTCAGGGTGTCTCCATCTTACAAGGGCCTCGCAGCCGATAATCCGGTTGGTCGCCACCTCGACTTTGGGTTGAAAGTGCAGAAGGAACTCTTCTCGCTCCAGGGCCAGCCGCAGATCGGCTTCGAGGTCCATAGTCTCAACCACCCGGGTGCTCATCTCCTTTGAAAAAAATCGGAAGGTGTCCCCGTCACTCTTCTTGGCATGAAACTTGGCGATGCCTGCATTGCGTATCAGGGCATCGCCATCGGCTCCGTCACGGGGATACATGGCGATGCCGATACTGGCCGTGATGGAGAGCCGCCGGGTGCCTAGCGTGAAAGGAGGATCGAGTGCCGATCGAACCTTCTCCACCACAACGTTCAGAGCATCGGGGGCCTGAATATCCTGCAGAAGGAGGACAAATTCGTCAGCACCGAGACGGGCCAAGGTGTCCTGGGAACGAACCCGGGATTCCAGACGTTTTGCCACCCATTTCAGTAGTTCATTTCCCATATGATGTCCCATGCTGGCGTTGATAATGTGGAAACGGTCCAGGTCGATTAACAGAATTGCAAATGAGCCCTCGTGCCTGTCTGCGAAAGCGATTCCCTGTTGCAGACGGTCGGCCAGCAGGTTGCGGTTGGCCAGTCCCGTCAGTTCGTCGAAGTTCGCTTTACGCTCCAATTCTTCCTCGTATTGTTTCAACTCGGTGACATCATTGATGATGCCGATGTAGTGCGTCGTTTCGCCAGCCTCATTTGGCACCGGTGCAACGGAAAAATCATTCCAGAACAGGCTCCCATCCTTGCGATAATTGCGAACCAGGGCTTCCGCCTGCTCTCCCTCCTTAAGAGCTGTCCTTATATCGACGAGACCCTTCTGCTTCTGGTCTCCGGTTGAAAGAAGTCGCGGATTCAGTCCCACAACCTCTTCAGCGCTGTAGCCGGTGATGCGTTCAAAAGCCGGGTTGACATAAATGATCGGCATCTCTGGAAACTTCGCTTCGCTGATCATAATGCCGTTGCTGCTGGCTTCCATGGCCCGGTTTCGCACCCGCAGACTTTTTTCGGCCAGACGATGAGCCACTTCAGTGCGCAGAGCTCGAATCCCGTAAGCCAAATCATCCCCGAGTTCCTTGAGAAGCTTGACCTCCTCACTGCTAAAGCTATTCCGTGGATTGAATAAAGTCAGGCATCCGATGTTGTCTTTTTTTAATTTCAGGGGCAGAGCAAAAACAGAGTGAACATCGAAAATCTCTGCAAGCTTCCGACATTCGGGGCATTGGGTGAACAGTTCCTCGGTCGTGAAAATTTCTCCACTGAAAGCCTGAAGACAGACACGGGAAAGACGCTCGAGGAGGTCACTTTCTTCTTCATCCCTTTCTGACAGGAACTCGGCGGCTTTCTCAGGATAGACGGCTGGTGGGAAACACTCCCCTTCCTGGCCGATGAACCACACTGTGGCTATAGAGTAACCTCCGGAATCCACAAGATGATGCAGGATGGATTCCAGCAGCTCTTTTTCATTCTGGGATCGAACCAGCGCCTCGTTGCATCGGGATACCATTAAAAGAGTCCGGTTCAAGCGTTGAAGCTCCGCTTCCGCATTTTTTCGCTGGGTAATGTCAACCAGAGAACCGACATATTCAACAGGATGGCCATCCTCATCGGTCATCAATCGGGAAAAATCGAGCAGCCACCGCCAGGAGCCATCCCGGTGTTGAAAACGATATTCGTTGCTGACCATCTGGTCTGGAGAGACACCCTTTAGGGCATTTTTTATTTTGGATCGGTCCTTTGGATGTATCTGCCCTAACCAGAACTTCGGGTCCTCTATGAACCGGTTCGGTTCGTATCCTAAAAGATCCCGTACATTTTCGCTGATGAAGGTTGTCTTGTAAGGCGGTGTTACCGAGGCTGAAAAGATAATTCCAGGACTCACCGTCAAAAGGTGCTGCAAACGCTTGCGAATTGCTCTCAAAGTTCCTATGGCTTCCCGGCGGTGAAGATAAGAGCCAAGCCGGTCGGCAACGCCGTCGAGCATCCGACGCTCTTCTTCGAGAAAAGGTCCTTCTGCCTCACCATGTTTTTCCTCTCGATAACAGACCTCAATAAGCCCCTTGCTTTGATCGCTCTGCAAGCGCGAGGTCAGACACCAGGGAGTCTCCTCGAAATCTCCAGAAGTGTAGGACTTCCCATCAAGGGTAAGCCGGACGCAAGTGGAGCGGGGAAACCGGAAACTTGGGGGAAGAGCATCTACGACGCTTTGGAGCACATTTTCCAAAGACGAGTGTGGATCGTTAAGCAGGTCGGCCACTGCAAACAGGCAGTTCAGTTCTTTGACTCTCTCGCCCAACTCCCGGCTTTTTTTGTTCAGCGCCTCCATATGGGCTTTGCGCTCGCTGATGTCTCTGATGACGCTTACCACACCCTGATTCCATGTCTCAGGTCCGTCGATGTGACGGACCGTAATTTCCGCCCAGAACAATTCTCCGTTTTTGCGGCGCATGCACCATTCGCTCCGGAATACACCATGCTGGTTCAAGGCTTGAGCGCCGCCCCGATTCCATTCTTCATAGGCTTCCCGTCCAGGATGCAGAAAGGTCGTATTGGATCCGATCACTTCGTCGGTTGAGTATCCGAATATCCGCTTCACGGCGGGATTGGCGGTTATAATTGTACGATCTTTCGGATCGACCACGAAGACCGCTTCGTCCATGCCGGCAAAAATTGCCTGCAGAAGATTGTGGGTCTGTTCAAGTTGCTTTTCGGTTTCACGCTGCTCGGTTACATCCAGGAGAAAACCTATGGTACCGTAGATGGCCCCATCAGAGGCTCTCAACGGGGCGGTGGAGAGGGTAACATCGAGAAGGGTCCCGTCCTTGCGCTGTCGAAGGCAAGGCTTCTGAAGATGAACTTTCCCGGAGAGTGACTCTCTGGCTTCTTTCGAGAGGGGTCCCTGTTCGGATTCCGGAATGGTAGGTAACGGTTTTCCCAGAACCTCCTCGGAGGTCCAGCCGAATATGCTTTCGGCAAAAAGATTCCAAAGCCGGACTTTGCCCTCAGTGTCCAGGGCTATTACTGCTGCGGGGATTGATTGAAAAACATCACGAAATAATTTGGGAAAGGTTTTCCATTGCCTGTCTTCACCCATTGAGAAACACCTTTAACAGAAACACAAATCAATCATCATGACTGTGTTGATTTCATTTTATTTAACAAACTATAACACCTTCAAGTGTCTATTCAATAAAGCAAGTGGATTTCTGCGAAGGGATTACAGAGACTTAGATTCCTACAACCCGTAATGCTTCATCTTCTCCCAAAGATTTTTACGGCTGATTCCGAGCAAAAAGGCCGATTCGGTTTTATTGCCGCCGGCCTTTTTGAGGGCTCGCTGAATGCAGTTCCTTTCAGCGCTGGCAACGGCAGCGGCAAGACTCTCCTCTCTGCTTCCCTCCTCCCCTGCACTTTCGCGAATCTCAACGGGAAGATCCCAGAGCTGGACCTTCGGTGCAGGGGCGAGAACTGATATCCGCTCCAGGATATTTCTCAGCTCGCGAACATTGCCCGGATAGGTATAGCGCTGCAGTGCCTGTCGGGCATCTTCAGAGAGTTCGAATGCAACCCCCCTCTCCCGACCGAATTCATCGAGAAAATAGTCGGCGAGTTCCAGAATATCTTCGTCCCGCTCTCGCAGCGGGGGAATGTGCATCGGGATGACCTGCAGCCGATAGAACAGATCCTGTCGGAAATTGCCTTTCTGGACCTCATCGGCAAGATTTTTAGCTGTGGCGCAAACGACGCGGACATCGATGGGGATCGGATGTTTGCCGCCCACCTTTTCGATTTCACGTTCCTGCAGGACACGAAGCAGTTTCACCTGCATATCGAGGTGCATATCCCCGATTTCATCGAGCAGAATGGTTCCCTGATCCGCCAGTTCGAACTTCCCTTCCCTGGCCTTGTCAGCCCCTGTAAAAGCCCCTTTTTCATGACCGAACAGTTCTGACTCCATCAGTCCGCTCGGGATTGCCGCGCAGTTCACCCGAACATAGGCCTTGCTGGATCTCCGGCTCTCGTAGTGAATGGCCGCGGCAACCAGTTCCTTGCCGGTGCCGCTTTCTCCATGGATCAGAACAGTCGAATCGGCCTTGGCCACCTGGCTGATCATGCCGAGCGTTTTCTGTATGGCCGGGCTCGAACCGATAATCGGCCAACGCTGACCGCCGCAATGTTCCAGAGAAACGCAACGCGCCTTGACCCACTGCTGTTCAAGCAGCCGGTTTATGCGGAAGCTCAGGTCATCGAGATCGAAGGGTTTGAGGATATAGTCCGTCGCCCCTTTCTTCAGGCAGTTTACCGCATTGTCGCTGCTGCCATAGGCGGTCATCAAAATGACGTCCGTGCGCGGGGATACCCTTTTGATTTCCGTCAGCAGTGCTTCTCCGCTCATTCCCGGCATGCGAATGTCGGAAAGAACGAGTTCGTAGCGATGGGCCCTGATCATCTCAAGAGCCTTCGTACCTGTCTCGGCTTCATCCGCCAGCCAACCCTGGCTGCGCAGATGATCGAGTACGGTCACACGCATGATCTCTTCGTCTTCGGCAACAAGAATTCTCGGTATCATGGGTTTTTCCCTGGTGTTTGATCCTGCAAAGGGATTCTGAGAGTGAAGACCGCTCCGCCCTCCGGTCGATTGTGTACCGAAAGCTTTCCGCCCATCTGTTCAGCCAGAGAATGCGATACGGAAAGCCCCAATCCCGTGCCTTCTCCGACCCCCTTGGTGGTGAAAAAGGGCTCGAATATCGTGTCCAGATGCTGCGGATCGATCCCAGGACCGCTGTCAGCGATGGAAATGACCAACGCCTCGTCGTCGATCCGGGTGGTGGCTGTGATCTCGCCCTGCTCGTTGCCCATGGCCTGTACGGCATTGCCGGCAAGATTCATCACCACCTGCCGCAGGGCTTCCATGCTCGCGAGGATCGGTCTTTGTATACCCGGCCGCAGATCCAGACTGATATTGCGGCGTCCCATGCAGGTCAACTCGAGACATTCGCGGATCATTTCGTCCACATCGCCCTGTTTCACTTCCAGCGGTTCCTTGCGGCCTATATTCAGCAATTGCTGCACCGTGCTCTTGATGCGCTCGACCCCCTGCTCCAGCAGATGGAGATAACGTTTCTGCATCTGCGGGTGATCCGGATGTCTTTTCATTGTCTTGATACAGTTCTGCATCCCTCCGAGCGGATTGTTGATTTCATGGGAGATCCCGGCGACAAGGCGTCCCAGTGCGGCCAGCTTCTCACTCCGGAAGACCTGTTGACGGGTGGTGTCGAGTTCCTTCTGAGAATGCTCGAAGCGCTCGCAGAGCTTGCGGAAGTGGCCGGCCAGCGCTCCGATCTCATCTCGGTCCCCGAGGAGCGGACTGTCCCCGCTGCTTCTCTGCGGATAATCGTCCATATCCCGGGCGAGAATTTTCAGGCGTCTGGCAACCAGAAGCTCGAAGAGGAAAAACATCGCCAGAGCAACGATGACGATAGTCGCGACGGCGATGTTCAACAGCATGCGGTTATTGGTTCCGATCTCGGCAAACGCGTCGTCCATGGGGATCGTGACGTTCATGCCGCCGCGGATGTCGCCCGGCGAATATCCCTGCCCGGAGTGACAGGTCAGGCAGTTGCGTTCGACCTTCAGGGGAGCCATGTAGCGCAACCGGTGGTTGCCGGCAATTTTTTCGATCTCGACCACCTCTGTCGCTCCGGCTTCGAATTTCTTCAAACTCCGTAGCTCGAACTCATCAGGGGCGTTCTGCGGATTGAGAGGGTTGAGGCTGGTCACGTTGAAACTGCCCATCCCTTCGCGGGCCGCATAGACAGAGAGCTCCCGGGTGACCATGGCCGGATTTCGCTTGACCAGCCAGTTCCCCCGGGTATCGCGGATCCGTCCCTCTTCGAGAAAAGGATTGCTTTCGACACCGGGTTCTTTAATGAAAAAGAGGCCGTTATGGTCGGATACCCACTGTCGTGTCAGGCGAATCTGATGAAAGAGCATCTTCGCCTGCCGCGTCGCCTGTTCGACGACCAGATCTTCCTGAAAACTCGATGTGCGATAAAATGTGACCCCGTAAGAACAGGTCGTCACAAGCGCAATGAGTAATATAAATTTCATCCTCAACTGCATGATGGCCTCGATTTGATAAACTAAACTTGAATCAGGATAACGATTTTGGTTGGGCTCTGATACCTGAAGGTAACACATGGATTTCTTGAAAGCTACCAAATGGTAACACTTGATTTCTAAAAAACCTCCAACTCACCGTTTTGTGGTGTTTTTTTTATTGGCACAGGCATTGCTACGGAATGAGTGAAACGTACATCAGAAAGGAGGAGGAAAATGAGTAAAGATGGATCTGTCAACCCCCGTCCTTCGGAAGGCTGCTGCCTATGAAATCGAGAAGCTTCATGACCTATGTGGCGACCTTCTGTGTCATCGCAGTGTTCGGGATGTTCGGCTACCTGGTTTATGAGTCTCGGGCGCTCTCCTACCTGTCGAGCGACCCGAAAGTCTGCATCAACTGCCATACCATGAACACGCATTACGCAAGCTGGCAGCACAGTTCTCACCGTGGCCGCGCAGTTTGTGTGGACTGTCATCTGCCCAGAGATTCCTTCGTCAAAAAGATGCTGGCCAAGACGCGTGACGGATTCAATCATTCGGTGGCCATGACACTTGGAAACTACGGCAACAATCTGCGCATCACCGACGACGCAGCCCAGAGGATCCAGACGAACTGCATCGCCTGTCACGAAGAAGCCGTATCTCAGATGCAGGCCAATGCCGAGCTCTACCAGCAACATGAGGCCGATGTGCCGATGGGACGCACCTGCTGGGACTGTCATCGTGCCCTGCCCCACGGCCGGACAAACAATCTTACTGCGACGCAGAATAATCTTGGTGTCAAAGAATTATAAAGACTCAAACAGGGAGAAGAACGTATGAAAAAATCGTGGCTTGTCACCATCGTATCTGTTGCTGTTCTGGTGCCAATGGTCCTGCTGGCCGTTTCTATCAAGGAAAACAAAGCCGAGCAGAAGACCATCAACGAGGTTCCGGAAATGGAGAAGTTCAACCCGAGAAGTTCAGAATATGAAAAGTATTTTCCCCGCCAGTACGACTCTTACAAACGCACCCAGGAAAGCGATGAGATCAAGGACGTCCTCAAGGAAAATCCAGCCCTGGTGGTCATGTGGGCCGGATACGGCTTCTCCAAGGACTACAACGAGCCGCGCGGTCATTACTATGCCCTCGAGGACAACATGAACACCCTGCGAACCGGGGCTCCGGTCGACGAGAAATCCGGTCCCATGCCGACGGCTTGCTGGACCTGTAAGTCCCCGGACGTTCCGAGGATGATCGACGAAATCGGGGAACTCGAATTCTACACCGGCAAATGGGCCGGACACGGCGGCGAAGTCGTCAACCCCATAGGCTGTGCGGACTGCCATGACAACGAGACGATGAAACTGACCGTAACCCGCGATTATCTGAAAAGAGGGCTTGATGCCGAAGGCAGCTTGAAGTTCGAGGACGCCTCTCACCAGGACATGCGTTCACTGGTCTGCGCCCAGTGCCATGCCGAATATTATTTCAAGAAAACCGACTGGACCGACGACGACGGAGAGGAGCAAACTGCCGCCGTCGTAACCTTCCCCTGGGACAACGGCATGCTTGCCGAGGAGATTGAAGAATACTACGATGAGAGAGATTTCGTCGACTGGACTCACAAACTGAGCAAAACCCCAATGCTCAAGGCCCAGCACCCCGGTTACGAGACCTTCATAACCGGCGTTCACGGCAGGCAAGGCCTGGCCTGCGCCGACTGCCACATGCCCTATGTTCGAGAAGGCAGCGTCAAATACTCTGACCACCAGGTCCAGAGCCCCCTGGAAAACATCGCCAACACCTGCCTGAACTGTCACCAGGGAACCGAAAAGGAATTCCGTGAGACAGTGGAACGTAAACTTGAGCGCAAGAATGAACTTTCCACTGCAGCCATGGACGTGCTGGCAAAAGCGCACCTCGAAGCCGCCAAGGCCTGGGAACTCGGAGCGACCGAGGAAGAGATGAAACCGGTTCTGGAGGATATCCGCCATGGCCAGTGGCGCTGGGACTATTCCATTGCCGCCCATGGATCTTTTTTCCATGCCCCCGAAGAGACACTGCGCGTACTCGGCAGCGCCATCAACAAGGGACAGGATGCCCGCGTCAAGCTGCGTGCCGTTCTCGCCAAGCTCGGAGCGCCCGATTACCAGGCCCCTGACTTCTCGACCAAGAAGAAGGCCCAGGACATCATCGGTCTGCCCTTCGATGAACTGGTCGAAGAGAAAAAGGAATTCCTCGATGGCCTGAAGCAGGAGTGGTTCGAGGAAGGTGAGGCGAGCGGGCTCCTGGATCCGAAATTGCGTGAAGGCATTGAGCTTAACACCTCCTATTTATAACCTATCTACTGACAACAATACGCAACACACAGAACGACCCTGTCCGCACATTGCGGGCAGGGTCGTTCTGTTTCGGTGGCGGGTTTTCAAGAGGCGAATGGGTTGAGAAGATTTCTAGCATTATCCCCTCAAGTAAGCGTCTTTGCGGAAAAACTATCCCACGCCTGCCAGCTCCAGTCGCCCGCCCCACCGTTCTTTCATTTCCTGAAACAGGTCGTCGAATCCGGGTCGGTCTGGGAAGCCCTCCCTCGCCACCAGCGCAAAAGCCTCTTGTCTGGCCAGCTCGAGGATGCGGCCGTCGCGCAGCAGGTCGGCGATGCGGAAATCGGGCAGGCCGGCCTGCCGGGTGCCGAGGAAATCTCCGGGACCGCGTATTTCGAGATCCGCTTCCGCGATGCGGAAACCGTCAGACGTCTCGACCATGACATCGAGACGTTTCTGAGCATCGGCGCTGCATTGGACTCCACGCACCAGAAGGCAATAACTTTCGGCCGCCCCCCGTCCGACGCGGCCACGAAGCTGATGCAGCTGCGACAGGCCGAAGCGCTCGGCATGTTCGACCATCATGACAGAGGCGTTGGGAACGTCGATTCCGACCTCGATAACTGTCGTGGAGACAAGGATATCGATTTCACGATCCTTGAAAGCGCGCATAATCCGCTCTTTTTCGTCCGGCTTCATCCGTCCGTGCAGAACCGCCAGTCGCGCGTCGCTGAAAACCGCCCTGAGATGTTCAGCCCCTTCCGTGGCAGCTTTCAGGTCGCTTTTCTCTGTCTCTTCGACCAGGGGATAAACGATATAGGCCTGCCGGCCC
>JAWOCM010000067.1:0-34095 GCA_046483795.1 Desulfuromonadales bacterium | reverse complement strand
TCGTGGAAGCCAGAGAGATCGTCGATATCGGCTGCATCGCGCCTGAAAACGTCCATATTCCCGGGGTGCTGGTCAATGCCATCATTCAGGCACAGCCGCGCGCCCACATGCAGAAGGAATCCTGATGGTTGCAGAAAAATCATCGGAACGCGTCGAAGAGATCATTTTGCGCCGCGCCGCACAAGAGATCGAAGATGGCATGCTGGTCAACCTGGGGATCGGCTTGCCGACGCAGCTGCCCGGCTTTCTGCCTGCCGGACTGGATGTTCACTTTCATTCCGAGAACGGCTTTGTCGGCATGGGGCCGCCGCTTGCGGACGGGACCCCCGACCACCATGTCGTCGACGCCGGCGGACGCGCAGTCACTCTGCGCCCCGGAGCCGCCTGCTTTGACAGCGTTCTGTCCTTCGGCCTGATCCGGGGACGGCATCTTGACCTGGCGGTGCTCGGTGCTTTTCAGGTTGCCGTCAATGGCGATCTGGCCAACTGGAAGATTCCCGGAAAACTGACTCCCGGCATGGGCGGCGCCATGGAACTGGCGCAGAAAGCGCGCAAAGTGGTCGTACTGAGTCGGCACAGCGACAAACGCGGGCGCTCCAAGCTTGTCGCACGTTGCGATCTGCCCCTGACCGCCGCAAGCTGTGTGGACACCCTGATCACTGAGCGGGCGGTTTTCCGCCGCCGCGGCGAGACGCTCCAGCTATCGAGCGTTCACCCGACGGAAACAGCGGATAGCGTTTTACAATCCATTGATGCCGATATCGCCATGGACAGCTCCCTCGAACCCTGGGACAAGGAGGGACCATGAATCTACCACCGCGCGAAACCTTGCGCCAGGCTATTGAAGGACGCCGTAACTGGGCGCTCAAAACCCTGGCCGAGCTGGTAAGCTACCCCACCCTGCTGGGCCAGGAGGAAAACGGCCAACGGTATCTCGCGGGTATTTTCGATCAACTCGGCTATGCAACATACATTGAGCCTATTGCGCTTGAGCGCATTAAAAATCACCCTGGTTTCAGCCCTGTGGACTGGAAGCTGGAAGGCAAGGAAAACGTGGTCGCCATCCATGAGCCAGTGACAGACGCAGGATCCAGCCTGGCCTTTAATGGTCATATCGATGTTGTCAGTCCTGAGCCGGTCAAGCTCTGGAGCGCCGACCCTTTTGATCCCTATCTCGCAGAAGATAATGACGGAACCTGGCTTTACGGCCGCGGCGCAGGCGATATGAAGGGAGGCACCCTGAGCTATCTCTGGGCTCTGGCCGCCCTGCAGGATCTTGGTCTGGAACCGGCTTCGAAAGTGATCTGCCAGTCACCTGTCGAGGAGGAATGCACCGGCAATGGCGCGCTTGCCCTGCTCGAACGTGGCTATACCGCTGACGCCTGCGTCATCCCCGAGCCCTTCGGGGAGACAATTCTAACCCATCAGGTCGGTGCTATCTGGTTCCAGGTGCGGGTTCTGGGACACACACAGCATGTCCTCGGTGCGGGACGCGGAGTGAATGCGATTGAAAAATCCTGGCCCGTCATCCAGGCCTTGCGCGCGCTCGAAGACGAACTCAACCAGCCGGACAGAATCCACCCAGCCTACCGCGACACGGAACACCCTATCAATCTCAACGTCGGCGTCATCCATGGCGGAGACTGGGCCAGCACCGTCGCCGGAGAGTGCGTAACGCGGTTTCGGCTCGGGCTTTTCCCGGGCGAAAAATGTGCCGAACTGATGCGCACCATCGAAGAGCGCGTCGCCGCGGTCGCTGCAAAAGACCCATGGCTCAGGGAAAACCCGCCGCAAGTCGAGTACATCGGTTTTCAGGCTGAGGGCGCAACCTTCGATGTGAACAGCGCCTTCGGACGCAGCCTGCAGAATGCCCACACGCAGTGGCGTGGCCGGCCGGCCGTCGAATACAAGGCCACCTGCACCACCGATGTCCGTTTTTTTGACCTTTATTACGACATCCCCGCCACCTGCTACGGACCGCTGGCGCAGAACATTCACGGCGCGGACGAGCGGGTCAGCGTCGACTCGATGCAGCGCGTCGCCGAGGTTCTGACCAGTCTGGTTACCGACTGGTGCGGATTGAAAAAGAGGAAGCCAGTCAGGAAAGGATAATAACGTATGTCTTCAGACTTTCCGTCCACAGCCAGTCTGCTCAAGCGCCGCGAAAAGGCCGTTCCACGGGGCCCTTTCAATGTTACGCCCCTGTTTGCCGACCAGGCGCAGGGCGCAAAAATCCGGGATGTTGACGGCAGGGACTATCTTGATTTTTGCGGTGGTATCGGTTGCGTCAACGTCGGGCACAACCACCCGCGGGTTGTCGCCGCTGTCAAAGAGCAGGCCGACAACTTTTTACACACCTGCTGGCACGTTGCCATGTACGAAAGCTACGTCCGTCTTGCCGAGCGGCTCAACACGCTGGTCCCCATCCCGGGTCACAACATGACGGCTTTCTTCAACAGTGGAGCCGAGGCAGGTGAAAACGCGGTCAAAATTGCACGGACATATACAGGACGTTCAGCAATTGTGAGCTTTGAGCGCGGCTTTCATGGCCGAACCCTGATGGGAATGAGTCTGACCGGCAAAGTCCACCCCTACACCGCCGGTTTTGGGCCCTTTGCGCCCGAAATCTATCATTTGCCCTGGCGACCTTTTTTCAATCCGCCCGCCGAACTTTCCGACGAGAGGATCGCCAGTGAAGCGCGCGCAGCACTCGATGACCTTTTCGCCTATGGAGTGGAAGCTGCGAATGTCGCCTGTGTGATCATCGAACCGGTCCTCGGCGAAGGGGGATTCTACCCCGTTCATCCGGCGGCCTTGAAAGTATTGCATGAAGTAACCCGCGCGCAGGGCATTCTGCTGATCTCCGATGAGGTTCAGACCGGCTTCGGGCGCTGCGGGAAGCTCTTTGCGAGCGAACTCTTTGATGTGAAGTTCGACATGATGGTCATGGCCAAGTCTCTGGCGGCAGGCATGCCCCTGAGCGCCGTAACGGCTGCAACGGACATCATGAATTCACCAAAAGTCGGCGGCATCGGCGGGACCTTCGGAGGCAATCCGCTGTCCTGTGCCGCTGCACACGCTGTTCTCGACATCATGCAGGATGAAAAACTGCCTGAGCGTGCCCGGCAGATCGGTTCCCGCGTCATGACACGCTTCCGCGACTTTGCAGCCACCCTCCCCCACGTGAGTCATCCTCGAGGTCTTGGGGCCATGTGTGCCGTCGACATTGTCGATCCCGAAACCGGTCAGGGCAGCCCGGAAATCGCAGGCAAGATTCTCATTGCCGCCCGGAAGCAAGGCCTGCTTGTCATGACCGCCAGCGGCTTTGTGCTGCGCACCTTGATGCCGCTGATGATCAGCGATGAAGACCTGGATGAAGGCCTTGAAATTCTGTCAGCGGCACTTGATGACGTCCTGCAAGAATCGCCAGGGTGAAGACCCTGAAACGCAAAAAGGCCGATCCGAGGATCGACCTTTTTGCTCGTGATGATTTGGTCGGGGCGAGAGGATTTGAACCTCCGACTCCCTGCACGCCTCTGGCTTTTTATGAGCATCTACCGGGCAGCTGAATTGTTCGGCAATACAAACGGAATCGAAACGTTGAGACCGACTACGTGAGAATCGACATGACCATCAGGTGACCAGATATACCCAAAAGACACTCCGGCCTTCAGAGAGGGATTGAACCGGTAAGACAAGCCAACGACCGGTTGCACAAGCAGGCCGCTTCCGACATCGAGTCCGCCGCCACCTCCGGCTCCGAACAAAAGTGCTGAGTGAAAAGACAGTGACGCGCTCTTCCCGGCTCTATATTGAAAACCGGGACCGACGAGACCACTGGCATAGCCTCCAGCTTTTCCTTCATAGGCACCGGCCGCCTGGCCAGTAAGGAACCAGCCGCTGTTGTGAAAGTAGCGGCGGAATTGGATGCTGGCCAGGTGAACATCTTGATGCTCAGGCTGGGAATGTTTTCGTTGCGGACTGAGATAGCTTTGGTGTTCGGTAATGATTTCCCAGTTTTCCTGTGTCCAGGCCTCTCTTAATGAAAAAGCGCCGTCCCTGACTGCCGCATGCATCCGCCAGCCTGCTCTGAGCCCCACTCCAAAGGCAGAAAACTGTCCACCATCCAGGGTTTCCATGTAAGAGCCCTCAAGGGCCATTATATACTTCTGAGCCATTGTCATATTGGCTCCGATACGGACCTTTGCTACAGCCCCCCCTCCGGTGTCGACCTGTCCTCCTCCGGCGCCGCCTGCGGAGATCGACGCTTCGACACCGAAGGATTCGTCTCTCCAGTCTGTCGCATAACCGAGACCGAAAAGCGCTTCAGCATATCCATCTGCATTGCCGCCAAGCGCTCCGGATGTTTCCATGAACCAGTACCGGCGAGGCATGATGTAATTGCGGAACTCGAAGCCGATAGTCTGAAAATCTTTGTGGAAACGTTCTCCGGATGTTGTTTCAGAACTGCTATCGGGAAAATAATTCTGGGTTCTCAGGAAAATGTCTTGTTTCCCGATGCCGAATTCTTCAGTAATGTCGTCTCCAGAAAGCTCCCTGTTTCTTTCCGTTCTGCTACCGACCAGAAAAGCGAACGGGAAATCGACGGTCATCGATATTTGATCGCTTTCGATGTCGCCATTGGGAAAGTCCACCCGGGAGATCGAGGCGCCGATGCGATACCCGTCCATTTCGAGGAAAAAGCCCGAATGGGCTCGAAGCATAAGCCCTCCACCCTGCGGGGCAGCTCCCCCTCCACCACCGCCAACGAAAAGGCCGGCATCGACATAAAGGCTGGAACCGATATGAAATGTTTTCCCGCCAGTCAGCCCTCCAGTGAAAAAGCCTCCTCTTTCCCCCCTGAGTGCACCGTATCCTGAGATACCCCCGTAGAAACCATGCTTCAGGTCGCTGAGAAAGTTGACGCCGAGGAGCCCCAGGCGCGTTTCCGAAGGGTCAGGCATGACAAGTTCTTCATAAGTGAAACGAAGATGCCCGGAAACATTATAGAGGTCAATTGATGAAGGCTGAGACGAAACAAGGCGGCTGGTGGATGTGGCACTCGTGGCACCTGCAGAAGGTGACACTGCCATCAGGCAGAACAGGAAGAGAATCAGGGCGATTCGTACATTCATTTTCTGTTCCGGGGCGAAAAGAATTGTCGAGTTAGTGGATAATAAAAAAGGGAAGTGAATGAATCACTTCCCTTTTTTATTTGGTCGGGGCGAGAGGATTTGAACCTCCGACTCCCTGCACCCCATGCAGGTGCGCTACCAGGCTGCGCTACGCCCCGTCAACAACGAAGCGGAGTATGGTGTATTTGACAGAAAATGTCAAGGAATTTATCCGAAAAAAACCGGCTGGACCCCAGGCCGTAACTAGCTGAAACACTTAGGTATTCTAGATGTTTCTTCGATCGATAACCCTTTGCGCCTTCCCTTCATGACGGGGCATGGAAGACGGCTCAACCAGCTTGACCTTTGCTCCGACTCCAAGGGCGGAGGCCAGCTTTTTTTCGAGGCCGTCCACAAAAGCTCTCTGTTTTTTCATTTCATCGAAGAATATTTTGTCATTAACTTCAACTTGGACTTCAAGAGTGTCCATATTCCCGTCGCGCTCGACAATCAGCTGATAATGCGGTTCACAGCCTTCGGCCTGGAACAGGATTTCCTCGATCTGGGTGGGAAAAACATTCACTCCCTTGATGATCAGCATGTCGTCGCTGCGTCCCCTGGTCTTTTCCATGCGGACCATGGTGCGTCCGCAGGAACAGGACTCATAATGGAGTCGCGTTATGTCGCGGGTACGGTAGCGGATGATCGGAAAGGCCTCTTTGGTGATCGACGTCAACACCAGTTCGCCGACCGAACCTTCCGGAAGGACTTCTCCGCTATCCGGATCGATAATTTCAGCGATGAAGTGGTCCTCGGAAATATGCATGCCGCACCGTTCGATACATTCACCGCCGATTCCAGGTCCCATCAGTTCAGACAGGCCGTAGTTGTCTGTGGCAATGATGCCGAGTCGGTTTTCGATCTCCCGGCGCATCTCTTCGGTCCACGGTTCGGCACCGAACAGACCAAACTTCATTGAAAGATCTTTATGAGGATCGATGCCGAGTTTTTCGATCCGATCGGCAAGGGTCAAAGCATAAGATGGCGTACAGACGAGGGCCGAGGACTTGTAGTCCTGCATGATCATGATCTGCCGTTCGGTGTTGCCGCTTGACATGGGAATAACGGAAGCCCCCACCCTTTCTGCGCCATAATGAAGACCGAAAGCTCCCGTGAACAGGCCGTAACCGAAGGCGATGTGAACGATATCGTGATCGGTGACCCCTGCCGCGGTCATGAACCGGGCCACAAGTTCGGTCCAGGTCAGAAGGTCGTTGCGCGAATAGCCCACCACGGTCGGTTTGCCGGTCGTACCGGAAGAAGAATGAATGCGAACAACATCTTGCATCGGCACGGCGAACATGCCGTAGGGATAGTTCTGCCGCAGGTCCTCTTTGGTGGTAAAGGGAAGCCTGCCCAGATCGTCGAGGGAGCGGATGTCGTCCGGCACCAGACCGGCGTCAGCAAATTTCTCCCGGTAGCAGGGAACCGAGTTGTTGACGCATCTGAGCGTTGCCTGCAGTCTGACAAGCTGGAGTCTCCGGAGTCTCTCACGGTCCATCGTTTCGCTTTCGGGACTCCAGATCCGTCCCATTTCCACCTCTTCAGACTTAAAGCCAGTTCGAGATAATGCCATAAAGTCGCCCGTTTTCGCCCTCTTTTTTGAGGCTACATGCTGTAGACTCTTTGTCCTTCAAGAACCTTGATATTGTTTTCGTTGAGCACCTTGATCGCATCTTCCGTGTTGTCGAAACGGAAGATGATAACTGCATTTTCCTCGCATCTCTCGACAAAGGCATACATATATTCGACATTGACGCGGGAGCGGTCAAGGACCTCGAGAATTCCGCACAGGCCAGACGGACGGTCCGGTACCTCCACGGCCACCACTTCCGTCTTGCTGACAGTGAAACCGTTCTGCTTGAGCACAGTATTGGCCTCGTCGGTTTTGTCGACGATCAACCGGAGTATGCCGAAGTCCGACGTATCGGCCAATGACAACGCCCGGATGTTGACTCCAGCCTCGCCGAGAACACGGGTCACTTCAGCCAGACGCCCAGACTTGTTTTCAATGAAAATGGAAATCTGTTCAACTTTCATTGTATCCCTCCTTTTTGGGGAAACTATTTTTCCTGGCGCCTGTCGATGACCCGTTTTGCCTTGCCCTCGCTGCGGGTGAGCGTTTTCGGCTCGACAAGACGCACCTTGCAGGTCACTCCGAGCATCTCCTTGATATCCTTCTGGATGTGCAGGGAGAGAGCCTGGAGCCTCTTGACTTCATCGGAGAATGTCGATTCATTGACCTCGACCTGGACCTCAAGCTTGTCCAGATTCTCATCCCGATCGACGATCAACTGGTAATGCGGCTCGACGCCTTCGATATTGAACAGGACGCTTTCGATCTGGGAGGGGAAAACATTGACGCCGCGAATGATCAGCATATCGTCGCTTCGGCCGCTCATGCGCTCGAGCCGTATGTGGGTACGTCCACAGATGCAGGGTTCCGGAATCAGGCGGGTGATGTCGCGGGTCCGGTAGCGGATCATGGGGATCCCCTCCTTGGTGATGGTCGTAATGACCAGCTCGCCGCGTTCTCCCATGGGAAGAACATCGCCGCTTTGCGGATCGATGATTTCCGGGATGAAATGATCCTCCCAGATATGCAACCCCCTCTGCGCTTCGATGCACTCGATTCCGACGCCAGGCCCCATGATTTCGGAGAGCCCGTAAATGTCGATGGCTTTGAGGCCGAGCTTCTCCTCGATCTCGTCCCGCATCTCTTCGGTCCAGGGCTCGGCGCCGAAAATGCCGACTTTCAAACTCAAGTCGCGGATATTGATCCCCTCCTCCGCAGCGACCTCGGCCAGAAAGAGGCTGTAAGAGGGGGTACAGGTCAGAACCGTCGAACCGAAGTCCTGCATGATCATCAGCTGCTTGCGGGTATTGCCGCCGCTCATGGGAATGACCGAGGCTCCGATCCGTTCGGCGCCGTAATGCGCGCCGAGCCCGCCGGTGAAAAGGCCGTAACCGTAGGCATTGTGGATGAGATCTCCTTTATGTGCTCCAGCCGCAGCGAAGGACCGGGCCATCGACTCGGACCAGTTATCGATGTCCCGTCGGGTATAGCCGACCACGGTCGGCTTGCCGGTCGTTCCCGAGGAGGCGTGGATGCGGAGAATCTGTTCGAGCGGCACAGCAAACAGACCGTAGGGATAGTTGTCCCGCATGTCCTGCTTCAAGGTGAAGGGCAGACGCTTCAAGTCGTCGAGACTCTTGATCTGATCGGGTGTGACTCCCGCACGTTCGAAGCTTTGACGGTAAAACGGTACCGTTGCGTATACGCGCTGAACGGTCTGCTGCAAACGCTTGAGCTGAAGAGATGCGATCGCTTCACGCGGCAGGGTTTCGAATTCATCATTCCAGATCATATTTTTCCCGTCTCCCCTTCTCTGCGATTCAGGACGATGTGTTGGCTCCTGCTCGGCGGCCCAGATCAAAAGCCACGAGATTTTCATCGAGCGAATTTTCCGGAACCAGCTTTTTAATGGCCTTCCTCCACAAATCAGTTTCAATATCCATGCGGGTAGAAAGCGTTCCGAGCAGGACCGTATTGACGGTCCGATAGTTTCCGGCCTGCATGGCCAGATCCATACCATCGACAAAGGTGGAGTCGGAAACCTGGTCACTGATTTTTTTCGGTATCTCCTGCGGATATCGGGCATTGCCCGTCGCAACCGGTCCCGGGGCGATCTTCAGGTTGTTGGCAACAACTGCACCGTTCTCCCGCAGCATCGGAAGGTACCTGTAGGTTTCAAGGAGTTCGAAGCCGAATAGAATATCGGCTGTTCCTTCAGGGATGAGAGGCGAGAAAACCTTTTCGCCCCAGCGCACATGGGAAGTCACACTGCCTCCGCGTTGGGACATGCCGTGAATTTCGCTTTTTTTCACATCGAATCCGGCCAGCATGAGGACTTCGGAAAGCACTTCGCTGGCCAGAAGGGTTCCCTGTCCGCCGACCCCGGCAAGAAGAATACTGTTCATATTATTTATCATCAGACACTCCGATTGCTCCGAATTTGCAGACCCGGGCGCAGACTTGGCAGCCGGTACAAATCATGGCGTTCACAACGGCCTTGCCCTGTCCTTCCTCCGTCTCCTTCCATTCTATGGCAGGGCAACCGATCTTGAGACAGGCCTTGCACGAGACGCATTTTTCAGGCTCGACGACAACGGGTGTTCGCCGTTCAGCGCTTCCTCGCCGCTCCAGCATGCAGGTGCGGCGGGCAATGACCACCGAAGGTGCAGGGCGAGCCATTTCTTCCTCGAGCGCCTTGCGGGTGGTATCGAGATCGTTCGGGTCGATCACCTGGATGTTCTTGACCCCCAGGGCCCGGCAAAGGCTTTCCAGGTCGATGGCATGTGTGTCGACGCCGGACAAGGTGTAACCGGTGGAGGGATTGTCCTGGCGGCCTGTCATCCCCGTTGCACGATTGTCGAGAATAACGACCGTCGCCACCGACTGGTTGTAGACCAGATCCATCAGGCTGTTGACGCCGGTATGAAGAAAGGTCGAGTCGCCCATGACACCGACGATCTTCTGTTTCTGCTCTGCCGGGACGACCTTGGACAGGCCGGTGGCATTGCTGATACCGGCCCCCATGCAAACGCAGGTGTCCATGGCGCTCAGCGGTGGCAGCGCGGCCAGGGTGTAGCACCCTATATCGCCGGTGACAAAAGCCCCAAGCTGCCTGAGCGTAAAGAACAGCCCGCGGTGTCCGCAACCGGGGCACATGTTCGGCGGCCGTCCCGGCAACTCTTCGCCGACGATATAGGCCGAAGCGTTCTCTTCTCCGCTCAGGGCCTGACGGATGCGGCCGGGCGTCAACTCGCCGCAGATCGGGAAGATCTCCTTGCCGATCACCTCGATGCCCATGGCCTTGATGGCATCTTCCAGAAACGGGTCCAGTTCCTCGATGACGTAGAGTTTCTTATAACGCGAAGCGAATTCGCGAATAAGGTTTTCCGCGAGGGGGTAGACCATGCCGAGCTTGAGAATGGAGGCGGTTGGAAAGACTTCCCGGGCGTATTGGTAAGCAACGCCGGAGGTGATGATGCCGACATCCCCCTCTCCTTCTTCGATCCGGTTGAAACCCTGGTCGCAGGACCACGCCGCAAGATCAGTCAGGCGTTTCTCGACCAGCGGATGACGGCGGCGCGCGTTGGCCGGAAGCATGACGAGTTTCTGCGGATTGCGCTCCAGGGAAGGCTCCGGAAGATTCGTGACCGGCTCCTGGAGGGATACGATCGATTTGCCATGGGACAGGCGTGTGTTTGACCGCAGGAGAACGGGCGTGTCGAACTGCTCGCTTATGTCATAGGCCAGACGGGTAAAGGCGCGGGCTTCCTCGCTGTCGGCCGGCTCCAGCATCGGGACTTTGGCGAATCGGGCATAGTGTCGACTGTCCTGTTCGTCCTGGCTCGAATGCATTTCCGGATCGTCGGCGACGACCAGCACCAGTCCACCACGAACACCTGTGTACGACAGGGTGAAAAGCGGGTCGGCGGCGACATTCAGACCGACATGCTTCATGGTCGCCATGGCTCGGGCGCCGCCGAAAGACGCCCCGATGGCGACCTCGAGGGCGACCTTCTCGTTCGGTGCCCAGGACGCGTCGATGTCTGGATAGTTGACAATGTTTTCGAGAATTTCCGTACTCGGTGTCCCCGGATAGGCCGAGGCAACGTGAACTCCGGCCTCGTAAGCACCCCGGGCAAATGACTCATTTCCTGAAAGGATGGCTTTGTCCATGTGACTCCCTGTATGTTGATCTTTGTTTTATTTTTAAAAACCAGAAATTACACTGAAAAAGAACCGAAAGTCAATGATTTAACTGCTGGAGAGATCGATCAGTGCGCCTTCGAGCAATCCGAAATCGCTGACGATCAGGAAGGAACAATCGATTTTCGCCAGGAGTTCGAGAACGACTGATATGCCGGGAATAATAAGGTCCCCTCTGCCCTTTTCCATGCCGGGAACCTCTTCTCTTTCTTCCGGGGACAGATCGAGTAGTCGCTGATATATATCTATCAGCGACTGCCGCTCCAGACGATGGTTGTTGACCCGCCGCCAGTCGTAATCTGCCATTTCCATGTCGATGGCGGCAAGTGTCGTCACTGTACCGGCGGTTCCGACAAGGGCGAAATTCTTTTCTTTTTTCAATTGGCAGCCGTTTGCGGCCAGATCGTGGATCAACTCATCGACAGCTGACTCGACGACTCTGGTTCGCTCTTCGATCGAAGAGACATCTTCTGCCAGTCGGACGACTCCCAGGGAATAACTTTTATGGAAGGATACCCGGCCCCCTTCGGCGAGGATGAATTCGGTGCTTCCGCCGCCGATGTCGAAGATCAGACATTGATCGGGTTGCGGCGACAGAGCGGCCAGAACACCAGCTGAAGCAAGCCGAGCCTCTTCGTCACCAGCGATAATTTCAAGGGGAAGTCCGGTTTGCGTCTGGACCTCTTTGGCAAACTGACCGCCGTTGGGTGCCTTGCGCAGCGCTTCTGTACCGACAGCACGAACGCTTCGGACTCCTTCTGAGCGAATCTCCTCAGCGAATTCTTGCAGCGTCTCCAGTGTGCGGGACATGGCCGCCGGAGACAAGCCCTTCTCCCGGCTGAATCCGCCCCCCAGACGTGTAATAGAGCGACGGTATTTGTCGGGAGCAACCTGCCCGTCCGAAACCTCGCCGATCAGCATCCGAACGGTATTGGTGCCCACATCGATCGAAGCAGGCATTTATTTCAGTCCGATGACAGCTTCAGCGACGTTGTAGGTATGGTCCCCGATTTTTTCGAAGTTGTGCAGCATGTCGATGAAGATCAGACCAGACATGACCGAACATTCTCCCGTGTTCAGGCGGGTAATGTGGTTGTTGCGCAGCGAGTCTTCGATCTGATCGATCTCCTCCTCCATCGTCTGCGCTTTCTCCATGATCGTGGTATCGTCCCGTTCGAGCGCCGAGATGACAAAGCGCAGAAAGCGCTGGGTCTTATCCGCCAACTCGTCGATCTCCTGTCGGGCGATTTCGGAGAATGGTGCTTTCTGGTCCCGCCTGCGTTGCGCCAGAGACCAGAGATTTTCGCAATGATCTCCAACCCTTTCAAGATCGTTCACCATATGCATCAGCGAAGAAATATCCTTTGAGGTTTCCTGGCTGATCGATTTCTGAGACAGAGCGACGAGAAAGTCGGTAATTTCCTTTTGAAGCAGATCGACAAGTTCTTCATTTTTATCCAGACCGGCGATCAGTTTTTCATCACCGTTTCTGATGTAGAGGAGTGTTTCGGTGAGCATCTTGTCGGTTTTTTGAGCCATACGTCTGGTTTCAGAGCGGGCCTGGCCGAGAGCGATAGGAGGTGTGTTCAGGACGCGGTTGTCTATAAATTTCAGGTGGAATTCCATCTCCTCCTCGCGGCCCCGAATAAGCATGGTGGTAATCTTGGCCAGAATCCCGACCAGGGGCAGGAAGATGATGGTATTGATAATATTGAACAGGGAATGGGTGTTGGCGATATGTCGTGCGATAGCCGGGTTGTCGCCTACAGAAACTCCCATCTGTGTTGCCTGTTCCGCTGTCTGAACTATCAGGTCGGGCGAGCCGGGCGTTATGGAGTCGACGATTCCCATAAAAAACGGCATCAGCAGGATCATATAGGCGACGCCAAGAAAATTGAACATGAAATGGGCCAGAGCCGTGCGCCGGGCTGCCAGATTGGTCCCGATGGCCGCGATATTGGCTGTGATGGTCGTTCCGATATTCTCTCCGAGAACAAGAGCAAAAGCTCCGGCGAAGGACAGCAGTCCGCTGCTGGCGAGGGCCAGGGTAATTCCGAGGGTCGCGGTACTGCTCTGAACGATCATTGTGAGAATCGCTCCGATGGCGACACCAAGCAGGGGGTTGTCGCCGACTACCGTAAATATCTGCTGGAATTCCGTACTCGTCTTGACCGGGTCAAACGAGTTTTTCATTATGCTCAGGCCGAAAAACAACAGACCGAATCCGAGAAGAATTTCCCCGCCGTAAGACCATTTTCTGTTTGTGGCAAAGAGCTTGAAAGCTGTCCCGAGACCGATGGCGGGAAGGGCGTATTTGGTGATCTTGAAAGCGATGAGCTGTGCCGTGACCGTGGTGCCGATGTTGGCGCCCAGAACGACTCCGATCGACTGGACCAGCGACATCAGGCCGGCATTGACGAACCCGACCACCATGACAGTCGTGGCGGTCGAGGACTGAATGATCGCCGTAACCGCCATTCCGACGAAAGTGCCAACAAAACGATTGGTTGTCAGCGCAGCGAGGATCTGCCGCATCCGATTGCCGGCGACTTTTTGCAGCCCTTCCGACATGGTTTTCATGCCGAAAAGGAAAAGACCGAGTCCGCCGACCAGGCCGAAAATCAGATCTCGATTGAGAAGCAACTCAGACATGGATCCCCCATTTTCTCGCGTAAAACTTGCAAGACGGCTGTTTCCGGCCATCACTGATTTTTGCAGGACTTAAACGCGGGCGACTATAGCGGAATGCATTTTTTTTTTCAATGATAAACAGGATGATAAACAGGAAGATAAAGAACCTTGCCAGGCGCTCCCCGACAGGGCCGAACCAGAGAAGGTTCAGGCGGGGCTTTCCCTTTCCGGTTCAACAAGGAGCATTCGCCTGTACTCCTCGCTGTTTTCGTGAACTTTCCCGGAAAACAGACGGATTATATTCAAAGTGAGTTTCAGAGCAATTTCAGGGTTGATGCTGCGCAGCCTTTCGTATTCAAACCGGGTGATCACCAGGAAAGCGGCATCTTCAATGACTCGGGCAGTTGCTGAACGAGGACAACTGTCGAGAATGGCCAACTCGCCAAAAAGCTCCAGAGGTCCCAGTTTAACAAGAGACTGTTCGCAGCCGTCAACGACCATTTTGGAAATATCGACCTGCCCCTTCTGGATCAGATAAAGGGATTCTCCGGGCATATTCTCGATAAAAACAGTCATTCCGGCGTCCATCTCCTTCTTCTGAAAAAAGTCAGCAAGCACGAGGCTCTCATCTCTGTCGAAGTCTTTGGAGAGGGGGCTGTTTTGAAAAGTTTCCAGATCGATTTCTGCCATAAAAAAACACCTTGCATTGACCCTGTATCTTCTCTTCGGCCAGGTGACTCCGAAATGTACAAAAAAAGCCCGGATATAACTCGGGCTTTCGAGAAGGCAATCTGTCTTTAAAAAAAATGCATTGATCTATTCCTGGTCCACACGCTCTCTGAGTTCCTTGCCCACCTTGAAAAAGGGGAGTTTTTTGGATTTGACGGAAATGACTTCGCCGGTTTTCGGGTTTCTGCCCAATCGTCCTTCGTAGCTTCTGACAACAAAGCTGCCGAAGCCGCGGATTTCTATCCGATCTTCATTGGTCAGTGCTTCAGTCATTTCATCAAAGATGATATTGACAACGTCCTGTGCTTTTTTATAAGTCAGGTTCTTGCTGTTCGCGAGAGTCTCAACGAGATCAGATTTGTTCATAACGTCTCCGGGAGTTGTTCACCGAGGGTTTGAATCTCTTTCGCTATAAAAATTAAACCGCTGATTCCCCATTTGTCAAATCATTCGAAAGGATTTCAACGTCTTAGGCTATATTTATAACGCAAAAAGACAAACCTTCAATGCCCGGAAATTAAAATTCAGATGATCGTAAAAGGCGACAAGGTCCATATGACACTGGCATCTTCCTCACCGATGTTGTCCCAGCGATGGGGCAGATGAGATTTGAACGAGAGGCTGTCTCCGGCCTCAAGTCTGTAAGTGCTGTCAACAACTGTGACCTCAAGATGTCCATCCAGCACGTAAATCAATTCGTCGCCGGGATGGTACATGTTTTGAGCTCCACTGCTGCCTCCCTTCTTGACCGTACAGAAAAAGGATGAAAACTGGGCATCCCGCAGGCCGGAGGTAAACGATTCGGTCAACATGTTGTTGGCGTCTTCGTAAACCGTTTTGTCCCTCTGGCCTGGAGAAGTGAAGACGATTTCGTGCGTATTACTGACTTCTTCCACGAAATAGTTAATGCTTTTGTTGAATACACGAGCCAGTTTCAAAAGGATATCGACTGAAGGAATGGTCATCCCTCTTTCGATCCGGGATATCATGTTTGAAGAAACATTCGACTTTTCGGCCAGGCTCTGGATCGTCATGCCGGCCTTGAGCCGAATGAATTTCAGTTTTTTTCCGACAATCTTTTTCAGCTTCATCGATTCACCACTCAGTATCACGATTAATAATTCAAAAACGGATATAAACGCAATGTCGCAAAGATTGAGAACATGACGCAAAGAAAGACAAAAGGGGAATTCGCCTTTGCGTTAAAAGCATTTATTGCGAAAGATCGGGCGAAGGTGAGACAACCCAGAGGATCTCTGTAGGGCCTTCATGGATGTTTTCCCAGCGATGTGGCAACGACGCCTTGAATGTGATCGAGTCGCCCTCTTCAAGGATATAGGGGACACCCTCAATGACGAAGCGCATACCGCCATTCAAGATATATGCAAATTCCTCCCCGCTGTGGACCATGCCTCCGTCACCGCTGGAACAACCCTTCTCGAGCATATCGGTAAAAACGGAAAAGCCGGGATCGCGGAGGTTCTGGGTCAGACTGTTGATCTGATGCTTGTCTTCAAAAAAGAAAATCGGCTCCCCTTCCCCCTTGCGGGTATGAACGACGGTGGAACCGGTTTCCGCCTCCTGCACGAAATAGTTAATGCTCATCCTGAATGCATCAGCCAGTTTCATGAGAATATCGACCGAAGGGATCGTCAATCCCCGCTCGATTCTTGAAATCATGTTGGATGAAACCTCTGACTTCAGGGCGAGTTCCTGAATGGTCATGTCATTTCTCAGGCGGATCTGCTTCAGTTTGTTGCCTATCAGTTTCTTTACCACAGTCATTGGGATCAAACTCCTTGTGAAAATAGAACGCCTTTTTACAACAAAAAAAACTCTGCGTCAATGACATATGAGAACTCAAAAACATAAATGGGATATTTTCCATGTCTACTTGTCAACCTTCGGATCGAGAGAGGGGTTGACAATGGGCGCGAAATCCATATAATCCGGGAAAAAATGAAAGGGAGTCGGGCATTGGATGATCTGGTTGAAAATCTCGTAAAGAAGGCCGCGGCTGATGAACCGTTATCGGCTGAAGACGGTCAAAAAATCCTGACCGCCGCAGGAGCCGATTTGTCGATGGTTCTGGCGGGTGCGCACAGGGTGAAAGAACATTTTCTGGGAAACAGGATCGATTTGTGTTCAATCATCAATGCCAAATCGGGGCGATGCAGTGAAAATTGCGCTTTTTGCGCTCAATCCGCTCACCACAAAACGGATGTCCCCACATTCGGACTCAAGTCGATCGAGGACATTCTGCAGGGGGCAAAAGCTGCGGAGAAGGAAGGTTCACACTGTTTCGGTATCGTGACCAGCGGAACACGTATTTCTCCTGGTGAAGAGCTGGACAGGATATTGGACGCGTTGAGACGCATCAGTGTAGAAACCTCGATCGAGCCCTCTGCTTCCTTGGGAATGCTTGACATGGAGACGGCACAACACCTCAAGGATGCCGGGTGTGTGACATATCATCACAACCTGGAGACGGCCCGATCCTTTTTCCCCGAAATCTGTTCCACTCACGAGTACGAAGAGGATGTTGAAACCGTTCGGGTCGCCAAGCGGGCCGGCATGAATGTCTGCTGCGGCGGGATCTTCGGTCTCGGCGAATCGCCCGATCAGCGTTTCGAGATGGCCCAGACGCTCAAAGAACTTCAGGTCGATTCTGTTCCGCTTAATTTTCTCAACCCGATCGACGGCACCCCGCTGGAGGGGAACCGGAACCTTACGCCGATGGATTGCCTTCGTATCATCGCGCTCTACCGCTATATGCTCCCGGACAAGGGCATCAGCGTCTGCGGGGGCCGCGAGCCGAATCTGCGGGAATTTCAGTCGTGGATATTCATGGCGGGGGCCAGCGGCACCATGGTCGGCAATTATCTGACCACGTCCGGCCGCAACCGGGAGACCGACCTTCAAATGTTTACCGATGCCGAGGTGGAAATCAATGTCTGCTGATGTCGTCGTCCCTGGAGGGATTTTCATTACCGGTACCGACACCGGAGTGGGCAAGACTCTGGTCGGGGCCGCTCTTGCAAACTGTCTTCGGTCCCGCGGCCTGAAGGTCGATATCATGAAACCTGTCGAATCGGGCGTAAGCGATACAGCGTACGAGGGGGAGGATGCCTCTTTGCTGCGCTGGGCATCAGGAAGCCAGAGTCCTGTTGACCACATTGCGCCCTATCGACTGGAAGCGCCCCTCGCCCCTTCCGTTGCCGCTCGCCAGGAAGAGGTGTTCATCGATTTCGGTGGCCTGGTCGAAACTGCCCGGGAACTGAAGAAGGGCTGCGATTTTCTGATAGTCGAAGGCGCCGGGGGGCTGATGGTCCCGCTGGCCGGCGGCCTCTTGATGGCCGATCTGGCGAAGGCCATGGGATTTCCGCTGCTCGTCGTCGCCCGCCCGGATCTGGGGACCATCAACCATACCTTGCTAACCGTCTTTACGGCCCAGACAATGGATATTCCCGTGGCCGGTTTCATGATCAATCGAATGCCTCAGGAACCTGATCAGGCAGAGGAAAGCGCACCGCACACCTTGTCATCTCTGGCCAGCGCCGATCTGCTCGGTGTTCTACCCAAGGTCGACGGAACAGCCAGGGAGCAGGTCTTTCAACTGAGCGAAGAAATCGCCGCCCTCCCCACTTTTGCTCAACTTTTGTCCAATTTCGGGTTGCCGACCGGAGGGCAGTCGCCATGTTGCAAATCAGTTTCGGAAAGAAAGGGACTATGAAAAAGGAACAGATTCTCGAACTCGATCGTCAATACGTCTGGCACCCCTGCACGCAGCAAAAAGACCACGAAGACATGCCCCCCATAGCGATATCCCACGGTGAGGGCAGTTATCTCTTCGATGTCGACGGGAAGCGCTACATCGATGCGGTATCTTCCTGGTGGGTCAACAATCTTGGACACGCCAACCCGCGCCTCAACCGGGCGCTGAGGGAACAGGCGGAAAAGATCCCCCACCATATATTTGCCGGCTTCACACACGAACCCGCCGTCGAACTGGCTGTTCGGCTGTGCGAGAAGGCCCCGGGTAATCTCGGAAAGGTCTTTTACGCCGACAACGGCTCATCGGCCGTTGAGGCCGCGCTGAAAATGAGTTTTCAATACTGGCAGCAGAGCGGTCGGCCGGAGAAAACCCGCTTCGTGAGCGTCACCGACGCCTACCACGGCGAGACGGTGGGCGCGCTCTCGGTCAGCGGATGCGACCTCTACCGCGAGATTTACAAGCCGCTGATGATGAAGGGGCACCAGGTCCAAGGCCCGGACTGCTTCCGCTGCCCCTACGGCATGCAGCGCGATACATGCGACGCCGAATGCTTTGCGGAAATGGAAACCCTGGTCGCAAGGGAACACGAGAACATCTCCGGGATCATCATCGAGCCGCTGATCCAGGGAGCTGGCGGCATGAGAATCTATCCGCCGGTTTACCTGAAGAAGCTGCGGAAGCTGTGCGACCGCTACCAGGTACATTACATCGCCGATGAAATTGCCGTCGGCTTCGGACGAACAGGCAAGATGTTCGCCAACGAGCACGCTGGAGTCGCTCCTGACATGATGTGCCTTTCCAAGGGGATTACCGGCGGGTATCTGCCGTTATCGGTCGTTCTGACCACCGACGAAATCTATGATGCGTTTTATGACGATTACGCGACTATGAAGGCGTTTCTCCACTCGCATTCCTACTCGGGCAATCCGCTGGCCTGCGCAGTCGCGGTGGAGGTGTTGAATATTTTCGAGGATGAAAAAATTCTGGAAAAGCTGCCGGCCAAAGAGAATTTTTTTGACCGCCAGGCTGAACGTTTCACCGAGCTGCCCCATGTGGGAGAATTCCGGCGCTGCGGAATGGTGGCGGCCTTCGAACTGGTTGAGGAAAAGGAAGGCAAAACCCCCTATCCATGGCAGGAACGCAAGGGACGGGAAGTTTTTCGAAAAGCTCTGGAACGCGGGGCCCTTTTGCGCCCCCTTGGAAATGTTGTCTATTTCATGCCACCGCTGACCACCGAAGAAGAAACGCTGCAGGAGCTGGTGGACATCGCTTACGACTGCATAGTCGAGGTCACCGGGAGCTGAATTGAACCGGATGTCAGCTTCGCAATAGAGGAACGCCGGCAATCCTACTGAAGGGATTGCCGGCGTTTTTTGTTCTTCCAGCCGACCAGGGCCAAAGCCAGGCCGGCCCCAACGGCATCGGCGATCAGATCGCCCCACTCCGCCGTGCGAGCGCGGGTAAAAGTCATCTGCGCGATCTCCAGAGCGGCGCCGATAAATAGAGCCACCAAAAGCGACCACAACCAGGCTCGCCTGGCCACCGGCAGATTCCGCCAGGTTCTCTCCCCGAGGAAAGCAAGTACCGCATAGGCCAGAGCATGACTGATCTTGTCTTCATACGCAATAAGGTCCGTCTGCACGGGAGATGGCGTCGAAGTCAACGACATCCATATCAGCAATAGAATCCAGACGAGGTAGAACCCCGCCCAGATTATAAGATTTCGCTTTTGCAAATCCATACCCGGTCCATTTTGTAAATTCAGGTTCGATCCACAAATGTAAACGAGCATGAGTCTGCGGTCAAATAATATGAGCAGTACGATTCATTTTCCGGGCAAATTGGCGCCCTGATCAATCGCCTTGAATGGAAACCTTTCGCAATCTCAAGGCGTTGCCCACCACCGATACCGAACTCATGCTCATCGCAGCGGCGGCGATAATAGGGCTGAGCAGGATGCCGAAAAATGGGTAGAGAATACCGGCGGCCACCGGCACGCCGAGGGAATTGTAGACAAAGGCGAAGAAGAGGTTCTGCTTGATATTGCGCAGGGTGGCGTTGCTCAATTCCCGGGCACGCACGATGCCGCGCAGATCGCCTTTGACCAGAGTGACTCCGGCACTCTCGACAGCAACGTCGGTGCCGCTGCCCATAGCGATACCTACAAGCGCCGTGGCCAGGGCCGGAGCGTCGTTGATGCCGTCTCCCGCCATGGCGACCTTGAGACCTTCTTCATTCTGCAGGCGCTCGACCACTTCGACCTTGTGTTCGGGCAGTACCTCGGCCTCGACCTCGTCAATGCCCAGTTTCCGTGCCACCGCCCGTCCGGTCGTCTCGTTGTCCCCGGTGACCATAACGATACGCAGGCCTTGTTCGTGAAGCTTCTGGATCGCCTCGGGAGTCGATTCCTTGATCGGGTCGGCCACCCCGAGCAGTCCTGCGGGTTTGTCGTCGACCGCGACGAACATGACGGTCTGCCCTTCCCCGCGAAGCTCTTCCGCGCGATCCGCCAATTCGCCCGCTTCGATCCCCAGTTCCTCGAACAATTTCGGATTGCCCAGAGCCACCTTCTTGCCGTCGACGGTACCGGTGACTCCTTTGCCGGAAAGGGCTTCGAAGTCCTTGGCTTTCACCAGATCAACCTCTTTTTCCTGCGATCCCTCGACAATAGCAGCCGCCAGGGGATGTTCGCTGCCTCTCTCCAGGCTGGCGGCCAGACGCAGCAACTCCTCTTCATCCAGATCGCCGGCCGCTTCCACAGTCACCAGCCGGGGCTTGCCTTCGGTCAGGGTGCCGGTCTTGTCCACCACCAGAGTGTCGACTTTCCTCATCACTTCGATCGCCTCGGCGTTCTTGAACAGAACCCCCATGGTCGCACCCCTGCCTGTCGCCACCATGATCGACATGGGTGTGGCCAGTCCCAGAGCGCAGGGGCAGGCGATGATCAGCACCGCAACAGCATTGATCATGGCGTGAGCCATGCGCGGATCCGGCCCCCATATGCTCCAGATGATGAAGGTGAGTATGGAAACAATGACAACCGTCGGCACGAAATACGCGGCGACGACGTCCGCCAGATTCTGGATCGGGGCCCGGCTGCGCTGGGCTTCGGCCACCATCTGTACAATCCTGGAGAGCACCGTGTCCTTGCCGACCTTCTCGGCCCTGATGACAAGCGATCCGCTGCTGCCGTTGACGGTGGCTCCGATGATCTTGTCGCCCTCTCCTTTTTCCACCGGCACGGCTTCGCCGGTGACCATCGATTCGTCAACCGAGCTTTTCCCCTCCACGACTTCGCCGTCGACGGGAACCTTTTCACCGGGCCTGACCCGAAGGGAGTCACCGACCTGAACGTCCTCCAGCGGCACGTCCTCCTCTGAGCCGTCCTCGTTGATGCGACGGGCGGTTTTGGGCGCCATCCCCAACAGCGATCGAATCGCCTCGCCGGTCCGGTTGCGGGCCTTCTGCTCGAGATACTGGCCAAGCAGAACAAGGGTGATGATCATCGCCGCCGCTTCGAAATAGACGTCGACTTGGCCATCCTCCCGGAATGATGGCGGGAAGATGTCTGGAAGCAGGGATGCGATTATGCTGTAGATGTAGGCGACGCTGACCCCCAAGCCGATGAGGGTAAACATGTTGAGCTTCCAGGTGGCCACTGAGCGGGCGCCGCGCATGAAGAAAGGCCAGCCGCCCCAGAGCACCACCGGTGTAGCCAGGATCAGTTCCAGGATCGTGCCAGTGCGGGGTGAAATCCATTTTTCCACAGGGATTCCGACAAAGGCCCCCATGGCCAGGAACATGACGGCGAGGCTCAGGGGAAGGCTCACCCAGAATCTTCTGCGCATGCTTTTGAGCTCTTCGCTCTCCTCTTCCTGCGCGGTGGGCATTTCCGGCTCCAGATCCATACCGCACTCGGGGCAGGAACCGGGCTGTTCCTGTCGTACTTCGGGATGCATGGGGCAGATATAGACCGCTCCGGGCGCCGCTTCTTCCTGTTCCTTTTTTTTGATTTCACCGGAAAGCCAGCCTTCCGGGTCGTCGGTGAACTTGTCCCGGCATTTTTCCGAGCAGAAATGATAGGTTCGTCCTTGATAATCCTCACTGGCGGCAGCGTCGTCGGGATCGACGTCCATTCCGCATACGGGATCCTTCATGAACAGACCTCCTTTCAATCGGCCTCTTTCCGTTTAAAACAAGCCATTATCCAATTTTTGAATCAAATACCGGGTAAACACAAGGCAGCGGCCACCCCGCGGCCTTGTGTTTTTTCTGTTCTGTTTATTTTACCTCATAATCAAAACTGTACCGGCGCTTGCTGCCATCCTTGAGCTTGGTGCCGACCTGAAACTCGTATGTCCCTTTTTCGGTCAGGGAGATATCAGCTCCGAAATGACCCTGCATGCCCATAAGCTTGACCGGTTTTCCTTCCGAACCCGAAGGATCCTTTATCTTGACGGCAACCATTCCGGTTTCGATAGGATCGCCCGATTCAACATCGACAAAATTGACCATGAAGTGATGGGTTTCCTCCATTCCCGCTTCAGCCATCGCTTCCTTGACGTCTTTGAGGTGGGCCGCCGCCTGGACCCCATTTTCGGTCTGCTTGCCGAGCATGACCATGTTTTCCATCATCTCGTCATGGTCCATCTCTTTCATTGAACCATGGTCCATGCCGTCCATCGATCCGTGATCCGTCCTCTCCTTTTTGCTCTCTCCTCCATGGTCCATGGCAAAAGCGGCCAGGGGAGCGGAAAGAGCGAAGAGGGTTGCGAGCAGTACGATCATTTTCTTTTTCATGGTGTTTTTCTCCGTTTCTGTTTTGTGGATGCGAATATTTCCGCACTGAACATTTTTTCCTTGAGATCGATAACCTTTGTATTTTTTTTCACTCCCCCCTCTACAAGCTGCCCTCTTCCTCAACCGTCGGCTTCATGGACTTTTCGAGTCCGATGCTGCGCCAGAGGAAAAAGATGACAGGCATGACGAGCATGATCACTATCAGTGAAGTCACCGCCCCGCCCACCATGGGCGCAGCGATACGCTTCATGACATCGGCTCCCGCTCCGGTACTCCACATGATGGGAAGCAGGCCGACGATGATAGTCACCACTGTCATGGCCTTGGGACGGATACGCTGCACCGCGCCGTACTGGACGGCCTGATGCAGATCTCCGCGGGTCATCATCCGCCCCTCTTTCTTCCATGTCTCATAGGCCAGATCGAGATACAACAGCATGACCACGCCCGTTTCGGCGGAGAGCCCCGCCAGTGCGATAAGGCCCACCGCCACCCCGATCGACATGTTGTATCCGAGCACATACATGAGCCAGTACGCCCCGACGAGCGCGAAGGGGACCGCCAGAAAAACGATGCCCGTCTTCACGGTCGACTTGGTGCTGACGTACAGCAGAACGAAAATGATCAGAACTGTCATGGGTATGATGACCATGAGCCGGTCCCGTGTCGATTCGATGTACTCGTATTGGCCGCTCCAGATGATATTGTACCCCGGCGGGAGCTTCACCTGCTCGGCTATCGCCTCACGTGCGTTGTCGACATAGGTTCCGACATCGATCCCCTTCAGGTCGACGAAAATCCAGGCGGTGCGCCGGGCATTCTCGCTCTTTATCGATGGCGGGCCTTTATGGATCTTGATGTCGGCCACCTGGGATATGGGGATGTGACTGCCGTCCTCCAGGGGGATGAGCACCCGGCTCAGAGCCGGCAGATCGTTGCGGTAGTCGCGCATGTAGCGAATGTTGACAGGGTAGCGTTCCAGGCCCTCAACGGTCTGTGTGACGTTCATCCCGCCGATGGCGCTCTGGATGACGTCCTGTACATCGCCGACGTTCAAGCCGTAACGGGCCGCCTCTGCGCGGTCGATGTCGAAGTCGAGATAGTTGCCTCCGGTGACCCTTTCCGAGAAAGCGGAGAGCGTGCCGGGCAGTTGGCTTACCACGGCCTCGACTTCCTCCCCGATTTCGGAAAGAGTTTCCAGGTCTTCCCCCATGATCTTGATTCCGACAGGTGTCTTGATGCCGGTTGAGAGCATGTCGATGCGGGTTTTGATCGGCATGGTCCAGGCGTTGGTCAGACCGGGAAATTGAATGGCATTATTCAGTTCTTCGGTGAGCTGATCCACCGAAATGGTTTTCTCTTCGGGCCACACCCAGCGCAGCGGCTTCTTCCCCCATTCGGTCCAGTCCGGCCAGTCGGAATAGAAACGTTCAATCGGCATTTTGCGCCACTCTTCCTCGGGTTTGAGCATGATGGTCGTTTCGATCATCGAAAGCGGAGCAGGATCCGTGGCTGTCTCGGCCCGGCCGACCTTGCCGAAGGCGTGCTCCACCTCGGGGAATTCGGCGATGATCCGGTCTGTCTGCGCCAGAAGTTCCTTGGCCTTGGTGATGGAAATACCCGGCAGAGTCGTCGGCATGTAGAGCAGATCGCCCTCGTAGAGCGGAGGCATGAATTCCGTTCCCATCTTGCTGGCGGGCCAGGCGATTGAAAGGCTCAGAGCCAGCGCCACCAGCAGGGTCATCTTGCGCCAGCGCAGCACGAAATTGACGACCGGCCTGTAGACCCCGATCAGCACTCGGTTGATGGGATTTTCCGATTCCTTGCGGATGCGGCCCCGTATGAACCAGGTCATCAAAACCGGCACAAGAGTGATGGAGATGAGGGCGGCCGTCGCCATGGCATAGGTTTTGGTGAAAGCCAGAGGTTTGAACATTCGACCGGCCTGCTCCTGGAGAGTGAAGACCGGAGCGAAGGACACGGTAATCACCAGCAGCGCGAAGAAGATAGTGGGACCGACTTCCTTCGCCGCTGAAATAATAACCTCCTTGCGCGGCTTGTCAGGCTCTTTCTCCAGGCGTTTGTGGGCATTCTCCACCATGATGATTCCCGAATCGACCATGGTTCCGATGGCTATGGCGATGCCGCCCAGGCTCATGATATTGACGTTGAGACCCTGGGCGAACATGATGATGAACGACATCAGAATGCCGACAGGCAGGGCCAGGATAACCACCGCGGCACTGGGAAGATGGAAGAGAAAAAGGATGATCACCAGGGCGACGATGATGCTCTCTTCAAGCAGCTTCTCCTTGAGGTTGGACACCGCGCGCTCGATGAGGCCGGAGCGATCGTAGACTGTCTTGATCTCCACGCCTTCAGGAAGCCCTGCTTTGAGGTCCTCTATCTTGTTATCCACCCGTTCGATGACTTCCCGGGCGTTCTCGCCGTAGCGCATGACGACGATGCCGCCTACGACCTCCCCCTCCCCGTCCAGCTCGGCCAGACCGCGACGCATCTCCGGTCCTATGTTCACTTCGGCGAGGTCTTTAAGCAGAATCGGCGTACCCCGCTTGTCGGTATCGACCACCACCTGCTCAAGGTCCTCCGGGGATTCGATGTATCCCAGTCCTCGGACCATGTATTCAGTCTCGGCCATCTCCACGACCCGTCCGCCGACGTCGTTGTTGCTGTTTTGAATGGCCTCACGGATCTGGGAGATGGTGATGTGATAGGCCAGCAGCCGGTCCGGATCCACCGAAACCTGGTACTGCTTGACAAAGCCTCCGATGGAGGCCACCTCCGAGACCCCCTCGAGCGCCGACAGTTCGTAGCGCAGAAACCAGTCCTGGATGGATCGCAGTTGCTGCAGGTCGTGGCGGTCGCTTTCAAGAGAGTACTGATAGACCCAGCCGACCCCTGTCGCGTCGGGACCGAGAGACGGCGTCACGCCGTCCGGCAGTCGTCCCGCCGCGGAATTCAGGTATTCCAGAACGCGCGAACGGGCCCAGTAGATATCGGTGCCGTCGTCGAAGATGACATTGACGAAAGAGAGGCCGAAAAAAGAGTAACCCCGTACGTCCTTGGCTCCGGGCACAGCCAGCATCTGCGTCGTCAGCGGATAGGTGACCTGGTCCTCCACCACCTGCGGCGCCTGTCCGGGATACTCGGTCAGAATGATGACCTGAACGTCGGAGAGGTCGGGGATGGCATCGATCGGAATGTTGCGCAGTGAATAGATCCCGCCCGCGATAATGAATACGGTGGCCAGAATGACGATGAAGCGGTTGCGGCTGGACCATTCTATAATTTTTTCAAGCATTGGTAATCCGTGACTGATGATTGTTGAATTGCAAAAATCGGATCAAAAGTAAAAACATGGGTCCTGATCCATCAAGTCCCGACGCAATGACATGCGTCTCTGCCAATCGGCCTAGAAAAGATCGTCGAGGTCTTCGTCTTCCATATCTTCGTCTTCCCTGCTTTCCTCGGCATGGTCGTCATGCTCAGGAGCAGGCTCACGCATTTTGCTTGTCGATTCACGCAGTCTGCTTTCCGAGTCGAAGAGGAACTGGGCGCTGGTGACGACCTTCTCGCCTTCGAAGAGCCCTTCCTTGATCTGCAGGTTCCCTTCCGCGTCCTGCAATCCGATCCTGACCTGCCGCGGCTCGAATTTGCCCTCGCCGAGAGCCACGAAAACCCTTTGCTTCTCCCCGGAGTTGATTACCGCTTCAGCCGGGACTGAGAGAACATCCCTGACCTCCTTCCCCTTGATCCGCACGTTCACATACATGTCGGGCTTGAGCTCGAATTCCGGGTTGGGAAATTCGAGCCGCGCCTTGACCGTCCGGGTTTTGGGATCGAGATAAGGATAGATGTAGGAGATCCTGGCAGTTAGGGTCTTTCCGCCTGCAAAGGGGAGACGGACCTTGGCTTCCTGTCCGACCTCGACCCAGGGAAGCTCGTATTCGTAGATATCGGCGTAGATCCAGACACTGGAGATGTCGGCGATCTGAAACAGTTCCTTTCCGGCCTTGATGTATTCTCCCTCGGTCGCCATTTTCATCGAGACGATCCCGTCGTAAGGCGAATGGAGAGTCATCGTCTTGTGTACTGTCCCTGTTGTTTCAAGCCTGTCTATCTGGCGTTCACTGATGTCGAAGTATTTCAGGCGCTTGCGGCTGGATTCCAGTAGACGCTCCGCGCCCTCGGCAATCGAGGCGAAAGCGCTATCGCTGAGCGATTCCCGGTTGTTCAGTGCAAGAAGATATTCTTCCTGGGCGGAAACCAGCTCGGGGCTGTAGAGCTCCAGCAGGGGCTGGCCCTTTTTCACCTTCTGTCCGGACTGATTGACGTGCAGGCGCTCAATCCAGCCGTCGACCTTCGCATTGATCGAATAGACCTGCGGCTCTTCGTAGTCGATCACCCCGACGGTGCTGATGGCGCGATGCAGGTCGCGTCGCTCGACCTCCGCCGTTCGAACTCCCATGTTCTGCTGTGTGACCGGGTCGATCCGGATGGTAGGGCCTCCCGGTTCCTCCCCTTCATAGACGGGGACCAGATCCATGCCCATGGGTGACTTGCCTGGCTCGTCCCGAATATAGGTGGGATCCATAGGCGCCACCCAATACTTGATTTCCTTCTCTCCCTCGGGTGTCTCCCCTTCATCCGCAGCCCCGTCCTTCATCGGAGTCAGTTTCATGCCGCAGATGGGGCAGTTTCCAGGTTCGTCCTGGATGATCTGAGGGTGCATGCCGCAGGTATATTGGGTCTCGGCAGCATGGGCCTGCCCGGGAGCAAGGATCGGGCCCTTGCTCGACGAAAGGAAATTGCTTCCGCCGAACCAGCCGAGCGTGACAAGGACAAAGAGCAATGAAATTGCAGGCCATATTCTCTTCGATCGATTCATAACAAAAGTATCCTTCAACTACGGTTGGATTGCGTGCATGACAATTACTTGAGTGAGTCGTTCAGGCTATCCGTCGGAAGGCTGGTGCCGATTTCAGCCTCCAGTCGGGCGACGCTTTTTTCATGGACGGAAAGGGCCCGATAGTACTCCATTTCATACCGGTATAGAGTCATCAAGGCATCGACCACGCTGAGAAAGTCGACCTTCCCGACCTGGTAGGCGGACTGGGTCGACTCAAATGCCTGCCGGGCCTGGGGGATGATTCCCGTTTCATAGAGAAGGGCCTGCTTGCGCGATCTTTCCATTTTTGCATAGCCATCATGGATGGAGGCCTGAAGGCGATTGCGGAATTCTCCGTACTGACGATTCGCCATCGCTATGCCGCTCTCGGCCTCGGCATAGGTCTCATCAAGCTTCTTGCGGTAGATCGGCAGATTGAATGTAACGCCGGCACTCACGAAATCGTCACCGTCGACGGGATCCATAGGACTGCTTTCCCGGAAGCGGTAACCGGCCCATACGGTAAAATCGGGCCGATAATCGAGACGGGCCAGACCCTTCTGCGCCTCGTAGCGACCGATCAGAGAGGTGTAGGCGCGGAAAAGGGGACGGTGCTCCTGAGGCAGTTCCTGAAGCTCTTCCGGTTCGGCTTCGACTTGCGTCAACTCCAGACTCTCGGGAAGGTCGAAAGTTTTGCTTTCGGAACGCGCGAGAAGGGCGTTGAGATCCGCCCGGGTACTGAGCTTCTGTTGCTGGAGGGAAAAGAGCTTGTCCGTCAGCCTGGAACGCTCTACCTGGGCTTTCAGCACATCCTGCTGAAGACCTTTGCCCACTTCATAGCGGGTTTGGGTCAGGCGAATGAAATCATCGAGCAGATTCAGGTTTTTTTCCGTGACGGCTTCGGCCCTGTCCAGGTAGAAAAGCTGGTAGTACAGTTCCCTGGCCTTGCGAGCCACCTTCAACCTGGAATCTTCGTAAACTCCCTTGTACCAGCGGGCCTGCTGGTCGGCCATCTCGCTTTTTGCAGACAACGTGCCGGGGAACGGGAATTTTTGTGAAATCTTGATATCCTTGCCAGTCATGGGGGTGACGTCATCGTCAAAGGAGTCCACCGGATAGTTGACGAGCCCGAGAGACAGGGTGGGATCCTCCAGCGAGCCGGCAGGAAGGATTTTTCGCTCGAACATCTGCCAGCGCGCCTTCGCCGCCTTCAGGTCTTCATTGCTCTCCAGTGCCTCCCGAACGATCCGGTCAAGGGGGGACTGTGATTGCGGGTCGGCTGAAAAAGCGGTCCCACTCAAAAGGGCTATAATCGCGATCGCGATGAGGAGCATTTTCCAGGGCCTGTGCAGCATGAACAACTCCGATCGGAAATGGTGCAGGTGCTCGGTTTCAATATGTTGATTCGACTTCTGTAGAGTCAGGCTTTCATGTATCATACCAAGATTAAAGATATCGATATTTTGAGCATTTGCAAGAATTTGCGTCCCTTCGACAGGTCCTTGTGTAGAATATTCGACAGAAAGAAAGAGAATATTCTCAATGCACGGTTGAATAACAGAAATAAGAAAATATTGTGATCACCCCTTTTATCTGAAAGAGAGAAACAGGAATGTTCGGTCAACACACAAAAAATATATTTCTGGTCGTCCTTTTTCTTTTACTGTGCGCTTTACGGTCGTGGGCCGGCGACGGCTCCTATTCGCAGAGTCTGACAGTGACACTGCAACCAGCGCAGAACAACCTCCATGCCACGGCTGTTCTTGAATTTGATGAAAATTGGTCGAGCGTCCCCGAGATTATGCTCGGGGAGAAAGCGCAAATCCATCAGGTCTCGACTAACGGCACGGAGGCGGATTTTACCTTCATTGGTGGCATCGTCCGGGTCGACCAGGCAGGGCACTCCGGCAACCTGAAGGTCCTGATCGAATATTCCGCTGTATTCGAGAACGCACCTCCCCGGCGACCCGTCCATGACGAGGACCCTTCTTACGGTGTCGCAGCCACGATAACCCCCGACGGCTCATTTCTCGGCGCCGGCTCCGGATGGCATCCTTACGTCCCGAATCGCAAAGCCGATTTTCAGATTCGTATTGAAGCGCCGGCGGGCATTCATGCCGTTACAGGCGGCACCAGGGTTTCTCATCGCCAGACGGATGCAATAGCCCTGTCCGAATGGAAAACGACCTCTCCGCGCCAAACAATGGCTCTCGCCGCAGGCTCTTTTGTCATCGACGAAGCCCAAGCTGGGGATATCCCTGTCTATACATACTTTTCAAAACAGAACAAGACTCTTTCAGAGACCTACCTGGAGAAGTGCGTCGACTATATCGAAATGTACGAAGAGATGCTCACGCCCTACCCCTTCGCCAAGTTCGCCGTTGTCGAAAATTTCTTTCCGACCGGATACGGCTTTCCGTCCTGGACTCTGATCGGCGGAACAGTCCTGCGTCTGCCCTTTATCACCGAAACGAGCCTGGGGCATGAAATAGCCCATTCCTGGTGGGGCAACGGGGTTCATGTCGATTATGCCTCGGGGAACTGGTCTGAAGGGCTGACGGCTTACGTTGCCGAACATCATTACAAGGAGCTGGAGTCCCCGGAAGATGCCCGTGAATACCGCCTGAAAATCCTGCGCGATTATGCCTCTCTGGCCAGGGGCGGAAAAGGTTACCCTGTCATCGAATTCCGGTCCCGCAAAAGCGCCGTCGATCAGGCCGTAGGGTACGGCAAGGTGACTATGATATTCCATATGCTGCGCACCCGCCTTGGTGACGACGCTTTTTTTGAAGGGCTCCGGCATCTGGCTGAGAAGCGGATGGGCCTTAAAACGTCATGGGAGGACATCCAGTCCTCTTTCGAAACGGTCAGCGAGGAAAATTTGTCCGTCTTTTTCAGCCACTGGCTGACACGGGATCAGGGCCCCAGGCTGTCGCTGACGGGGATTGAAAGCGTTCGGCGTAAGAACGGATGGACAGTGAGCGGCACCATCGTCCAGAAACCTCCCTACTACAATCTCGAAGTCCCGATAGGGCTTGAAAGCCGCGAGGGTGAAACGATCTCGGTTCAATCTCTCAAAGGATCGGAGAAATTTTTCAGCATGACCACGGCATCGCCGCCGCAGGCGTTGCGCCTCGACCCGCATGTTCAGCTTTTCCGGGAACTCCACCCGGAAGAGGTCCCGCCTCTGGTGAACACCATTCGCGGTAGCGACGATCTTCTCGTCGTTGCCGCAGAGAGCCTGCCGGGTTCAGTACGGGAAGAAGCGAGCCGGCTGATTGCCGGTCTTCGCCAGGATGTGGATGTGGTCCCCGAATCCAGACTCAACTCAAAAATGCTCTCCGGGCACGATCTTCTCTTCCTCGGTTGGCCTGAGCATTTCGCCCCGGCCCTGCCTGCCTCTCTCTATATCGACGAAAAGGGTTTCAGCTACAAGGAGACAAGTTATTCCGACGAGGGAGACGCACTTTTTACGGTTCTGGAGCATCCTCTGGACGACGCCCGTGCAGCGGCCGTTTATCTGCCGGTGAGCGCTGAAGCGGCCGCCGACATCAATCGGAAAATACCGCATTACGGGAAATACAGTATTCTTGTATTCCAGAACGGTCAAAACGTCGTCAAGGAAACATGGCCGACGGAACCGGGGCCGACCCTTCATCTGTTCGACAAGGAGACAACACATGCAGTGCAATAGAATACTAATGGTCCTGCTGATTTCATTGTTGCTCAGCGCAGTATTTCTTTCGGGACACGCCGCAGCGCATATCGTCAGGGTCGCAGACGATTCTTATGTCGAACTTGATTCTCTGATAGAAAGACTTAAAGAGGTCGATATCGTCTTTATCGGTGAACGCCATGGCGAAGCCGGCCATCAGGAGGCACAACTGCAGATCATTCAGTCGCTCAAAGAGGCCGGAGAGGATGTTGCAGTTGCGATAGAGATGTTCAGAGAGGATGAGCAGCCCGTCCTCGATGACTGGGTTGATGGGAATCTTGCAAGGGAGGAACTGGTCGAAGCCTACAATCGCAACTGGGGGATGTGGCCGCGTTATCGTCCTGTTTTCGAATATGCCAGACAACAAAGGATTCCTATGGTCGGGCTCAATCTCTCACGGGAAATCACCGGTAAAGTCGCGCGGGAAGGGTTCAATTCACTCTCTGAAAACCATCTCGATGAATTGCCGCCGGTCCAGTGCTCACCAGACCCGCGCTATGAAAACTTTATCCGCCGGGCCATGGGGCTGCACTCGGACGACGGTCAGGCGTTCAGCAATTTCTGCGAAGCTCAGTTGTTGTGGGACAAGGTTATGGCGATCAACCTCCTGGAGTATCTTGACAAAAATCCCGGCAAAACAGTCGTTGTTCTGACCGGCAGCGGTCATGCATGGAAGTATGGTATTCCGGAGCAGGTCTCTGAACGCAGCGATTATGACTATCTCGTCCTGATGCCGGAGATCGATGATCGCCTCTCCCGTGAAACAGCCACCACCGAGGAAGTGGATTATCTTCTGATGGGGGTCGAGCAGGGCCCGCTGCACTGATTCACCGCACGGATTTTTTGTTCATCACACTAAGCAGATAGCAGAAGGAGCGATACTATGCCGCATTGGCGCACATATACTTCAGAACCCAAGATCGCCTATTTTTCGATGGAGATCGGCCTGTCCTCGGACATCCCGACCTACAGCGGCGGCCTGGGAGTTCTGGCAGGCGACACCATCAAAAGCGCCGCCGACCTCAAACTGCCTATGGTCGCCGTCACGCTGCTGAGTCGCAAAGGGTACTTTCGTCAGGAGATTGATCCGAATGGCTGGCAAAAGGAATTCCCCATCGAATGGGCTCCGGAAAAATTCATGGACCGTCTGCCCCCTAAAACCCTCGTCACAATTGAAGATCGCGATGTCAAAGTTCAGGCCTGGCTCTATGCCGCCAAAAGTCCGACCGGAGGTGATGTGCCGGTGCTTTTTCTGGACACGGATATACCGGGCAATGACGACAGAGACCGGCAGCTTACCGATCGGCTCTATGGCGGCGACAGCGAATATCGACTCAAGCAGGAAATCATTTTGGGAATCGGGGGGACTCGTATTCTCGATGCCCTGGGATTTACCATCCGCAAATATCACATGAACGAGGGACATGCGAGCCTGCTGACACTCGAGCTGCTCACCAGAAAACGCAGGCCGAACATCGACAGTTGGGAGAATCATGAGGGCTGGAATATACAGGGAGTGATGGATCACTGCGTTTTCACGACCCATACTCCCGTCGAGGCCGGGCACGACAAATACCCCTACGATATGATCGAAAGGGTTCTTGGAGAATTCATCCCCTATGCTCTCATGAAGAAACTCGGCGGCGAGAAATATCTGAACCTGACGTTGCTCGCTCTCAACCTGAGCCGCTACGTGAATGGAGTTGCCAAAAAACACGGGGAGGTATCCCGTGAGCTGTTCCCCGGTTTTGAAATTCACGCCATCACCAACGGCGTTCATCCGTTCACCTGGACCAGCCCTTTTTTCGTTTCGGTGTACGACAAACACCTTCCGGGATGGGCCAATGAGCCGGAACTCTTCGTTCGGGTTGAAAATATTCCCCATGAGGACATATGGGACGCCCATTGCGGAGCCAAGGCCCTGCTGTTTCAGTACATCGAAGAAAGAACCGGCAAAAAACTCGATCCGGATTTACTCACGATCGGGTTCGCCCGGCGCTCTGCCACCTATAAGCGCGGCGATCTTGTTTTCAAGGACCTCGACCGTCTGCTGGAGATCGGAAAAGGGAAGATCCAGCTCGTCTTTTCGGGAAAAGCACATCCGCAGGATGACGCCGGGAAGAAACTCATTCAACGCATCTATCACAACATCGAGGTGCTGCGCGGCAACATCGAGGTGGTGTTTCTGGAGAATTACAACATGGATGTCGCCTCCCGCCTTATTCCCGGTGTCGATCTGTGGCTGAACAACCCGCAGCGCCCATTCGAGGCTTCGGGAACAAGCGGCATGAAGGCTGCTTTAAATGGAGTGCCCAATTTCAGCGTTCTCGATGGATGGTGGATCGAGGGACACATCGAAGGGATCACCGGATGGTCTATAGGACCGCCTCCCTCAAACGAGGACAAGAACCAATCTGAAAAAGACGCGGACGATCTCTATAAAAAACTTGATGAACTGATTATTCCGGCCTTCTACAACAACAGAAAAAACTGGATCAAAATCATGAAAAACGCCATCGGCAAGAACGCCTATTATTTCAATACGCACGCCATGCTTCGCCGATACGTGACGGAGGCCTATAT
>JAWOCM010000064.1:0-53557 GCA_046483795.1 Desulfuromonadales bacterium | reverse complement strand
TTTGTCGCAGGCCGTATAGGTACAACTGCAGTGTTGGAGCGATTCCTTCGAAATGCATTCCATGTCGCAACTCCCCTATTTAATTCGAACTTATAACCCAAGAGAAGATTGTCTCAACGCAAAGTCGCAAAGAATGAAGTCATGGCGCAAAGAAAAAGCACAAGACCTTTGGGGTTTCGTTTTCCTCTTTGCGTCTTTCCTGAATTCTCTGCGTCTTTGCGTTAACAGCCTTTGGTTTTAAGACCGGTGAAATTGTTCCAGCCCTTTTACGGAAAGGGCGGCACATCGAGCAGTCCTGCCGTCTCATCCTGGCCGATCATCAGATTCATGTTCTGTACAGCCTGTCCAGCCGCTCCCTTGACGAGATTGTCGATGGCGCTGACCACAATGGCCCGGCCGGTCCTCTCGTCGCTGACAACGCCGATGTCGCAGAGGTTGCTGCCGGAGACATCGGAGACATTCGGCAACGTCCCTTCAGGAAGAACCCGAACGAAAGGCTCGTCTTCATAGGTTTTATCGAAACTTTCGACAAGCTGTGCCGTTGTGCGAGGAGTATTCAGGGTAAAATAACATGTCGAGAGAATCCCCCGGTTGACCGGCAGAAGATGCGGCGTGAAGCTGATCTGAACCGCCTTTCCGGCCACAACAGACAGTTCCTGCTCGATCTCCGGAGTATGGCGATGACTGCCGACCCCGTAGGCCTTGAAGCCTTCGTTGACCTCGCAGAAGAGGGTACCGACCTTGGCTGCACGACCGGCGCCGCTGGCTCCGGACTTGCTGTCGACGATCAGGGAAGACAGATCGACCAGACCGGCTCGCATCATCGGCGCCAGGGCCAGGATAACGCTGGTCGGATAACAGCCGGGATTCGCCACCAACCTGCTGTCCAGAACCTCGTCGCGATACAGTTCAGGAAGACCGTAAACGGCCTCCTCCAGCAATTCGGAGCTGGAGTGCTCCTGGTACCAATGCTCATAGACGCTCACGTCCCGAAGGCGGTAGTCTGCGGAAAGATCGATGACCTTCTTTCCGGCAGACAGCAGGCCGGGAACGAACTCCATGGCTGTCTTGTGCGGCAGGGCGGTGAAAACCACTTCAGCCTTCTCGGCAATCAGGCCGGTCTCGTTTTCATCACAGACCAGATCGACTCTCTCCCGCAGGGAAGGGAAAACGCTGCTGATCGGCTTACCCGCATACTGACGGGAGGTAACGCAGGAAATCTGCACCCCGGGGTGACGGTAGAGAATACGAAGCAGTTCGGCACCGGCATATCCACTGGCTCCGACAACGGCGACCTTGACCATGTTCAACCTCCCAAAAACAAAAAGGGAAACCGAGGGTTTCCCTTTAAGCGTTGAAAATGTAAACGGAACGACAAGGCGATTAACGCTTGGAGAACTGGAAACTTGCTCGTGCGCCTTTTCGGCCGTATTTCTTGCGCTCTTTCACTCGGCTGTCCCGGGTGATGAAACCAGCTTTTTTAAGGACGGCTCGCAACTCCGGGTCAGCTTCGAGAAGGGCCTTGGTGATGCCATGACGAATGGCACCGGCCTGTCCCGAAGGACCGCCGCCGCAGACATTGACGTTGATGTCGAACTTGCTGACATTCTCAGTCAGTTCCAGCGGCTGACGGATGACCATCTTGGACGTCTCGCGGCCGAAATAATCGTCTATCGAATGCTTGTTGACAAAAATGCTCCCCTGCCCCGGCGTCATCCTGACACGGGCAATGGAAGACTTACGCTTACCGGTTGCGTAATACTTTTCCTCTGCCATTCTTTATCTCCTGATCCTTAAAGGGTCAATTCTTTGGGCTGCTGTGCATCGTGACGATGTTCAGGGCCGGCATAAATTTTCAGCTTCTTGATCATCTGGGTTCCCAGCTTGTTCTTCGGAAGCATGCCCTTGACCGCCTTCTTGATCAGATCCTCAGGCCGCTTTTCGAGTAGCTGCTCGGCATTGAGGGAACGGATTCCACCGGGATAGCCGGTATGGCGATAATACATCTTGTCGGCCAGCTTGTTGCCGGTCAATTTCACTTTGGATGCATTGACCACAACGACGAAGTCGCCGGTGTCAACGCTGGGAGCGTAGATCGGCTTATGCTTTCCACGCAGAACGCGGGCGATTTCAGAGGCTGCGCGACCAAGGACTTTGCCCTCCAGGTCGACAACGAACCACTGCCGCTTGACATCGGACTGCTTTGTGATTTCGGTACTCATCGAGTTCCTCTCATTGGTGTATATATGAATTGGCGTAACGGGGCTAATTGAATTGCAATAAGTAACGGAAAATACTTACGATGTCAAGCGATATTTGTCTCCTCTCGGAAACTGTCCCGGGATTGCCGCTGCCCGAATCAAGCGTTTTGGGTATCAATACCAGACCTCCATCAGACATAATCCCCGAGCAGGAGCGGTCTGACCAGCCTGATGCCGTTCAGGCTCCTTCAACAAGCGCGAGACATCGGAGGCGGATCGGTCTCCCGCCCCGATTTCCATCAGCGTCCCGGCCATGATTCTCACCATATTTCTCAAAAACCCGCTGCCTCGCACATCGATGCAGAGCAAATCGTCACGGCTGGTTATATCGAGGGAAAAGATTTCCCTGCGCGTGGAGTTTGCGGAGCAGCCGCTGGAACGAAAAGCGGAAAAATCATGCGTGCCGACGAAACCGGCCGACGCCCTCTTCATGGCTTCGACATCGAGCGGTGTCCGAATGTGCCAGGCAAAGCGCTCTGCAATCGGAGAGCGGATTCGGCGGTTGCAGATGCTGTACCGATACCATTTGCCCCGGGAATCGAAACGGGCGTGAAAGCCTGCGGGAGCCTTCTCTGCCGAGAGGACCGTGACACTGCGCGGCAGCTTTCCATTGACGCCATCGCAGTAAGCGCTCATCGGCAGGTCCCTTTCCGTACGAAAATGGGCCACCATCCCCCGCGCATGCACACCGGCATCGGTGCGACCGGACGAATGGACTCGCACGGGTTCGCCGAGGATTTCCGCCAGCGCATTTTCGATCACCTCCTGCACGGTTCTGCCATTGGTCTGCAGCTGCCACCCGGCAAAATCGGTTCCGTCGTACTCGAGAAGCAACCTTATCGTATTCATGGCAGGCCTCCGAGGACGATACCGATCAACCCCGTCCAGGCGCAGCCTGCGAAAACCTGTACAAACAAGGGATAACGGATCTTTTCCAGGGTCTCCTGCCGATCGAAGAGGGGTTCTCCGGAGGCCAGCCGGTCGGCCAGGGTATTCGCTTTGTCGAGAAGGCCGAAAAGTAAAGGGTGAACCATTTCAACAACCATTTTCGCTTTTTTCAACAGACTTCGTTCAGACTCTGAGGCGGGCCGACTATCCTCAAATCGGCGAGCGACCGTGGCCGCCTCTTCCCTCAGAAGGGGAACGAAGTAAAGGATAAGGGAAAAAAAAAGAATAATTTCGCGCGACCATGCTTTTGGAAAGCTGAAAAACGAGAACATTTTTTCCAGCGACCGGACCACCTCGATGGGCATTGTGGTGAGTGTCAGCAAGGACGAAAAGGTGACCGCCAGGGCCAGTTGGCCTGCCGTTCGAAGCCCCAGCAGCAGACCGTCAAGGGACAACCAGGACATTCCGAACAGGGTGTGTCCGGGCGAGAGAACAGTGTGCAGAAGAACCGTGACAAGAAAGAGATAGCGCAGCTGCCAGAGGCCGGAGATCCAGATCTTCCCTGCCTGATCGGCGGCAACAGTAAGGAGTGCAGCCAGAACTGTCAGAGCCAAAAGTTGAAACGGTCCTGTGCAGATAAAAGAGGCAATGACGCAGCCGGGCAATGCTGCGAGTTTCAGACCGGGACTGAGTTTGTGCAGCGGCGTATTGCCGGGGCTGAACTGCCCGAGTGAGAGAGCTTCGATCAAAGACATAGTCAGAAAATGAACGGGGCCCTTGATCGGGCCCCATCCTTCGGAAATGTGCTCACGGCAACTGCATCACAAAACAAAAGAAGCAATCGCCTCCATCTTTCGTCGCTACAGGTGCTTGGCAGCCAGGAGTTCTGCAATCTGAACGGCATTCGTGGCAGCCCCTTTACGCAGATTATCCGCGACGACCCAGAGGTTGAGAGCGTTGTCGGTGGTTTCGTCCTCGCGGATGCGTCCGACGTAGGTCAAATCGCTTCCGGCCGCATCGATCGCCATGGGATACACAGCATTTGCGGGATCATCCACGACTTCAAGATTGGGAAAGGCGGAGAGAAGTTCGCGGGCCTTCTCAACGGTAATCTTGTCCCGGGTTTCGATGTTCACTGATTCGCTGTGCCCATAAAAGACAGGAACGCGCACTGTTGTCGCAGAGACCTTGACGCCGTCGTCGCCCATGATTTTTACGGTCTCGTTGACCATCTTCATCTCTTCCTTGGTATATCCGCTCTCCAGGAAGTCATCGATGTGCGGCAGGCAGTTGAAGGCGATCTGGTGCGGATAGGCGTTGCACTCCGCCGGCCGGCCATTGAGCAATTCACCCGTCTGTTCGCGCAGTTCTTCTATCGCCTTGGCCCCGCTGCCGGAAACGGCCTGGTAGGTGGAGACGATGACCCTTTTCACGGGGCTGAAATCATGCAGAGCCTTGAGGGGCAGGACCATCTGGATCGTCGAACAATTCGGATTGGCGATAATGCCCTTGCGGGTGTACTGGCCGACATCGTGAGGGTTGACCTCCGGAACGACCAGGGGAACCTCAGGGTCCATGCGCCAGGCACTGGAATTGTCGACACAGACAGCCCCCGCCGCAGCGGCGGCAGGACAGAATTCCAGACTGCGTCCACCGCCGGCACTGAACAGGGCGATGTCGATCCCGTCGAAGGAGTCTTTAGTCAGTTCCTGAACCTCGATCGCCTTGCCAGCAAATTCGAGGGTCGTCCCAGCGGACCGAGCCGAGGCGAGGAGCCTGAGTTCGCCTACGGGGAAGCTTCGCTCTTCCAGAACCTTGAGCATTTCATTGCCGACAGCGCCAGTGGCTCCGACAACAGCGATATTGAAAGTCTTGGCCATTGTGAGTCTCCTCTCTCTTTGAGTGAGGTTGAATATTTACACCGTGTCAGATCCGGGAAACGATTGCGTCACCCATTTCGCCGGTAGTGACCTTCTTTTCTCCTTCAGTTCCCTGGTAGATGTCACCTGTGCGGTAACCGTCGTTCAGAGTGCTCTCGACAGCCCTGTCGACAGCGTCGGCCGCATCGACCATCCCGAAGGAATAACGGAGCATCATGGCAGCGGACAGAATCTGGGCAATCGGATTGGCGATCCCCTGGCCTGCGATATCCGGGGCACTGCCACCGGAGGGCTCGTACAGACCGAAAGAGCCTTCTGCGAGAGAGGCACTCGGCAGCATGCCGAGAGAGCCGGTCAGCATGGCCGCCTCGTCGGAGATGATATCTCCGAACATGTTCCCGCACAACATGACATCGAACTGTTTGGGCCTACGCACCAGTTGCATGGCAGCATTATCCACATACATGTGGGACAGCTCTATATCGGGATACTCCCGGGCGACCCGCTCGACCACTTCGCGCCATAGCACTGAAGTCGAAAGGACATTGGCCTTGTCGATGGAACAGACCTTTTTGCCCCGTTTGCGAGCAGCCTCGAAAGCGACATGGCTGATCCGCTCTATCTCGGCTTCGCTGTATTTCATGGTGTCGAATCCGGTTCTTTGCTCCCCCTGGCCTTCGATCCCTTTCGGTTGGGCAAAGTAGATGCCCCCGGTCAGTTCACGGACAACGAGCAGATCAAAACCGCCTTCTATAACGTCCTGCTTGAGGGATGAGTTGCCGGTCAGCGCCGGAAAAACGATCGCGGGGCGCAGATTGCAGAAAAGGCCGAAAATTTTCCGTAAAGGCAGCAGTGCAGCGCGCTCCGGCTGCTCATCGGGTGGGAGGCTTTCCCATTTGGGCCCTCCCACGGAGCCGAAGAGTATGGCATCGGACCCCTTGCAGATTTCGACGGTCCCTTCGGGAAGGGCTTTTCCGTCTTCGTCGATAGCGACGCCGCCGACATTGGCCGAAGTCCGCTTAAAAACAACATCATGTTTTGATTCGATGGCATCAAGCACTTTGAGCGCTTCTCCCATAACCTCTGGCCCAATACCATCCCCCGAAAGGACGGCGACATTGAACTGCTTGCCCATACTTTTCTCTCCTTCCATGTGCAAGAAAATAAATTCCAAAGCGATGAAACGCGTAAAATCACGGCCTTAGAGCCGAGTGTCACTATAATGACGAGGCTTTGTCCTTGTCAACGACTTTTTGGAAAATAACGGCTGGTTGTGCCATTACTGGCAGCCCTGGCGTGACAGGAATGGCACAGCCCTGAAAGGGCGCCATGAGGTCAGTTTCGCAGGGGGCGGAATCCGGCTCCGAAACATCAATGGCCGGGCGAAAGCCGGCCATTGATGTTTTAATGGGACGTCCATCCCTTATATCTCAATATCTGGCATCCGCATATTCGACCCAGCCTCCCGCTTCGACAAGGGCCTTGTCGAACTGGCTGATATCGAATCCGAAACGCTTTTGACTGTCACCGGAGCGAGCGATGAGCGCTTGCGCCTCCAGATCCACATCTATCTCCAACTCGCCGTTTTTCGACAACTCTACGAGTTCGTCGATTCCTTCCCGGGGCAGCTCGATGGCCAGCATTCCGCAATTAAACATGTTCTGTCGAAAAATACGGGCATAGCTTTCGGCGATCACCGTATGAACATCATTGACCTCGAAAACCCAGGGGGCATGCTCCCTTGAAGAGCCGCATCCGAAATTTTCCCTCGTGACGATCACCCTGGCATTCTTTACCGCCTCAGCCCCGGGGTCGAACCCCTCTATCTCAAGGTCTTCCAGAATGTGAGGCTTGAGAGCCTCCTTGGTCACCTCTGTGAGGTACTTGGCCGGTATAATCTCGTCGGTATTGATGTCGGATCGGTCGAGCACGATGGCCGACCCTCCAAATTGCTTCTTCATCGATGCATTTCTCCTTTTCTGAGACTGATTACAGGGACCTGGCGTCGGAAATAACACCGGCGACTGCGGTTGCCGCGGCCGTAGCCGGACTCATCAGATGCACCATACCCCCCTTGCCCATGCGACCGTTGAAATTCCGGTTGCTGGTCGAGGCGCAGACCTCGCCTTCAGCCAGGACGCCGTTGCTCATTCCGAGACAAGCGCCGCAGGTCGGATTGGTGACACAGAAGCCGGCATCCATGAAAATCTGGATTATCCCCTCTTTCAGGGCATCGTTGTAGATCTTGGGAGTCGCCGGTGAAACGATACCTCGGACGGTATCGGCGATGCTCCGGCCTTTGAGGATTTCAGCGGCCTGACGGAGGTCCTCGATTCGACCGTTGGTACATGTACCAATGTAGACCTGGTCCACCGGCGTGCCATGCATCCCGGAGACGGACTTGACACAATCCGGCTTGAAATCGAAGGTCACCTGGGGTTCAAGCTCGGACACATCGAAGGTGAGAATCTTTTCATAGTCGGCATCCGGGTCGCTGTGCCACATCCTGTATTCTTCCAGCGCAGCATCACGGCTGGGGTATTCATCCTGAATGAACGGCCAGAGGTATTCGACCGTTGTTGCATCCGGCAGACAGACCCCGCAGGTTCCTCCCGCTTCGATGGCCATATTGCAAAGGGTCATCCGAGCATCCATGCTCATGGCATCCGCAACCGGCCCGCCGAATTCCAGAACGCGGTCCGTCGCCCCGTTCACACCGAGCTGGCCGATGATGTGAAGGATAACATCCTTGGCATAAACGCCAGGGGAGAGTTCCCCCGTAATCTCAACGCGTATAGTCAGCGGCTTGCGAAAAGCACAGACCCCCTTGAGGATGCCGACCTCCAGATCAGTCGTACCGACGCCGGCGGCGAAGGCGCCGAAAGCGCCATAGGTGCACGTGTGACTGTCTCCCATGATCGCGGTGAATCCGGGACGGATATATCCCTTTTCGGGAAACAGGGCATGGCAGACGCCGTTCTGTCCGACGTCGAAGAAATCCCTGATTTCGTGCCGCCGGGCCCAATCCCTCAGAATCTTGGCCTGCGTGGCTGTCTTGCTGTCCTTAGAGGGCGTGACGTGGTCGATGACCGCCTTGATTTTCGTATTATCGAAAATGCGGTCCTTTTCCCGCCATTCCAGGTCGGCTATGGCCACCGGGGTGGTGATTTCATGACAGAGAACCCTATCGAGATCGAGCACGTAGGTCCCGGGAAACGGCTCATCCCGCAAATGGGTATCGAAAATCTTTTCAGCAATCGTCTTTCCCATACATATCTCCTCAAGCTCCAGAATAAAGACGTCAATCTTTCGATTTTACTTTACACAGTGAATTCACTACAAGCCGGGATTTTACCGGCAAACAGAAGCGGGGCGACATCGACCGCCCCGCTTCAGTCTCGTATTGTCACCTCAAAAGCCTACAGATGGACCTGAACCCTCTTCCCCTGGCAGTAAAGGCGATTGAGAGCATTTATATAGGCCTTGGCGCTGGCCACGATAATATCGGAGTGGGCTCCCTGGCCGAGGGATTCGCGCTCCTCGAGTTCAAGTCGGACGGTGCATTCACCTTGCGCATCGGTCCCGCCGGTTATCGCCCCGACGGTAAACTGCAGAAGATGCGCACTGGTTCCCGTCAGTTCCTTGATAGCCTTGAACGCTGCATCGACGGGACCGTCTCCGATCCGTGCCGTCTTGAACGTTTCCCCGTCGATCTCCATCTCAACGGTCGCGGTCGGCGCGGCAAAAGACCCGCTGGAGACATTCATCTGCAAAAGCTTGAACTTTTCAGGTACCCGCATGATTTCGTCGGCAATAATCGCTTCGAGATCTTCGTCGAAGATCTCCTTTTTCTTGTCCGCCAGGGTCTTGAATCGGGCGAATGCCTTCTCGACATCCTCCTTGGACAGGTCGAAACCCAGGGACGTCAGCCTGTCGATGAAAGCATGGCGGCCCGAGTGCTTGCCGAGAACCAGTTTGTTGGTCTTCAAACCGATCGACTCCGGAGTCATGATTTCATAAGTCGACTTCTCCATCATCACGCCATGCTGGTGGATCCCCGCCTCGTGAGCGAATGCGTTGGCCCCGACAACGGCCTTGTTCGGCTGAACGAGAATGCCGGTGATCATCGAGAGCAATTTGCTGGAGGCGTGAATGTGTTCGGTCCTGACGTCGGTATCGTAAAAAAGGATATCCTGGCGGGTCCGCAGAGCCATGACCACTTCCTCGAGGGCGCAATTGCCGGCGCGCTCACCGATGCCATTGATCGTGCATTCAACCTGGCCGGCACCTGCCTGTACGGCCGCGATGGAGTTGGCAACGGCCAGTCCGAGGTCGTTGTGGCAGTGCACGGAGAGAACGGCCTGATCGATATTGGGCACGTTTTTCTTCAAATATCCGATAATTTCGGAAAATTCCGACGGAATGGCATACCCTACCGTGTCCGGGATATTGACTGTTCTGGCGCCCGCCTCGATCACCGCCTTTACGACCTTTGCGAGAAAGGGCAAGCGAGTGCGCACGGCGTCTTCACAGGAGAATTCGACATTCGGGGTATAACCGGCTGCCCGTTCGACAGCCTTGACCGCTGTATCCAGCACTTGCTGTTCGCTCATCTGCAGTTTGTGCTGCATGTGAATATCGCTGGTGGCGATAAATGTGTGAATCCGCCCCCGATCGCCAGCATACTGCAGGGCCTCCCATGCCCGGTCGATATCCTTGTCGCTCGAACGGGAAAGTCCGGCGATTTCGGGCCCCTTGATGGTCTGTGCGATCCGCTTCACAGCCTCGAAGTCGCCTTCCGAAGCGACCGGAAAACCGGCTTCCATGGCGTCAACATTCAGCTTTTCCAGCTGATGGGCGATTCGCAGTTTTTCATCGATATTCATGCTTGCACCGGGAGATTGCTCCCCGTCTCGCAAGGTGGTATCAAAAATCCTGACCCGCTTTACGTCGTTCATATCGTCTCCTTCTCTGGATTGACAGCGTCCCTTATCCGGGGGCGGTCACACGGCAAATATATACGTGTCCCTATTTTAGCCCAACTTACGTCAAGTGCCAGTTTCACTAGGTCGGATTCCACACGACCACCCCCTTTCTTCGATATTCTGACATAAAAAAAGCCCTCGCCCACTTCAGGGGCGAGAGCTTTCGCTTCGCGTTACCACCCTGTTTCGCCCGCCCTCGCAAAAGCCTTCGGCGGACCTTCATTCAGTCTGTTACGCAGACAGGCGACAGCGACTAGCACCACGTATTCGAGAGGCGTTGTTCATCGCTGCAGCTCCAAGGCGAGTTCAGCTTTTGTCTGTACCGGTTCTCACCACCCACCGGCTCTCTGAGACAGACCTCCAGCTTACTACTCCTCTTCATCGCTTTTTTTCTTTACAGGGAATTTAACCAAAGTCATCCGAAGAGAGTCAAGAATTTTCAGAATCCCCTGCGTTTTTTCGGATCGATCAAAAAACAGTTCCATACCCCGAACTGGCCCGCAAACCGATCGGTTTATCTGAAATATCCCAGGATCGTTTCTCCGGCAGATGTCTTGTCACCCACCGAGGCCAGGATTTCGGTTCCTTTCGGCAGATATACGTCAACGCGGGAGCCGAAGCGGATCAATCCGTAGCGCTTGCCCGCTTCGACCTGATCCCCGATCTCCGGATAGGTGACGATGCGGCGCGCCACCAGCCCGGCAACCTGGACAAAAACGATGCGCTGGCCGGTTTTAGATTCGAGAAGTATTCCCGCCTGTTCGTTCTGCAGACTCGCCTTGTCGAGAGAGGCATTCAGGAATTCCCCCTTGTTGTAAAACATATCGAGGACTTTTCCGCTGCATGGCAGGCGGTTGACATGGACATTGAAAACCGACATGAAGATGCTGACCTTGGTCATCTCCTCCTTCATGTAACGATCTTCCATGACCTCGCCGACGAAAACGACTTTTCCGTCGGCCGGAGCAATGACCGCCTTTTCATCAGGCGGAACAACGCGATCGGGATTACGAAAAAAGTAGGCGCAGAATAGCGTCAACCCGAGAAAAAGAACAGCCAGAAGCGACCAGTTCAGAAGCGCGAAAACCAGGGTGACAAATCCAAGCAGTATGATGAACGGATAACCTTCTACGGCCACCGGCTGATTCTGGTTGCGCATTTTCACCTCGAAATCGTAACAGGTGACGGGTGACACGTTCTTCTTGTCACCCGTCACTCGTCACTCGTCACAGATTTTAGTTCTTTTCCTTGTCGACGATCTTGTTCTCGCCTATCCAGCTCATCATGGACCGCAGCTTCTCGCCAACCTCTTCGATCTGATGCTCGCGGCCCTTGCGGCGCAGAGCGGTCAGGGTCGGCTTGTTGGCCTGATTCTCCAGCATCCATTCACGGGCGAATTCGCCATCCTGGATCTGACGCAGAATCTCTTTCATCGCGGACTTGGTCTCGGAATTGACGATGCGCGGGCCGCGGGTCAGATCCCCGTATTCAGCGGTATTGGAGATGGAATAGCGCATGTTGGCAATCCCGCCTTCATACATGAGATCGACGATCAACTTAAGCTCATGCAGACATTCGAAATATGCCATCTCAGGCGAATAACCACCCTCGACCAGCGTCTCGAAGCCGGCCTGGACCAGAGCACTTGCGCCCCCGCAAAGGACCGCCTGCTCACCGAAGAGATCGGTTTCTGTCTCTTCCCGGAAGCTCGTCTCGATGACACCGGCGCGCCCGCCGCCGTTGGCGCTGGCATAGGCCAGGGCGATGTCCTTGGTATCACCGGCAGCATCCTGCTCCACAGCGATCAGGGTCGGCACTCCGCCGCCTTTGGTGTATTCATGACGGACCATATGGCCGGGCCCTTTGGGGGCAACCATGAAGACATTGACATCAGGACCAGGAACGATCTGGCCGAAATGGATATTGAAACCGTGGCTGAATGCGAGATAAGCCCCTTTTTTCATGTTGGGCCCGATCTCATCGCGGTACATGCCACCCTGGAGCTCATCCGGGGTCAGAATCATGATGACATCGGCCGTTTTTGCGGCCTCAGCGGTCTCCATGACAGTCAGTCCAGCATTCTCGGCCTTGACCCAGGAACCACTGTCTTTGCGAAGGCCGACGACAACATCGATGCCGCTGTCCTTCAGATTGTTGGCATGGGCGTGCCCCTGGCTGCCGTAACCGATGATGGCGACCTTTTTGCTTTTGAGAACATCCAGGTCAGCGTCCTTGTCATAATATACTTTCATCTTTCTATCTTCCTCCTCACAGGGATTTTCAGGCACAGAAATAAGTGCTTTTTATAGCATATATCCAGCACTCGAACCAAATACTTTCAGGCGAATCCTCATTCCCCTTTCCATCCTTTCGGCCCCCGTCCGATCACAACAGGACCGGAACGCACGATTTCCTTGACGCCGATCGGATTGAGCAGCTCGAGAATCGCAGTGATCTTGGCGGGAGCGCCGGTGACCTCGATGGTATATGACTTGGAGGTGACATCGATAATCTTGGCGCGGAAAATGTCGCTGACCCGCAGGATCTCGGCCCGGAACTTCTCCTCGGCGTTGACCTTGATCAGGGCCATTTCTCTTTCGACATAATCGTAGCCCGTAAAATCGATGACCTTGATGGTATCGATCAATTTGTTGAGCTGCTTGGTGATCTGCTCGAGAATCCTGTCATCTCCGCTGGTGACAATGGTCATCCGCGACAGGGACGGGTCGAGACTCGGCGCCACCGAGAGGCTCTCTATGTTGAAACCGCGGCCGGAAAAAAGTCCGGCGACACGGCTGAGAACCCCGAATTCATTTTCAACGAGCACGGAAATCGTGTGTTTCATGGATAGATCTCTCCTTTGTGCGAAATCGGCAATCTAATCTGCACCGAATCAGGATGCCAGAACCATTTCATTCAGCCCGGCCCCCGCAGGAACCATCGGCATAACGTTCTCTTCGGGGTCCACCTTGAACTCCATGATAACCGGTCCCGGCGTATTTAATGCGTCGCTGATGACCCCCTCGACCTCCTCGGGCCTGGTCGCCCGGAAGCCGTTGGCACCGTAGGCTTGTGCCAGCTTCGTGAAATCGATCGGCAGATCCATGGAGGTCTGACTGTAGCGCTTGTTGAAAAACAGCTGCTGCCATTGCCGTACCATGCCGAGACAATTGTTGTTGAGAATGGCGATTTTCACCGGCAGACCGTACTGGACGAGAGTCGCCAGTTCCTGGGAATTCATTTGAAAGGAACCATCGCCGGAGATATCGATCACCTGCCGATCGGGAAAGGCCACCTGCGCTCCAAGAGCCGCCGGCAGGCCATACCCCATGGTTCCGAGTCCACCGGAGGAGAGGAAGGTGCGAGGCTTGATGAAATCGAAGAACTGAGCCGTCCACATCTGGTGTTGACCGACTTCGGTGGTGATGATGGCATCGTCCTTCGTCAGTTCACGAATTTTCTCGATGACATACTGCGGCTTGATAATCGACTCGGAAGCCTGATAGGACATGGGATGCGTCGTTTTCCAGTTCTCGACCTCATGACGCCAGGGCGCTGTTTCATGGACAAGTTTTTTAAGCTCGTTTTCCTTGGCCTTGAGCTTTTCTGTCATCTGTGTCAAAACTTCCGGCAGATGGCCGACGATCGGCAGATCGACGCGGACGTTTTTCTTTATCGATGTCGGATCGATATCGATATGAATAATCTTTGCATGGGGTGCAAAAGTCGCGATTTTTCCCGTCACCCGGTCATCGAACCGGGCCCCGACAGCGATCAGGAGATCGGTGTTGGTCACGGCCATGTTCGCGTAATAGGTGCCGTGCATGCCGAGCAGCCCCAGCGCCAGAGGATGGGTCTGGGGAAAAGCCGCCATCCCCATCAGCGTGGTCGTCACGGGTATCTGGGCGGCGTCGGCAAGTGCAACAAGCCCCTCGTAAGCATCAGAAAGCGTCGCACCTCCGCCGGCATAGATCAGAGGTTTGCGCGCCTCGAGCATCATCGCCACGGCCTTTTCCACCTGGCGCTCGTGGGGGCTGTATGTCGGTTTGTAGCCACGCATCTCCACCTTGTCAGGATAGCTGAAGGCGGTTGTCGCCACCTGGACGTCCTTGGGCAGATCGATAAGAACCGGGCCGGGCCGGCCGCTGCGAGCGATAAAGAAAGCCTGCTTGACGATGCGGGCCAGATCGTCGATCTTCTGCACCAGATAGTTATGCTTGGTCACCGGCCGCGTAATACCGCACATGTCGGCTTCCTGAAAAGCATCGTTGCCGATCAGGGGCGTCGGAACCTGACCGGTGATCACGACCAGGGGAATCGAATCCATGTAGGCCGTGGCAAGCCCTGTGACCGTGTTCGTGGCTCCGGGACCGCTGGTGGCGATGGCGACTCCGACCTTTCCTGAGGCACGGGCATAACCGTCGGCTGCGTGCACGGCGCCCTGTTCGTGGCGGGTCAGGATATGTTCGATGGGATAGTCCATGAGGTCGTCGTAGATATTGATGACCGTCCCGCCGGGGTAACCGAATACCGTGTCGACATTTTCCCTGAGAAGACATTCCAAGAGGATCTGGGAGCCGGTTTTTTGCACTAAGGCCTCCTTGCCTGGCAATTAATAAATTCCCTCGAATCGAAACAAATTAAACGAATCCTTTACGTCGAGCAACTCCGGGGATACTGCGTGACAGATCCTAGCGGGTGATTGCCCCTGTATTGGAGGATGTCACGACCTTGGCATAACGCGCAAGCCACCCTGTGGTGATTTTCGGTTCCGGCTTTTCCCACTTCTTGAGACGCTGAGCCAGCACGTCGTCGTCGACCTTCAACTCCAGTTTGCGCCCCGGGATGTCGAGAACGATAGTGTCGCCATCCTCGATCAGGGCTATCGGTCCGCCTTCCGCCGCTTCGGGAGAGATATGGCCGACACAGGGTCCGTGTGTTCCTCCGGAGAATCGTCCGTCGGTCACCAGTGCCACGCTGTCTCCGAGGCCCATGCCCATAAGCGTTGAGGTCGGTGTGAGCATTTCACGCATGCCCGGGCCGCCCTGAGGTCCTTCGTACCGGATGACGACAACGTCGCCGGCAACGACCTTCCCGTTCATCAGCGCTTCCATCGCCGCCTCTTCGGAATCGAAGCATCGGGCCACTCCTTCGAAATTCATCATCTTCTCGGACACACCCGACTGCTTGACGACGGCTCCGTCCGGAGCCAGATTGCCCTTGAGTATGGCGATTCCGCCCTCGGGACGAACCGGGTTGTCGACAGGATGGACCACCTTCTCGTCAATGTGGCCGACACTGCCGATAATCTCGCTGATCCGGGGGCCGGTCAGGGTTGGATTGTCCTTTATCTGGTCACGCAACTGGTAGAGAACGGCCGAAACACCCCCGGCCGCATCGAGATCCTCCATGAAATACTCGCCGCCCGGGTTCATGGAGGACAACTGGGGCGTCTCCTTGCTTATTTTATCGAAACTGTCGAGCGGAAGCTCGATGCCCGCCTCATGTGCAATGGCCAGCAGGTGCAGGACCGTGTTGCTCGATCCGCCCAGGGCCAGGTCGACGCGCATGGCATTTTCGAATGCTTCGCGAGTCAGGATCTGACGTGGTGTTATTCCCTCGCGCACCAGTTCGACAATCCGCTCACCGGACGCAAAAGCGATGCGGCGCTTCAGCGAGGAGACGGCAAGAGCCGTCCCGCAACGCACCAGACTCATGCCGAGGGTTTCGGAAAGAATGGCCATTGTATTGGCCGTGAACAGCCCCTGGCAGGAACCGGCGGTGGGACAGGCCTGATTCTCGCATGTCATCAGCTCTTGCTCGTCGATAACGCCTGCCTTGTATCGGGCCATGGCCTCAAATGTATCGGAGACGAATGAATAACGACGATCGTTCTGGCCGTGACTGGTCATCATCGGCCCTGCAGTGACGATAATACAGGGAATGTCAAGACGGGCCGCCGCCATGAGCATGCCGGGAGTAATCTTGTCGCAGTTGGTCAGAAGAACCAGACCGTCGAGACGATGCGCCTCGGCGACCGATTCGATCATATCGGCGATCAATTCGCGAGTCGGCAGGCTGTAATGCATCCCCTTGTGCCCCATGGCGATTCCATCGCAGACACCGGGTATTCCGAAGAAGAAGGCATGACCGCCGCCGGTATGGATGCCTTTTTCGATAAACCGCTCATGATCGCGCATGCCGATATGACCAGGGATGAGGTCGGTAAACGACGTGGCGACTCCGATGAACGGCTTGTCCATTTGCGTGTCGGATACGCCCGTTCCCTTGAGAAGTGCCCTGTGGGGTGTACGTTCAAAACCCTTGGTGATCGCATCGCTACGCTTGTCTGACATATTTATCCGTTTCCTTTTTTCGTATATTTTCCCAAAGATATAAAGAAATGACAGGGGCCGCAAGACCCCTGTCAACAAAATCTCTCTATTGTGCTATGAACAAAATTTTATTTTCCGCCGCCAAACACGCTCGGAGACAAATCAGGGGTTCGAGCTCTTTGCCCGAACCCCAGTCCCGGGAATTCCTCAATGCCTGCTCAGGGTAAGAAGCAGTCTCTCCATCTCATCCTTGCCGGCCAGTTTAAGTTTCTGTATTTTCTTCTTTTCAAGTTCCTCGGCGGGACTGAGAAGACCTTTCCGGTTCAAGTTGTCAAGCTCCTTTTCCAGGATCCGGTGTTCTTCATAAAGTTGGCGGAACCGGGGATTGTTGTCGCACAGTTCCTGAACCTGGATGTTGTCCTTGTCCTCCATGAGCACCTCCTGGGAAAGGGTTACAACTATTCTACTATAACGCTATTTTACCCAAAATATAGTCAAACGGCGAAGCCTTGTCAACCTTCGATACCCGCCTCCGCCCGACGTTTTTCCCACATGATTTCGGCATCCGAGGGCCGCAGATAGACCGGGAGAAACCCATGTTGAGGGACCCCTCCCTCTTCGTCCAGTTTGCGCCATGCAAGGGAGGCTGCCTGGGACGCTCGGACATCATTGAGAGAGGCGGGAAGAAAGTGGGCTCCCTGCCGCATCTGGTGAAGGATGAAGTGACGGTAGACCTGCACCCCGTCTCCGATGAAAAGCAGATCACCCTCGAGCGAGGCGATCAGCTCTTCGGGCGGCATCACAACCGGCGGACGGAGTTCTCGAGGTGTGCTGCCGTTCCGGCAATCGTACATGGCAGCATAAACCTCTTTTTTCCGGGCATCGATCAAGGCGCAGACCGGCAGACTGCAGAACGGGGCATTCATGGCCAGTGTTTCCAGCGAGGTGACACCGACCAGCGGTCGGTCCACCGCCAGTGCCAGCGCCTTGACAGTAGCCACCCCTATACGAAGTCCGGTAAATGATCCGGGGCCCAGGACCGCACCGAAAGCTGCGATATCTCCGACGGACACGCCGGCATCGCGCAAAAGCTGATCGACGGTTATCATCAGCCGCTCGGAATGAGTGGCCCTGACGTTGAGCAGCACTTCGCCGAGGACCCTGTTTCTCTCGACCAGGGCGACACTGCCTGTAAAGGAGGAGGTGTCGATCATGAGCAGAGGTCCGTCGATCATCCGCCCTGCCCCCAGGAGAACAGACGGGCGAAATCGTTATAGAAGGCCAGAAGCATGAGCATGACGATGAGAATCAGCCCTATCTGCTGGGCAACCTCCCGCGCTTGCAACGAAAGTGGACGGCCACGGACCATTTCGAACAGATTGAAGAAAAGATGACCGCCGTCGAGGATGGGAATCGGAAGCAGGTTCAGTATTCCCAGCTGGATACTCAGAAAAGCCAGAACGAAGAGAATGCTCGAAAAATCGGTCTGAGCCGCCTGACCGGCAACCTGCACAACTGTAATCGGACCTCCGATGCTATCAGAGGAAATCTGTCCGGAGAACAGCTTCTGGATAAAGACAAGGGTGAGACCGATGAGGTCGGTCGTGCGCTTCGAGCCCTCTTTTATGGACTCGATCGGTCCAAAACGCTTGAGAACCGTATTCTGTTGCGGCGCGATGCCGATGAGATAATCGGAACCAGCCGCTTTCTCTGCCTGCAGCTCGACCTTGCGTTTTTGTCCGTCGCGCTCGAAGGTGAATGTCTGCGGCGATCCTTCGGCTTGTTGTATGTATTCCTTGAGCTCGTACCAGGAACGGACAGGCTGGCCGTCGATCGCCACGATCCGGTCTCCGGCCTGCAATCCCGCTTCTTCGGCAGGCATTCCCGGGGAGAGATTGCCGATCGTTGCAGGCTGGTCGGGTAGCAGACCGAGGGACTGCAAACCCTCCGGGGAATTCTCGGCGGCGGGGATTATCAGTTCGACGGTCTTTGAATTCCGCTCGACCTCGAATGCGAGGTCCTCGCCGGCATAAGAAACGAGGGATTTGTTGGCATCGTTCCAACTCTCCAGCTGTTCATCATTCAGAGCAGCCAGGCAATCTCCGGCTTCGAAGCCCGCTCTTTCAGCCGCAGTATTTTCAGCCACATAGCCCACGCAGGGAGCCTTGTCGAGATACGCCGGCATGCTGACGCCGATGAGGTAGGCCAGAGGGAGAATCAGAAAAGGCAATGCCAGGTTCATGATAGGACCGGCGGAAATGATCGCCGTACGTCGCGATACAGACTTGTTCGCGAAAGACCGACCCTTATCCTCGGGCGACATCTCGGCCCCTTCACCGCCTTCTTCGCTCCCCTCCCCCAACATCTGCACATATCCGCCCAGAGGAACGGCGCAGATCATATATTCGGTTTCACCGTACTGGCGCGAAACGATGCGCGGACCGAATCCGAGGGAAAACTTCAGGACCTTGACGCCGGCCATCTTGGCGACGCAAAAATGACCCAGCTCATGAACAAAAACCAGGATACCCAGCATGATAATGCCGGAAACGATGGTAATCAATTTTCCTCCGACTCAGTTCAGAGAATGAATAATGCGGGAAGCACGTTCGCGTCCCCAGCGGTCAGCCCGAAGTACGACATCAACATGATCCGGTTCGACGACGGAGTGATCCTGCAACGCTCCGTCGATAATTCTGGCAATGTCAAGTAAAGAGATTTCGCCACGCAAAAAAGAGGCAACGGCCATTTCATTTGCGGCATTGAGAACCGCAGGCGCTGTCCCTCCGGCATCGAGCGCCTGATAGGCCAGCCCCAGGCAGCGGAATTTCTCAAGATCGGGCTCGGAAAACGTCAACTGTCCCAACTGGCAGAGATCGAGAGGCGGCAACTCGAGAGGCAGCCGTTCGGGATAGGAAAGTGCATAGGCGATGGGTGTCTTCATATCCGGTATTCCCAGCTGGGCGATCACCGAACCGTCGACATACTCCACCATGGAGTGGATGATGCTCTGGGGATGGATATGAACCGCTATGCGGGAGGCATCGAGGTCGAAAAGCCACCGGGCCTCGATCACTTCCAGCCCCTTGTTCATCATGGTTGCAGAATCTATGGAAATCTTTTGCCCCATGTCCCATCTGGGATGCAGCAGGGCCTCCTCCGGCGTCACAGACTCGAGTTGTTTGAGGCCTTTGTCGAGAAAGGGGCCACCGGATGCTGTCAAGATCAGACGTTTGACATCGCAGAACCGATGTCCCTCGAGCGATTGAAATATCGCGGAATGTTCACTGTCCACGGGATAGAGCTTCACGCCGTTATCGGCCACCGCCTGCATAATCAGGGCTCCGGCGGTCACAAGGGTCTCCTTGTTGGCCAGGGCCACATCCTTACCCGCCTTGATGGCCGCCATCGTGGGGACCAGCCCGGCAGCGCCCACGATACTCGATACCACGATGTCCGCATCCGGATATCCCGCGCAGTTGATAAGCCCTTCAAGTCCACAGAGAATTTCGGGCGAGTCGGCCCCCAGAATATCAGCAAGGGAACGGGCCTCTTTATCACTGAACACCGCCACCAGCTTGGGACGGAACTGCCTGACCTGGGAGGCGAGCAGTTCCATGTTCCGCCCGCCGGTCAGGGCCGCCACATTGTAACGGTCAGGATAGGCGGATATGACCTCGAGAGTGCTGACTCCGATGGAACCTGTCGAGCCTAGGATGGAAACTGTCTTCATCGGATGTCGCCCTTACGCATGGAAGAAGTATCTCGCGTAATAGTACGCCAGTGGGAAAGTAAAAAGCAGGCTGTCCAGCCGGTCGAGAATCCCCCCATGGCCGGGGATCAGACTGCCGGAATCTTTCACATCGAAGGAACGCTTGAGAAGCGACTCGAAGAGATCACCAAGTTGACCGGCGACGGACAGAAAAATGCCCAGAACCAGACAATCCAATACCCCGAGAACCGGGAAAAACGTAAATTTCACCACCAGGGCGGCAGCAACACTACCAGCAACTCCGCCAAGAGCCCCTTCGATGCTCTTTTTGGGACTGACAGCGGGGTAAAGTTTGTGCCGGCCAAGGGAGGTCCCGGTAAAATAAGCCGCCGTATCGCAGGCCATGACCGAAAGAAGGACGAAGAAGACCCACTCCTTGCCAAAATCGAGGTTGCGTAGCAGGGCGATATGGACTGTCAGCAATGCCACGTAGAAAAAACCGGTACAGACCAGGGCGAGATGGCCGCTGACACGAGAGATCTCACCGAAACGAAAGAGAAAGAAAAGCGCCATGAAAACGAAAAGGCCGACAAGAGCCGGCAAAGCGAACGTCGGACCTCCGAAGGCGATTATCCCAGCTAAAAGGGTTCCCGCGCCAGCGGCGACCTTCCTCTCGAGGGAAAGAGCGGAAGGCAGACCGAGATTGTAAAACTCGTTGAGCCCGAGCCAGGATACGGCCAGAACGAAAACGGAAAACATCGCCGGATCGGCAAAAAGGATAAAAGCAACGAGGAGCGGCAGTGCAATGAGGGCCGTGATAATTCGTTCTTTAATGATCAGTCTCCTTTGTCACGGAAGGACCGACCTGTTCGGCCGTCTTGCCGAAACGCCGTTCCCGTCGCCCGAATTCGACAAAGGCCCGATGCAGCTCCGCTTTTTCAAATTCAGGCCAGAGCACATCACTGAAATAGAGCTCGGTATAGGCCATTTGCCACAGAAGAAAATTACTGAGCCGCATTTCCCCGCTTGTTCGAATCAGAAGGTCCGGGTCCGGCACAGTGGCCGTATCGAGGCTGCGGGCCAGAAGGTCCTCATCGATCTGCCCCGGAGTCAACTCTCCCGCCGCAACCTGTTCGGCAAGCGTTCTTACAGCGCGAATCTGTTCGTCTCGAGCTCCATAAGACAGAGCCAGGATCAACTCCATTCCCGAGGCATTTTTAGCTTCGTCGATCGCATCGTCCAGCACCTGATTGACAGACTCCGGCAGTCGGCTGCGATCGCCGATGACTTTCAGCCGCACGCCGTTGGTGCAAAGGTTCTGTATTTCGGTAGAAAGGAAGGTGGTCAATAGCTTCATCAGCGCCTGGACTTCGGCTTGCGGCCTCCGCCAGTTCTCTGAGCTGAAAGCAAAAAGGGTCAGATACTCGACGCCCAGCTGCCGGCACTCCTGAACAATCTCCCGGACAATCTCGACACCGCGACGATGTCCGGAAATACGCGGAAGTTGGAGACGTTCGGCCCAGCGACCGTTCCCGTCCATGATTACGGCAAGGTGTCGGGGGATCTTCATGTAAAACCTTAACAGAGGGATTCACCGGTCTGGCAATTGGTAGAGTGCAGCAAAGCCTAACACGAAAAAGGCGTGACCGCAATAATGTAAGGCAGACCGGCTGTTGTCCTGAAAAGCGTCAGGATCATTAAAAAAGGGCGCCCCGCTGGGGGCGCCCTTTTTCGGTTGTCGTTGAGAGTTTACTCGGTAATCGCATCAACCGGACAGCTGTCGACACAGGCGCCGCAATCAGTGCAATCATCGTTGATTGAGTACTTGTCACCGGCTTCGACGATGGCGCCGACGGGGCAAGTATCGACACAGGCACCACAGGAAATGCATTCTTCAGTAATCTGCATGATGTTTCTCTCCTTCTTTTCTGTTGTGTTTAATGATGTTGGCGTAGCAAAAACTCACCAACTGCTGCGTTGCTTAGCCAGCCACCTTGATGCTTTCTTGCGAAAGCATCAATAATACGGAAACCGGTCAGATTTCCATAACTTCCTTTTCCTTTTTGTCGATCGTTTGATCGACTTTCTGTACAAAGCTGTCGGTGAGATCCTGAATGTCCTTCTCCCCGCGCTTCAAGTCATCTTCGGAAATTTCTTTCTCTTTTTCAAGTTTTTTCAACGTCTCGTTGGCCTCTCGACGAACATTTCTGATGGCAATCTTGGCATCCTCGCCGAGGCGGCGCGCCAGCTTGACCATGTCCTTGCGCCGTTCCTCAGTCAGAGGCGGAAATGAAATGCGCACGACTTGACCATCACTGTTGGGCGTCAAACCGAGATCGGATTTGAGAATCGCTTTCTCGATCTGGGGGATCAGATTTTTTTCCCACGGCTGAATGGTGATCAGGCGCGGCTCCGGAACGGAGAGGGTACCAACCTGATTCAGGGGAGTGGGTATTCCGTAATAATCAACGACCACATCGTCGAGAATGGCGGTCGATGCCCGCCCGGTGCGAACCCTGGAGAGCTCTTTTTTCAAAGCATCGATCGCTTTGTTCATCCCCTGTCTGGCTGTGGAAATAACGTCCTCATTCATGGAATCCTCCTCCTTCGACAATAGTGCCGATATCGTCACCCATCACGACTCTCTTGATGTTGCCTCGCTCCGTCAGGTCAAACACAACCATGGGAAGATTGTTATCCATACAAAGGGATGTCGCCGTCGCATCCATCACCTGCAGGCCCCTTTTCAAAACATCGAGATATGTCAGGCTCGGATACTTAACGGCATTCTTGTCCTTTCTCGGGTCAGCACTGTAAACACCATCCACCTTGGTCGCCTTGAGGATGACGTCGGCCCCGATCTCCATGGCACGCAGACTGGCCGCTGTATCGGTTGTAAAATAGGGATTCCCGGTGCCGGCAGCAAAGATGACGACTCGCCCTTTTTCGAGATGGCGGACAGCCCGGCGGCGGATATAGGGTTCTGCCACCTCCTGCATCTCGATTGCGGACTGGACCCGGGTCTTGACATCCTCCCTTTCAAGGGCATCCTGCATGGCCAGGCTGTTCATGACCGTGGCCAGCATCCCCATGTAGTCGGCGCTGGAGCGATCCATCCCCTTGGAAGCGGCGGCGACTCCCCGGAAGATATTTCCGCCGCCGATAACCAGCGCAACCTCCACTCCCAACTCGATGACATCCTTGACCTCCGAAGCGATGGTGGCGATGACTTCGGGATCGATGCCGTAGCTCTGGTCTCCGGCAAGAGCCTCGCCGCTGAGCTTGAGAAGGACTCTTTGAAATTTAGGCTGCGTCTGCTGATTCATAAAGACCTTTCCGGGATGTTATTTTGCCAGATCAGCGACCTCGGATGCGAAATCATCCTGTTTTTTCTCAACACCTTCTCCCAGCTCTAGACGGCTGTAACCGGTCAACTCGACATCCGCACCGATCGACTTGGCCAGAGATTCCACGATCTTGCCGACCTTGTGGTCCGGATCGATGACATAAGCCTGTTCGAGCAGACAGATTTCCCCGAAAAACTTGTTGATCTGGCCTTCGATTATTTTTTCGATAATTTGATCAGGCTTACCGGACTCCCGGGCCTTGGCGCGCATAATCTCCTTCTCCTGCTCGACGACATCGGCAGGCACGTCTTCTCGCTTGAGATATTGAGGAGACGCCGCTGCCACATGCATCGCGAGCTGACGGGCCATCACCTGGAGCTCTTCGTTGTCGCCTTTATCGGTTGACAATTGGACCATCGATCCGATTTTGCCGCCGGCGTGGATATAAGCGGCCACGATGCCGCTACCGACCTCCATGCCGACATAGCGCCGAACGTCCATGTTCTCGCCGATGGTGGCGATCAGGTTGGTCAGCTCGTCAGAGATGTTGCGCCCGGTCCCGGGGAAGGGAAGCGTCTTGAGGGTTTCAACGTCGGCGGGAAGATTCTCCAGAGCCACCTGGGCCACCTTGTTGGCAAAGTCGACGAACTGGTCATTCTTTGCAACGAAATCGGTTTCCGCATTGATTTCGACCAGAACGCCCTTGTTGTCGTTTTCAGCCGAGAGGATCATCCCTTCGGCTATAGCGCGGTCCGATTTCTTGGCAGCGGCCGAAAGACCCTTTTTTCGAAGCAGATCGACAGCCTTTGCCATATCTCCATCAGACTCGGTGAGAGCCTTCTTGCAATCCATCATTCCTGCGCCGGTCTTTTCGCGTAATTCTTTTACCATGGATGCGGTAACGCTCACAGCAAACCTCCTCATCTCCGGACCAAGGGCCGGAGTGTTTTCTTCATTGAGTTGTATCGCTCTTATTTCTAAAAAAGGCGGTCCGCAAGACGGACCGCCGGGAACTACGAACAAGAGTAGAGGGATCAGGCCTTTTCGGTTGATTTCTCAAGGGTTTCCTCGGCGGCGGGAGCGGCCTCGGAAGCCTCTTCGGGTGCTTCCACATCTTCTCCTTCGCTTGCAGCAGCGGCTTCATCCTTCTCGCTGCGCAGGCGGGACTCCCTTTCCTGTGCACCTTCCAGACAGGCATCGGCCATACGCGATGCGAACAATCTGATAGCGCGGATCGCATCGTCGTTGCCAGGGATGACGTAATCGATATCGTCAGGGTCACAATTGGTGTCGACAATGGCGACTACGGGGATTCCCAGTTTGCGGGCTTCCTTGACGGCAATGGTTTCTTTTTTGGGGTCGATGACGAAGATGAGATCGGGAAGCTTGCCCATCGACTTGATGCCGCCCAGGCTTTTTTCGAGCTTGATTCTTTCGCGCTCGAGTTGAAGAACCTCTTTCTTGGTCAACGCGTCATAGGTTCCGTCTTCAGCCATGGCCTCGATCTTTTTGAGGCGTTCAATGCTTCCCTTGATGGTGGAAAAATTGGTCAGCATCCCTCCGAGCCAGCGGTCATTGACATAATACTGCTTGCAACGTTCGGCTTCTTCACTGATCGATTCCTGGGCCTGCTTTTTGGTGCCGACGAAAAGAACCTTGCCGCCGTCTGCAACGGTACCCTTGATGACGTTGTAGGACTGCTTGAAGTAGCGGACGGTCTTCTGCAGGTCGACAATGTAAATGCCGTTGCGGGCTCCGAAAATGTAGGGTTTCATTTTCGGATTCCAGCGACGAGTCTGGTGTCCGAAGTGAACACCGGCTTCGAGCAACTGCTTCATCGTGATTTGTGCCATAGTACTAATCTCCTTGGTTTTTTCCTCCGTTTCGGTCATCCCCGGTCGAAAAACCGATTTGACGGTCACCACTTCGACCCGGTCCCGAAACGTGCGTTTTTTGAACAGCAAAATTCTATACCACGGACACCCCTTTGTGGCAAGGGAAAAATGGTTTCTTCTTTATTTACATTGACAGACAATCGTAATAATATCGCTGGTTATGCTCTCAGGAAAAATACATCGATATATCAGAGGGGAAATCGTCACTCCTTTCGTACTCGGATTGACGGTTTTCACCTTTGTCCTGCTCATGGGACGGATGCTGCGCCTTGCTGAACTGATGATCAACAAGGGGGTGCCGTTTGTCGATGTATTCAAGCTTTTTGCATTCCTGCTGCCCTCGTTTTTCGTCATAACGGTTCCCCTGGCTTTTCTCCTCGGCATCCTCATGGGCCTCGGCCGGCTCTCCGGGGACAGCGAAGTCGTTGCCATGAAAGCCTCCGGGATCAGCCTCTATGCCATACTCCGGCCGGTCATGGTCCTGGCGACTCTGGTGGCCATCCTGACAGCTGTTCTCACCCTCTACGCCCAGCCCAGGGGAAATTTCGCCTTCCGACATCAGGTTTTCGAAATCGCCCAAAACCGGGCCGATGTCGGCATTCAGCCGCGGATTTTCAACGACGAATTCGAAGGTTTGGTCATTTACACAAATGACCTCGAAGAACAAAGCGGTGTCATGAAAGGCGTTTTCATTTCCGATGAGAGGAAAGAGGGGAAGTCTTCCATTGTCCTGGCCGAGTCCGGGCGCCTCATCCCGGATCGGCAGGCCCTGACCCTGACCCTGCGCCTCGAGGAGGGTTCAATTCACCGTCGCGTTGCCGATCAGGAACAGAAAAGCTACCAGATCATTCAATTCGCTTCTTACGACGTCTTGCTCGACCTGGGGGGGCAGGCCGGCGAAGAGGGAGAGGATTATCGCAAGAAAGACAAGGAAATGACTCTGGCCGAACTGGACAAGGCGATTGACGAGGCATCCTCGGAGTCGCAAGCCAATTCTTACGCCGTCGAGAAACATCAGCGTTTCGCTTTGCCGTTTGCCCCTTTCGTCTTCGCCCTGATCGGAGTTCCCCTCAGTATTCAGTCGAGCCGCTCCGGACGCGGGGGCGGATTCGCGATCTCCCTTTGCGTCGCTCTGGTTTATTATTTTCTCCTGGCCACTGCCAAAACGATGGGTGAAGAAGGTTTCCTCCCGCCAGCCATTTCCATGTGGATTCCCAATGTCGTTTTCCTCATCGGAGGGCTTTATCAGTTTCACCAGGCTGCACAGGAGAAACCGTCCATTCTTCTCGAATGGGTATTTGCACGCGCCCGGCAGATACGGAGACTGTTTCACCGGGGGCATTCGTCATGACGATCCTGACACGCTACATACTGGCCTATTTCCGCCGCATTTTTCTCCTGGCCCTCGGTGCCTTCATCGGGCTCTACATGCTGGTGGAGTTTTTCGACAAAATCGACAATTTCGTCGAACACCAGGCCACGCTTGCCCAGTACGCTCTTTACTTCACCAATTTCATACCCATTGTTTTTGTACAGATCGTTCCCCTGGCCGTGCTTCTCGGTGGCTTTCTCACTTTGGGCGGTCTGTCCCGCAGCCAGGAACTGACAGCCATGCGCTCAGGCGGCATCGGCTTGTGGAGCGTTGCCGCACCGATCATCTTTGCTTCGGTCTTCATCTCCTTGCTGGTCGTCGGTATCAACGAAACGGTAGTGCCGGCAGCCCAGCAAGAGGTTAATCAGATCTACGAGGTGGAGGTCAGAGGGCGCTCAGAAACACTGTTCAAGCGTAACAAGATCTGGTTCCGGGATGATGACTCCATTGTCAATATCCGATACTTCTCGCCCGAAAAGGGGCGTCTCGAGGGAGTGACAATCTTTTCCTTCTCGGACGATTTTCACCTCATGTCCCGTGTGGATGTGCCCAGGGCCTTGTTCGAAGAGGGTCAATGGAGCTTTTCCAATGCGCGCGAGCGCAGGTTCGATCCCGAAACCGGAGAGCTCACCGGGATCAAAAAACTTCCTGAGGATGCCAGACTTTTAGATCGAACCCTTGAAGATCTGAAAATAGCCCAGCCGCAAACGGAGGAGATGAACTTTCGCGAGTTGGGGAATTTCGTCGAAAAGCTGCAGTCCGAAGGCTACGACCCCACCCGTTACCTGGTCGACATGCATGTCCGCCTCGCGCGTCCGTTCACCAATATCATCATGGCGCTTCTCGCAATCCCTTTCGCCCTGCAACGCGGTCGCCGCAGCAATCTCGCCATGGGGGTGGGATTCAGCCTCTTTATCGGCATTGCCTTCTACATTCTGGATGCGACGATCCTGGCTTTCGGCTATTCGGGCGTATTGCCACCTTTTGTGGCAGCATGGGCTGCCAATCTGCTTTTTCTGCTGATCGGAATCTGGATGCTTCTGGTCGTTCGTTACTGACCCTGCCCGCCTTGCGCCAGCCGTTACATTCTTTTCGGGAAACGGTTTGATTTGCCAGAAACGGCCTGAATGCCTCACTCTACAAATCAAAAAAGAGGGTGTGAATCCTTTCCGTATCTCTATCTTTAATCTGCAGATGCAACCGCTCTGCCGACTCTGCTTCTGCCGGGAAGAACAGGAATCCCCTGCCGATGGACCCTGACTTGATCGTCTTGTTTCCCAGTTCCTTGCGACGCATATCGCTGGTAATTTGCCGCGCTTCCTCCCTGGTGCCGAGTTCCGTTTATTTTTTCACACGAAAGGGGATTCGCTGTTCAGTCGGTGTCGCGGAAAAGGCACCAGAGGAATGTGAGCTGGAACCATGTCCAGACAAGGATCGTGACAGCAAAACGCCCCGGAATGTTGTCTGTCGTCTTTTCATAAACAGGAGCGAAACGATCCAGAAGGGTTGTATCGATTGGCGTCGAAGATTGGCCCGATCTGTAAGCCCGGTAGACATCGAAAAAAAAAGCGATCTGCCATGCCTGGGGCCGGACATAGCGCCCTGTGCGGTACCACAACCGCAGTCGGCGTCCCGGTGACAGGGTCGCCGAGAGGCGGCGAATCAGTTGCAGAAAAGGCAGCAGCCGCAATCGCTCGGCCGCATCCTGCCGTTTATAGACCTCGGAAGCTTCACGGAAAAAATCGTCCCAGCCTATGGCGGCAAAATTCATGATCAAGGCATTAAGCGTCTGACGCGGACGCATGCCCTCGACCTCGAACCTGCGCGCCGAGGTCCAGATTGGAGCGGGAAGCAAAACCCAGCGGCCCTGGCGGCGAACCTTTTCGGCAAAATACGTATCCTCGAGAACCGGCAGGGTCTCATCGAAGCGGCCGATTTCATGCCAGAAACTGCGCTCGAGAAGAAACCCCTGATCGCCGTGGGTACATCCGCTGCGGTCGAGGGCCGCTTTGGCTTCGTAGTAAAAATAGGACAGGGGTTTAACCTGTGGGAATCCCATGAATCGCAGGGGAAAATGTCCAGCAACCCGTTCTTCACAGGTTTGTCCCGCAACTTTTCTGAAATATTCCAGGGATGCCGCCAGAGCCGTCGTTTCATCAAACAGGACGTCGGCATGAATAAACAACAGGAACTCCCCGCAAGCTGCATCAACGCCGGCATTCAACTGTCTCGCCCTTCCCCTGGGGGCTTCGATGATCTGGAGCCAAAAAGGGAGACTCGGAGACAGTTCAAGCACTTTTTCGCGCGTTCCGTCGGTAGAGGCGCCATCGACGACAATGACTTCAAAGTCCACGCCCTCTTGCTCACCGAGGCACTTCAACAGAGCGGGAAGATGTTCGGCCTCATTGAGAACTGGAATGATGATCGACAACGTTTTCCGGTGCGAAGAAGACATGAATGATCTGACCTGTAAATGCAGTTTTCACTATGGTTCATGCTATCATATCGGGAACGGACGACAGGGCATTTTCCGTTGCAATCGGACCACCGGTCTTCTAGAATTTTCGTCAGGTCCCTCAAGCCCTTCCGGAGAAAGCTCATGAATCGCAGACTTCCCGCAGAATGGGAACCTCAGGATGCCGTACTTCTTGCCTGGCCTCACGAGCAGAGCGACTGGGCACCGTGTCTCGATGAGGTCGAACCGGTGTTCATCGAGATCGCAAGAACGATCAGCCGCTACGAAAAAGTCCACATCGTTGCACCAGAGCCCGGGAAAATCGGCCGGCTCCTGACGGAAGCCGGCTGCGATGCTGTCCGTATCACCATCGATCCTGTTCCGACAAACGACACGTGGAGCCGCGATTTCGGACCTCTCTCCGTTTTCGAGGAAGAGACCCTGATTCTTCTCGATTTCGGTTTCAACGGATGGGGCCTGAAATTCCCCGCCGACCGCGACAACAGGGTCACCCGCAGGTTGCACGCAGAAGGGGCTTTCGGAGAGACATCCCTGAAAGTCGAGGGGATGGTCCTGGAGGGCGGCAGCATCGACAGCGATGGCCGCGGCACTTTGCTCACGACCTCGAGGTGCCTGCTCGAGCCCAACCGCAACCCGCACCTGAACAGGTCGGAGATCGAACGGGAATTACAGGACAAGCTCGGGGTGGATCGGGTCCTCTGGCTTGAAAACGGTTTTCTCGAAGGGGACGATACCGACTCCCACATCGACACTCTGGCCCGCTTCTGCTCGAACGACACCATCGCCTATGTCAGTTGCGACGATCCGGCCGATGCCCATTATCCTGCCCTGAAAGCAATGAAAGCAGAACTTGAAGGTTTTCGCAACAAGCAGGGCATCCCCTACCGGCTCGTGCCCCTTCCCTGGCCACAGGCCCGCTTTGCCTCGGACGGTCACAGGCTGCCGGCAACTTACGCCAATTTCCTGATCATCAATAAAGCGGTCCTTGTTCCCACCTACCGTGACAAAAAGGACGATGCGGCCCTGCGGGCGATTCAACAGGCATTTCCCGATCGTGACATCATAGGGATTGATTGTCTTGCGCTTATCCGCCAACACGGCTCTCTGCATTGCGTGACAATGCAACTTCCAGAGGGGATTGTACCATGCGACAGATAAAGCTCGGCCTCGTTCAGCAAAACTGCAGGAGCGAGCGGGACAAAAACATCGAACGCAGCATTGCAGGAATCCGAGATGCCGCCAGACTCGGCGCCCGTCTGATCGTTCTTCAGGAACTGCACAGCGGGCCCTATTTCTGCAAATCAGAAGATCCGGCCTTTTTCGATCAGGCCGAAACGATCCCGGGACCCTCGACGGAGATTTTCGGTGAAATCGCCGGTGAGCTGAAGGTCGTTCTCGTGATCTCACTGTTTGAAAAACGGGCGCCAGGGCTGTACCACAATACCGCAGTCGTGCTCGACAGCGATGGGCAGATCGCCGGCATGTACCGTAAAATGCACATCCCGGACGATCCGGGCTACCACGAGAAATTCTACTTCACTCCCGGCGATACCGGATTCGAGCCGATCGACACCTCGATCGGCCGACTGGGCCTGCTCGTTTGCTGGGACCAGTGGTACCCGGAAGCGGCACGGCTGATGGCCCTGGCCGGTGCTGAACTGCTCATCTACCCGACCGCCATAGGCTGGGATCCTAACGACCCCGCTGAGGAACAGCAGCGACAGAGAGATGCCTGGGAAACTGTGCAACGCGGACATGCCATCGCCAATGGTCTTCCGTTACTCAGCGTCAATCGCGTCGGCCTGGAAAAAGACCCTGATGGCCGTCATGATGCACTTTTCTGGGGGAGCAGTTTCGTCGCCGGTCCTCAGGGCGAAATCCTTGGCCGTGGATCGAGCGAAGTGGAAGAGGTCCTTGTGGCTGAAATCGACCTTGATCGCAGCGAACAGGTCAGACGGATCTGGCCTTTCCTGCGCGACCGTCGCATCGATGCCTACGACGATCTGCGCCGATGTTTTCGGGACTGATGAGCAGGGTCGAGAAACATCACCAGAAAGAAAATGAATTTATACCCCAAAAACAGCTCGTCTCAACGCAAAGCCGCAAAGATTGAAAGCATGACGCAAAGGAATGGCAAAAAAGAGCCAATCGCTCGTCTCTTTGCGTCTTTCAGTTTTCTTGGCGTCTTTGCGTTAATGTCCGAAAGCAGTGCGGTTCGCCCTTCTGCGTGCTACGGTTCGCCGTGGCGCCCCTCTAAATACCGGCTCTTTGGCGCAGCGAATCGACGCGGTCGGTGTTCTCCCAGGTGAATTCAGGAAGATTTCGCCCGAAGTGGCCGTACGTCGCAGTTTTACGGTAAATAGGTCGCAGGAGATCGAGGGCTTCAATCATGGGACCCGGCCGCAGGTCGAATTCTTCGCTGACAATGCGGGCGATGTCAGTGGAAGGAATTTTCCCGGTTCCGAAAGCGTCGATCATGACCGATACGGGGTCGGCCACACCGATGGCATAAGCGAGTTGCACTTCACACCGGTCGGCCAGGCCTGCCGCAACGATATTTTTGGCCACGTAACGGGCCATGTACGAAGCGCTGCGGTCGACCTTCGAGGGATCCTTCCCCGAGAATGCACCGCCGCCATGGGATCCCTGCCCCCCGTAAGTATCCACAATGATCTTGCGCCCGGTCAGGCCGCAGTCACCCTTCGGCCCGCCGATAACGAAGCGTCCGGTCGGGTTGACATAAAATTTGGTTTTCTCGTCAAGCATGTCGGCGGGAATGACTTGCTTGACCACCTCCTCGATAATGCTCTCCTTGATCGTCTCGTAACTCGCATCAGGGGTATGCTGGGCTGAAACGACAACAGCCTCGACCCGGATCGGTTTGTTGTTGATGTACTGAACGGAGACCTGGGATTTGCCGTCGGGACGCAGAAACGGAAGCAAACCGCTTTTGCGGACCGATGCGAGGCGACTGGTGAGCTTATGAGCATAGATAATCGGCATGGGCATTAATTCAGGGGTATCGTTACAGGCATAACCGAACATCAGGCCCTGGTCGCCGGCACCCTGGTCCTTGGTTAAGCCCTTTTCCCGGGAAACCCCTTGAGAGATATCCGCTGACTGCCGGTCCAGGCTGGTGAGAACCGAGCAGGTTTCATAATCAAACCCCATATCGGAGTGACAGTACCCGATGTCCTTGACAGTTTGCCGAACGACGTCCGGGTAATCGATACGGGCTTCCGATGTAATTTCGCCAGCCACCAGGATCAGCCCCGTATTGACCAGCGTTTCGCAAGCCACCCTTGAATACGGATCCTCTGCGATCAGGGCGTCGAGAATGCTATCTGAAACCTGATCGGCAATTTTATCGGGATGTCCTTCGGAGACTGATTCAGACGTAAAGAGAAAATCTGTCATGGCCATGATTCAGTGTCCCCCCTTAACAATAAGGTTAAATAAAATCGCTGAATGTTTTTCAACCTGGCGGAAGATGACATATCCCGCTAAATCGACATTGTCCCGAAGAGTTCAGGAAAACGCGTACCCATCTCTTCTTCAAGCCGACAGACAATTTCCAGAGCTGTCGTCATAGCCATGATTTCCGAGAGGAATGCTTCGCTTTCGGCGCAAGTGATTTGTCGAAGGACTCTTTTTACCCGTAGTACACAATGAGGATTCATGGACAGCTCGGTAAAACCCAGCCCCATCAATATCATGCCATAAATCGGTTCAGCCGCCATCTCTCCGCAGATACTCACCCCTATCCCGTTAGCGCGAGCTGCATCGCAAACCATTTTCAACAAACGCAAGACTGCAGGATGCAGGGGTTCGTAGAGGTAGGCAACGTGTTCATTGCCCCGGTCTACGGCAAGCGCGTACTGGATAAGGTCATTGGTGCCGATGGAGAAAAAATCGACCTCGCGGGCCAACAGATCGGCAATGACCGCTGCCGAAGGGGTCTCGATCATCACTCCGACTTCGATATCGGGGTTGAATCCGATCCCTTCCGCACGCAACTCCGATTTCGCCTCGTCGAGAAGTTCCCGGCACTGTCGCAGTTCCGCGAGACCGGAAACCATGGGGAACATGATCCTTGCGCGACCGAAGACTGAAGCACGCAAAATGGCCCGAAGCTGAATCTTGAAAAGGCGCACTTCCTTGATCGAAAAACGGACCGCCCTCAGGCCCATTGCGGGATTGGCCTCATCGGCCAGGTCGATCTCCTTGATAAACTTGTCCCCGCCAAGGTCGAGGGTCCGAATCGTAGTCGGATGCGGTGCAACGCGCTCGACGGTCCGCCTGTAGGTCTCGAATTGCTCATCTTCGGTAGGAGGACTCTGCCGGTTCATGTAGAGAAATTCCGTCCGAAACAACCCGACCCCTTCGGCTCTCTGCTCGAGAAGCACGTCGACGTCCTTGCTCAACTCCACGTTTCCACGCAAAGCGATGTGCCGGCCATCCAGGGTTTCACATGGAAGATCCCGATAGGAAAGCAGCTCCCTTTCAATATATTCGAAGGCCTGCTTTTTGGTCAGATATTCCTTGAAGGTCTCCTCGGAAGGATTGAGAACGACCGTTCCGGCCGTCCCGTCGATAATGACCGGCACGCCTCCGGGGACCATCTGACTGATCGTTTCCAGGCCGAGAATGGCCGGTATGCCCATGGAACGGGCCAGAATTGCTGTGTGGGAGGTGCGTCCTCCGACATCGGTCATGAAGCCGTGAATCTTTTCCTTATCGATCTGCATCGTATCAGCCGGAGACAGATCATGGGCCACGATCACGACTTTTCGATCTATATCGCTCAGATTGTAGTGGTCCGCGCCGGTCAGGTTTCGCAGGAGGCGTTCGCCCACCGAGTCGATATCACTGCGGCGTTCGCGAAGATATTCATCCTCGATGGTGTTGAAAACAGCACGGAATTTCTCCAGGACACGAGCCAGTGCTCCTTCGGCGCCATACAGTTCATCTCGGATAATCTGAATCGTGTCATCGATGAGCATCTGATCCTGAAGGATCAGCAGATGCGTGTCGATAATGTAGATATGTTCCCGCATCTGCTCATTGGTCACGCGCTCGCGCACATCTTCGAGCTGCTGGCGGGAAAGCTCTACGGCCGCCTCGAAACGGGCGACCTCGGTTTCAACTTCCTGCGGGTAGATGCACCTCTCCACAACAGAGGTTCGTGCCCTGTTGACGAGAAATGTCTCGCCTATGGCGACACCGGGGGAGACGCCGATGCCTACCAGGTAGGTGTCGAACGGTATGTTAGTCTTCTCCAAAACCATCGTTGATCAGCTCAGCCAGAGCCTCCATTGCTTGGTCCTCATCCTCCCCTTGAGTCGTCACTGTGATAAGACAACCTTGAGGGGCAGCCAGCATTAAAATACCCATAATGCTTTTGGCATTGACCTTTTCACCTTCTTTTTCGACGAATACCTCGGATTGAAAACCGCTTGCGCGCTGAACCAGTTGAGCCGCGGCGCGCGCATGCAGACCGAGGCGATTTACTATAGTGAAGTCACGTTTCTGCATACTATCCCTTTCAGAGCAATTCTCCGGCCATCAGAAGGACCACAGAAGCCGCCAGGACAAGAAGAAGAACGGATATTCCTTTCCGGGCCAGCCAACTGAGGAAGATAACAACGGGCAATATCAAAAACCCCCACACCGGAGTCATATCCTCGTGCCTGAGCTCCAGTGTGGCCAGATAAGCACAGAGGCCGCCGAGCATGACAACTGTGGCCTCTTTGGCCTTCAAGGCCAGATCGGGAAGATGATGCCTCTGTATGACCTGCAAGGCGCCGACACCCAGCTTGTAAGCGTGGAAAATACCGTAAAAACGGTAAAAAAAGTGGCCGAGATTAAACAGAACAAGGAAGACCAGGGGGGCCCACAGGGAGCCCTTCGCTGCAAAGAATAGCGCCGTGCACGCTGCAAGCGGTCTCAAACCTCCCCAGAAGAAGGCATCGCCCATGGCGGCATAGGGGGCCATCACCATTTTTTTGAATTCTTCGACCTCCACCGTCCCGGGCATTCCGTTTGCCCGTTTGGTTTCGAGATTCAGAACAGTGCCGATCACAGTCGATGCGAGATAGGGGTGCGTATTGAAATACTCCATATGCCGGGCATAAGCATTGAGCAATTCGTCTTCCCGGTATAGAAACCTCAAGCCCGGGGCGACAACGTACATGAACCCGACATTCTGCAAGCGCTCGAAATTCCAGCTGGCCTGGATCAGGAAGCTTCGCAGAAGCACGTGAACCAGAACATGCCAGGGCAGATTGTCTCGGCTTGGGCGTGTCATATCAAAGCAACCAGATCAATAAAAGGGTCATCGTGAAAGACGCCCCATAAAGGGTCAGTGCACGACTGACATTGATGGTTCCGAGAATATTGGCCACACCGATCAGAGGGAAAAGCAGCCTTATCCAGTGAGCGGATTTCCCGAGCGGCTCGAGCATGATAGGGGCAAAATAGAACAATAGAAGGGAACCGAACAGGACGATGGAAAGAAACGTTCCCAGCGATGAAATTCCAAAGTGGAAAACGCCCCACCAGTTTTGCCGTTCCGCCTTCTGCGCATCGCCTTCATCGACGGCTTTTTCGGCATCCCGCTGAACACGGCCGTTCCAGTGCCGTGCGGCACGATCGAAATATTGACCGGCCTTGCCCAGTGGCAATGCAATCAGGGTCGAAAGCATCGTGAATTCAAGGCCAGCGAGTCCGGTCAACTCACCCAGGACAATCGACAGGAAACTGGCCCCGATCGCCACCTGCGTGTCATCCGGGGGGATAGCTGCACCGAGCGGCAGGCGCCCCAGCCACAGAAGCTCCATCAGAGCGCCGACCTGCAGGCCGACCAGCGGCTGGCCAAGCAGCAGACCTGTAAGAGGAGCCGCGACGATGGGTCGCGAAATCATGATCTGCAGGGCCGCTGTTCTGTCGAGACCACAGATGAAAGCCGCAGCGCTAGCCAGAACGAAGCTACTCAGCATAGGGATCCTGCCAGTTACGTATCAGTTTGTGCCAGCTCTGTTCAAAGTCCTGGGGGACACACTGTGAGACAATGCGTACCCCTTCCGCCTCGAGCCGTGACAAGTATTCGACATCCTGTCGGTCGATCGCGATGGTGCAGGAGAGCTTGACCTTGTCCTTGCTGGCGTGCATGTTTCCCAGATTGAGTTTTCTGAATGAGACTCCGGCCTCGTGAGCGCGGCAGGCATCCCTGGAATTGGCGAACAGCACAAGCAGTCTGAAGCCATCGAGCCGATGGCCGGTGATCAATCGGGCAACTTCTTCGATTGTCCCGATAACGACCTTGATTCCTCTGGGAACGGCCGCTTCCATCATCAACCTCTGCATGACCGTTCCGGCCACTTCGTCATTGGCCACCACGATGCAGTCTGCATGCGTATAGGGAAGCCACGCCTCAAGGACCTGGCCGTGAATCAGACGGTTGTCTATTCTGGTCAATACAATACTCATCGTACCAAACCTTAATAATCTCCGGATACCCACCTGTTGCGTATCTCGTCAACAGCAAACTCTGTCCGTCATTTCTTGAGATAATCGCTCCCAAGACAAATGGATCGCTGCCCGTATTCCCTGAGCAAGCCTGCCAGGTCGCCAACAGACATGGTGTGGCGTTTACTGAAAAACTTCAGAACCATCGGCAAGTTGACTCCCATCAGCACTTCGACCAGCCCCGGATCGAAATAATGCATACTGAGATTGGAGGGCGTCCCGCCGAACATGTCGGTCATTATGATCGCACCTCCCTGAAAAGCCTCCAGACTGTCCAGGGACGCGGCTATCTGCTCCTTGATCGTGTCAAGACTGTCCTGGCGACTGATGCAGACCGACTCCGCCCTGTCGAGATCTCCGAGAACGGACTCTGCAGCATTGAGCAGGCCCTCTCCAAAATCGGCATGTGTAACGATCAGAAGACCAGTCATGACGCTCAACTCTTGTCGATATCTCGATGTATAATATCCAGCGACACATTCTGTTCAGAAAAAAAAGATCTCAGATCCTCCACTATCGCAACACTTCGATGCCGTCCACCGGTGCAGCCGATGGAGAGGGTCAGATAGCTCTTGCCCTCTTGTTTGTATTGCGGGATGAGAAAATCGAGAAGATTCTCGAACCGCCCCATGAAGTCCGGGCAAGCTTGCCTCGCATGAATATATTCCCTGACCGAGCGGTTCAATCCTGTCAGCGGCCGCAATTGCGGATCAAAATGTGGATTGGGAAGAAAACGGACATCGATGACCAGGTCGGACTCTATCGGAACTCCATACCGATAACCGAAGGACTGTAAACGCACCACAAGGGGAGCCGTTCCCTTTTCGCCCTGAACAATCTGCAGAAACCTCGACCTCAACTGGTGCGGAGAAAAACCTGTTGAATCGATAATCATCGTCGCCTTCTCCCGCAAGAGGCCGAGCATTCGTCGCTCCTCGATGATCGCCTCGGGGATGCTCATTTTCTCCGAAAGCGGGTGGCGTCTACGCGTTTCCGAATAACGGCGTATCAGGGATTCGTCCGTGGCTTCAAGAAAATAGATTTCCAGCCCGAACCCGCAATCGGCAATCTCATTCAACGATGAATCCAGGTTGACCAGAAATTCCCGAGCACGGACGTCTATGACGAGTGCGATATCCCGTGTACGATTTTTTTCAATATCGGCGAGATTCAGAAAATCAGGAAGGAGTGCCAGAGGCAGGTTGTCGACGACGAAAAAACCCTCGTCCTCCAGGGCTCGTGCCGCTGAGGTCTTCCCCGAACCCGAAAGACCGGTAATGATGATGAGGCGTTTGCAACTCATTCGAGGTTGTCTCCGATGATCGAATGCGAATGCAGGTAGGCCGCCTCGGCCATCCGTTTTTCGAGCAGGGCCTGGAACTCACGGGCGCTATGATATCCCATCTCCTTGAGCAGTTGATTACGGGCTGCCACCTCGACGATTGACGTCATGTTCCGACCGGCCAGAACGGGTATCCTCAAAAGAGGGACGTCGATTCCAAGCAATTCGTAGGTATGTTCCTCGAGTCCAAGCCGGTCGACTTCCGTCGATTTGTCACACTCAAAAAGCTCGATGGCGAGATCGATCTTTTTCCTCTCGCGGATAGCCGCCACACCGAAAAGATGCTTGATATTGATGATGCCGAGTCCGCGAATTTCCATGTGATAGTGAAGAAGGTCGGTCCCCTCTCCGAAAAGAACCGCTGGCAGCTTCTTTCGCACCTTGACGACGTCATCTGCCACCAGACGATGTCCCCTGAGGATCAAATCGAGGGCACATTCGCTTTTCCCGACACCGCTCTCTCCCATAAGAAAGACACCGACGCCGAGCACATCGACCAGAACACCATGTGCGGTCATCGATGGAAGCAATCGCTCTTCGAGAAACTTGCTGACAAGGGATATAAAGATGGAACTTTGATGATGTGTCCGCAGCAGCGGGATCCCGGCCTTTTCCGCTTCTTCAACAAGAAGCGACTGGGGCTGCTGGTTTTTGGTAATAATAAAACAGCAGATATCGAGGCGGCAGAGTTGCCTTACGTTTTGGGCCGCCCTGGCGGCCGAGAGCTGGTCGAGATAACTTAATTCAGTCGAACCCAGAACCTGGATGCGGTCGGGATGGAGGTTGGTCAGGTACCCGGCAAGAGCCAGACCCGGCTTCTGGATACGAGGAACCGTTATATATTTTCCCAGACCGTCACTGCCGGCGAGAAGCTCCAGATCAAGACCGGCCTCTTTTTCAGCAATGAGATCTTCGACACTGAGTCCTGTCATTCCGTTACAGCTTTTCCTCTTCTTCGACGATAATGCGGTAAATCTCCTCGCTGTCAGAAGCTTCCATGAGTTTGTTGCGCACCCTGGAATCCTTGAGGAGTTTGGAGATGCGGGCCAGCGTCTTCAGATGGATTCCCACCGATTCTTCCGGAGCGATCAGCAGGAAAAAAAGATGCGCCGGTTTGCCGTCCATCGAATCAAAATCGACCCCGCCTCGGCTGCGACCAAAAGACAACAGCAAATGGTCGATCTCTCTGAGCTTGCCGTGGGGGATGGCCACAGAATCACCGATTCCGGTACTTCCCAGATTTTCTCTTTCCTGTAGAACCCGGATGAGTTCTGAGCGGTCCAGACCTTCCTCCACAGCCATGATGCTGTCGGTCAGTTCTTCCAGGACTTCTTTTTTCCCCGTGGCCTGCAGATCATCATTGATCGCGTCCGGGTGCAGCAGTTCAGCAATTTTCATAACTATTTTCCGCTTGCAGGATTATTTCCCTGCTAAAAATCGAGGAGCAGGGAGAGCCCCCGACCCCTCGAAAAAGAGTTCCCGAAACAGCTAACTGCTTTGCTGCGGTATAATCAGCCCATAGTTGCCGTCTTTGCGTCGATATACAACATTGATTTCATTCGACTGGGAGTCGTTGTAGACAATGAACTCCTTGTGAAGAAGATTCATCTGCATGACGGCCTCTTCAGGGGACATCGGCTTGGCCGAGAAGGACTTCGTGCGGATAATAACCGGCTCTTCCAGCCCCTCGTCGAGACTTTCGGCCGTCACAACCGTTTTCTGGATTTCCCGCTCCCTTCCGGCAGCCGGTTTGTGATCTTTGAGTTTTTCCTTGTAGCGCTTGAGCTGACGTTCGATTTTGTCGACCACCAGATCGATAGCGGCGTACATGTCGTTCATCTCTTCGGTCGCCTTGACGGTCACACCCTTGGCATACATGGTCACTGTCGCGATATGCCGTATCTTTCCTTCGACCGATAGAGTGGCCTGGACATCAACCGGTTCCTCGATGTATTTTTTGACGCGATCCAGTTTTGCTTCCATATAGTCGCGCAAAGGATCACTTGATTCCATATGTTTGAAATTGACAGCAAGTTGCATAGTTTTTTACCTCCTGATAGTGAATATGGCCTGTACAGTCATTTTTTCCCTTTCATTATATCGCCTTCTGCAGTTGCTGCATCTTTAAAAAAGCCGCTTCCGTTGGGTCGACGATCCCAGACCGAGCATCTCCCGGTATTTAGTCACCGTTCGCCGGGCGATGCTGATGTTCTTCTCTTTCAGAATATCAACGATTTTCTGGTCTGAATACGGCTTTTTCGGATTTTCGCTGGCGATAATTTCCTTGATCCGGTTTTTGACACTCTCGGAGGCGATCGAATCACCCCCGCCCGTACTGATGCCGCTGTTGAAAAAGTACTTGAGTTCGAACAGGCCCTGGGGAGTCTGGACGTACTTGTTGGTTGTGACCCGGCTTATCGTTGATTCGTGCATTTCGATATCTTCGGCCACGTCCCGTAAGACAAGAGGCTTGAGATACTCGATCCCTTTTTCAAAGAACTCGCGCTGAAACTTGACGATACTTTTGGTCACCCTGTAGATGGTGCGCTGGCGCTGGTGAATGCTTTTGATAAGCCAGGCGGCTCCGCGCATCTTTTCCTGGATATATTCACCCGCTTTCTCGTCGATATCGGCCTCACCGTTCAAGGCCTGACGATAAAAGGAATTGATGCGCAGGCTGGGAAGGCCTTCGTCATTGAGAACGACGATATAATCCTCGGCAATCTTGTAAACGAAGATATCCGGGGAGATATACTGAACATCTTCCTGATTATAGGCACGGCCTGGACGGGGATCAAGATTAGAGATAATCTTCGCCGCAGAAAGGATCTCGTCGACAGGAAGATTGAGCGCTTTGGCAATAGCCGGGTAGTTGCGGTTTTCCAGTTGAGAAATGTGGTCACGGAGGACCGCTTCGACCACCGAACCTTTCATACCGAGCTGTTCGACCTGCTTGAGCAGGGATTCCTGCAGATCGCGGCATGCAATACCGGGAGGATCGAAATTCTGCACCACGGACAGAACCTTTTCGACCCTCTCGATGTCGGCATCGGTGCTTTCTGCAATCTCTCCGACCGAACTCTGCAGATAGCCGCTCTCGTCGAGATTCCCGACGATTTCCTCGGCGATAACCCGATCGAGTTCCTCGAGGCCGGACAAGCCGATTTGCCAGAGAACATGATCGGAGAGGGTCCCCTTCTTGGTCAGAAGGTTCTCGAAGGAAGGTCGGTCGTCATCATCCTCGTAGGACTCTCCGGCGCTTCCGCCCAGATTGTACCCTTCCAGGTAGGTTTTCCAGTCAATGTCTGAGAGGCCCTCGCCTTCTCCCTTGACCTCCGTCAGGTTCTCGCCTGTTTCCCCGGCATCTTCAGACTCAGTGCCGCTCTCCTGCTTGACTTCTTTTTCTTCAACAACGTCCGGTCCTTCTTCTAGAAGGGGATTCTCTTCGAGCTCTTCGCGAACAAGGTCGACCAGTTCCATTCTCGAGAGCTGCAACAGCTTGATCGCCTGCTGCAGCTGGGGAGTCATGACCAGTTGCTGGGACATCTTCAGTTGTTGACGAATCTCTAAAGCCATAGTCAAATCATCGGTTCAACAAGGTTATCGAGATAAAAGGCCGGAAGGTTGCTCCTGAGCCTTGCGATTACAACGCAAACTTTTCGCCAAGGTAAATCTCTCTGACCCTCGGGCTGTCAGCGATCTGCTGCGGGTCGCCGTATTCGAGCACCTCTCCGCTGCTGAGGATATAAGCGGCATCGCAGACTCCCAGCGTTTCCCGGACGTTGTGGTCCGAGATGAGAACGCCGATTCCGCGAGATTTCAGATCCAGAATGATATTCTGTATGTCGATAACAGCAATCGGGTCGATCCCGGCGAAAGGTTCATCCAGCAAGATAAACGATGGTTCTATCACCAGCGCCCGTGCGATCTCGACACGCCTTCTCTCGCCTCCGGAAAGTGCATAACCGGGAGACTTGGATATGTGCGTGATACGAAAGTCCTCGAGCAGCCGATCCTTTATCTCCTGGCGTTCACGGGAGGAGATATCCTGATTCTCCATGATGGCCAGCAGATTCTGTTCGACAGTCAATTTCCTGAAAACGGATGCTTCCTGGGGAAGATAGGAAATCCCCTTTCGGGCACGCTGATACATCGGCATGCCGGTCAGGTCCTGATCGTCCAGGTAGACCTTCCCCGCGTCCGGACGGGCCAGTCCGACCACCATGTAGAACGTTGTCGTTTTGCCAGCACCGTTAGGGCCGAGAAGGCCGATCACCTGGCCGGAGGACACATCAAGATCCACACCTGAGACGACCTGGCGCTTCTGATACGATTTGCACAATCCCCGGGCCAGTACCGTTTTCACTCCTCGTCTCCCTCGGGGTGGAAAACGGCGTTCACCCGACCGTCTCCACTCTTGACCAGGCTCTTTTTCTCATCGAGAAAGAAGATAATCTCGTCGCCTTCGATAAAGCTCTGCCCCCGATGAACCTTGGGGGAACCTGTCAGGACAATACGCCCCTCGGCACTTCGATATACAGCCTTCTGGGCGGTCGCAACCCGCTCACCCTGAACGATACGCACATCTCCGAAGGATTCCATCTGCTCGATATCTCGACTGTCGGGCAGGTAATACAGAACCATCTCGTCAGCGTAAATGGTCACATCGCCCTGGGCGGCAACGACCTCTCCGGAGAAGGTGATTCTGTTCATCTGCTGTTCCGCCTCAAGCCGGTCGGATCGCACATGAATCGGACCCCGATCGGCGGACTCATCGGTCTCGTCCGACTGCTGAGCTGCAACGGGGGCTGAAAAGATCAGAAGAAAGAACTGAATTGTCAAAAACAGACGCATGCGCCTCATTCTTTATCCTCCGAAAACTCGGAGGTGATTATTTCCGCATCCACCTCGGAAAGGAGGTTAAGCCGTCGAGTCTCCAGGTTGTAGCGCATGCCGACGGCGTCGACATCCATCCCCTCATACGTCAGATTCACCTTCTCCTGAGAACTGATCTGGCTTGTCTGATCTGAGTAGAAAGCCCGCTCCGAGCGGAAAGTCATACCGTCTTCTGTCTTCAGTACCACATCTCCCCAGACTTCGACTTCGCGGTTGTCCAGATGGAACCTCCCCTGGCGGGCGGTCAGCAGGAGATCGTTCTCACTGTCATCTCGGTAGAACGTAAGCTCTATATTCTCCAGGCGCGATATTTCCCTGTCGCGCCAGTATTCGACTCCGTCGGCAACCAGTGTCCATTTCCGGATTCCCTCGCTGGTCTCCGTGTAACGCACCTTTTTGAGGGACACATCTCCCTTTGACGGAAGCGCCTCTGTCTCTGGAGATTCCTCAACAGACCGGGTCGCATCGAAACCCCGGAACATTAAGACCCCCAGGGTCACGGCAACGGCCACTATCAGCAGTGCCATCGAATTTCGGAAGATGTTTTTTGCCGCCATTGGTTACGGAGTATATCATCGCCCCATCAGAGAGTAAAGGCGAATCTCCCGTTTGGCACGAGACTTGAATAAAGGAATTTATTTGAAATATCTACTAGTTACAGATTCCCACCGTCCTGTTTTCTTTAACAGGAGGTCACAGATTTCTCGAACTGCGCCCCGTCCTCCACGATTTCTGCAGACGTAGTGAACGAACGGCTTCACATCTTCTGAGGCGTCTGCCACAGTCGCTGCAAATCCGACCTCGGTCAAAATCGGAAGATCGACCAGATCGTCTCCCACATAAGCAATCTCGTCGGACTGAAGGCCCAGCTGATCGAGAATTTCCCGGTAGGGTATTATCTTTTCTTTCGCGCCTTGATAGAGAATATCGATCTGCAGCTCCTCTGCGCGCTTTTCGACGACCTGCGAACGTCGTCCGGTAATGATGCCCACACGGATACCGGAGCGTTGAAGCAGCTTCAGGCCATGCCCATCCTTGACATCAAAGGCTTTGCTCTCCACGCCGTTGTTGTCGTACACAATGCGGCCGTCGGTCATGACTCCGTCGACATCGAGCAGCAGCAGACGGATTTTATCGAGCGTCTCCCTCATCAGACGACCCCTGCCTTGAGAAGGTCGTGAAGATGGACAATTCCGACCGGCGCCCTCTCCTCTTCCGAATCGAAGACGAAAAGGGACGTGATTGAAAATTCTTCCATGTCGGCCAGAGCCTTGGCCGCCAGGTTTGATCGCAGTATCCTCTTGGGATTCCGGGACATGATCTCGCCGATCGGTTGACTGAGGACATCAACACCCTGCTCAAGTGCGCGGCGAAGATCGCCGTCGCTGAAAACGCCGATCAGCTCTCCATCCTCATTCACCACCCCGGTTATACCGAGTTTTTTACTCGAAATCTCGTAGAGTGCATCCTTCAGTCTGGTGTTTTCCGGTACCCGGGGGATATCGTCGCCGGAATGCATCATGTCCTCGACGCGCAGCAGCAATCTCTTGCCCAGGGTTCCGCCGGGATGGAAGAGGGCGAAATCCTCTTCACGAAAACCGCGGCGCAAAAGAAGGGCAACGGCGAGAGCATCACCCATCGCCAGGGTTGCTGTCGTCGAAGCGGTCGGGGCCAGACCGAGGGGGCAGGCTTCCTCCCGCACAGAAATGTCCAGGAACACGTCGCCGGCTCTGGCCAGAGTGCTTTCCGGCTTCCCGCTCATCGATATCAGAGGAAGGCCCATACGTTTGATTACGGGAAGAAGGCGGCAGATCTCTTCGGTTTCGCCGGAATTGGAAACTGCCAGAACGACATCGTCCCGCATCAGCATGCCGAGGTCGCCGTGAATCCCCTCTGCCGGATGCAGAAAAAGCGTCGGAGTACCTGTGGAGGCCATGGTCGCTGCAATTTTCTGACAGATCAGACCTGATTTTCCGATTCCCGTTATCACAAGGCGTCCCCGGCACTCGAGAATCATCTCTGCGGCCTTCTCGAACTCGCTGTCGATCCGGTCAAGCAGATCAAGCACGGCCTGTGCTTCTATCCTGAGAACTTTTTTGGCATCTTCAAGCATCATAATCAAACCGTCTTTTTTGCAATGGCATCGATAGCCAGAACGTCTTCGAGAAGGCGGGACAGACTATTCAATGCAAGAGAGTTGGGGCCATCGCACAGAGCCTGGTCCGGATCGTCGTGGACCTCCCAGAAAAGCCCGTCAATACCGATTCCGGCTGCAGCCCTGGAAAGCGGGCCGACGAACTGGCGCTGTCCACCGGAAACCCCTCCCGCGCCACCGGGAAGCTGAACCGCATGGGTGGCATCGAAAATCACGGGACAGCCCATATCGCGCATGATGGCAACCGAGCGCATATCGACGACAAGATTGTTGTATCCGAAAGACACTCCACGCTCCGTCAAAAGGATATCGTTGTTTCCAGTCGACTCGATCTTGCCGATGGCGTTCTGCATGTCCCAGGGGGCCAGGAACTGCCCCTTTTTGACATTCACCGTCCGCCCGCTGCGGCCGGCGGCAACCAGAAGATCGGTCTGTCGACTCAGGAAAGCGGGGATTTGAAGAATATCGAGCACCTCAGCGGCCGGAGCAACCTGGCTGACATCGTGGATATCGGAGACCACAGGAAGATCCAGTTCATTTTTGACTTTGCCGAGGATGCGCAGCCCCTCCTCGATGCCCGGCCCTCGATAGGAGTCGACGGAGGTCCGGTTGGCCTTGTCGTAGGAGGCTTTGAAAACGAGACCGATGCCGAAGTCGTCGGTCAGTCTCCTCAGGAATTCAGCAATGCGCAGTGTGCGTTTTTCATCCTCGATAACACAGGGACCGGCTATCAGAACCAGGGGGCGGCTGCCGCCGAAAACGGTTTGACCGACGTTGACTTCACGCGTCACTTGTCTTGTCGCCTTTCTGCTTGAGGCAAGCTCCGACGAAGGATTCGAAAAGAGGATGCGGCACCATCGGTCCTGATCGGAACTCGGGATGAAACTGACAGGCGAGGAACCAGGGGTGGTCGCCAAGTTCAATAATCTCCACCAGGTCCGCCTCGGGATATATCCCGGAGAGAACCAGCCCGTCTTTTTCAAGCTGGTCTCGATAGGCGTTGTTGAATTCGAAACGGTGACGATGGCGTTCGCTGATATTTTTCTGACCGTAGATCCGGCGAGCGAGCGAATTATCACGCAATTCGCATGGATAGGCCCCCAGGCGCATGGTGCCGCCCTTGCCCTTCACCGCCTTCTGCTGTTCCATGATGTGAATTACGGGGTTTTTCGCCTCCTCGCGGAATTCGCTGGAATGGGCATCCTCGATGTGGCTGACATTTCTGGCATACTCCACGACGGCCATCTGCAGTCCGAGGCAGATGCCGAAAAACGGCACGCCGTTTTCTCGAGCATAACGGATAGCGGCAATCTTGCCCTCGCTGCCCCGCTCGCCGAACCCGCCGGGCACAAGAATTCCGTCGACGTCGTCGAAAGCGCCTTTGCAACCGTGACGCTCCAGGGATTCGGAATCGAGGTAGCTCAGTTTGACCCGGCTGTTGTTTGCAATGCCACCGTGAATCAGAGCCTCTGCAAGAGATTTGTAGCTCTCCGTCATATCGACGTACTTACCGACGATGGCGATGTTTATTTCGTATTCCGGGTTAATGACCCGCTTTACGATTCGCTCCCAGCCGCTCAGGTCCGGCGCCTTGGTCCAGATATTGAGATAATCGATGATCCGCTCGTCAAGACCCTGTTCGTGGTAGACGATCGGAACCTCGTAAATCGAGCCGACATCCCGGGCGGTAATAACCGCTTCTTCCCTGACGTTGCAGAACAGAGCAATCTTGTTCTTCATATCCCTGGGGATTTCCCGATCGCAGCGACACAGCAGGATGTCGGGCTGGATGCCGATCTCCCGCAGTTCCTTGGCGCTGTGCTGGGTCGGTTTGGTCTTGAGTTCGCCGGCCGTTGGGATAAAAGGGACCAGGGTCAGATGGACATACAGAACGTTCTCATGCCCCCGGTCCGTGCGGAACTGGCGGATCGCCTCGAGAAAAGGCAGCGATTCGATATCGCCGACCGTACCGCCGACCTCAACAATGGCGATATCCGCATCGGCACTTTTGGCGTTGTCTATGATCTTGCTCTTGATTTCGTTGGTAATGTGGGGGATCACCTGCACTGTTCCGCCCAGGTAGTCGCCCTGACGCTCCTTGCGAATGACCGAATCATAGACCTGTCCGGTGGTGAAATTGGATTTGCGGGTCACCTTCGCCTCGGTGTACCTCTCGTAATGCCCGAGATCAAGGTCGGTTTCGGCGCCGTCATCGGTCACGAACACTTCGCCGTGTTGAAACGGACTCATGGTGCCGGGGTCGACGTTGATGTAGGGATCCATCTTCTGCATGGCCACCCGCAGCCCGCGAGCCTCAAGAAGGGCGCCGATCGACGCCGCTGCAAGCCCCTTGCCGAGAGAAGAAACAACACCGCCGGTTACGAATATGAACTTGGTCTTCATTCACTATCACCTTTGCAAACAGAAAAGACCCTTTCGGCCTCAATATAAATCAAGCTTAAAATCTGGATATTACACAGAGAACAAACAAAAAGAAACCACAAACTGTCCCGGAAGAATCAGGACTTGGAGCCGCCCAGAATCGCCTTGACCCGGGCCAGGTCATCCGGCACGTCGACGCCGAAAGAGGTCAGTTCCGTCCGGACCACACGAATCTTCACTCCGTGCTCCAGGGCACGCAGCTGTTCGAGTTTTTCGAGTGTCTCGAGAGTGGTCGGGGACAGATCGGGATAGGAAAGCAGAAATTCCTTCCGGTAGACGTAGAGGCCGATGTGCTTGAACGCTGCGATGCGATGAAAGTGAGCCGCTATGTCATCGGCATAATCGCGCGGATGCGGAATCGGAGCCCGGGAAAAGTACAGCGCAAATCCGTCGAGATCGGTGACGACCTTGACCACGTTGGAGCTGAGATATTCCTCCACCGATTCGATCGCACACATCACCGTTCCCATCTGGGTGCTAGGGTCGTCCAGAAGCGGCTTAACAGCCGCGTCGATCATTCGCGGATCGATCAGCGGTTCGTCACCCTGCACATTGACAATCAGATCGGCCTCAATATCCCGGGCAGCCTCGGCCAGCCGATCCGTCCCGGTCGAATGGCCGGCCTGTGTCATGACGACTTCCCCGCCGAAATCCTGGACCGCGCTGCGGATGCGTTCGTCGTCTGTGGCGACGATCACGCGATCCACAAGTTCGGAGCGGGACGCCCTCTCGTAGACCATCTGGATCATCGGTTTGCCATGGATATCGGCAAGGGGTTTTCCGGGGAAGCGGGTCGAGGCGTAGCGGGCCGGAATGATGGCGGTCACGCTCATGGAAAAGTCCTTTCGGCGTGGTCTCAAAACCGTCCGTAGACTATAGAAATCGAGGGGGGATGTCAAGCAGAGGGGGTGGTATCGGAGGGGTCTTCCAGAGAAATCCCGCAGCGCGGACAAAAGGACCATTCGGATGCAGACGGCGCACCGCATCGACAGCGGCTGCAACGCAGGGCGTGAATACGAAAGGCCTTGAGAATCAGCAACGCAATGCCGGCCAGAACCGTCACACCCGTGAGCAGCAGACCGAACGGGCCCGGTCTGACAAAGTTCTCCGCTGCACAAAGACCGCAACAATAGGCCCAGAGATTATACGCCAGCACGGCAGCTATCGTGAAACCGGAAATCACCACCAGTGGGAAATGTGTCATAGTGCCTTCCCCTTCGACGATTCTCCGCACCAGGGGCAGAACCGGTGATAGGTCCCGAGGGTTTTGCCGCAGCCGTCGCAGTGATCATGCAGCAAAGATCGGCAATGCGGGCAGGCGATCCAGTCCGCATCGATACTGCAGGCGCACTCAGGGCAATACTCGCTCGGACCAGGATGGACCGTCTTTCGCGCTTCGAGTTCGCGCAGCATGGCGTAGGATATCCAGGCCAGTATGAGAAGATAGATCAGAACCATAGCTGTGCCTATACAGCTTGTCCGATGGCGGAGGAGTTCTCGCGAATCGCTTCGACCCCTCCGTCGCGCAGCAGCAGTGTGCGGTTGAAATAGCAGCAGTTTTCCGGGTTGTGGGTCACCATGATCACAGTCTGCCCGTCGTCGTTGATCTCTTGCAGCAGGGCCATGATCTCGTCACTGGTGGCCGTGTCGAGGCTGCCGGTCGGTTCGTCGGCCAGCAAAAGAGGAGGCCTGTTGACGATCGCCCGGGCAATGGCCACCCTCTCCTGCTCTCCGCCTGAGAGCTGATTCGGCAGGTGGCTGGAGCGATGACCGAGCCCCACGCGTGCAAGGGCCCGATTCGCCCTCTCTTTCTTTTCGGCCGAGGCCATCTTCTTTACCGCCAGGGGGAGCATGGCGTTCTCGAGGGCTGTCAGGTAGGGCACCAGGTTGTGCGACTGGAAAATGAATCCGAGGTACTCCCGCCGGAAATCGGCCAGTTTTTCGCCAGGCAGAGCGAAGATGTCGATCCCGTCGACGGAAACAGTCCCCTCCGTTGGGTGACAGAGACCGCCGAGGATCGCCAGCAGCGTACTTTTGCCGGAGCCCGAAGGTCCCATAACGCCGAGGAAATCCCCTTCCTCGACGGTTGCCGAGACACTCCGCAAGGCCTCCACACAGTCAGCTTCGCTCGTGTAGCGTTTGGTCAGATTTTTGATGTCGATAAATGCCATTTTTAAACCCAATTGGAGTTATGAATTATGAATTCTCATATGATCTGAAATTCAAAATTACGATTTCAAAGCGCTCGGAGCGCTTCGGTCGGATCGAGCCGGCTGGCGTGCAGGGCCGGATAGAAGGAGGCAAGGCAGCCGACGACAATTGCCAGGATGACGGCTCCCGCACCGACCAGGGGATTGAAAATGAGCATGGCATGCTCCTCGGCGAGAAAAGGCAAAATGGCCCGGCTCGCAGCAAGACCTCCGGCAAACCCGAGGAAACCCGCCACGAGGCTGACCCCTGCCGCCTCGATCTGAACCAGTGCCACCACATGGCCGCGCCGAAAGCCGAGAGCGCGGAAAATGCCGATCTCGCGAGTGCGTTCATTGACGGCTCCCATCATGGTGACGAACACCATCAGGGCCCCGATCGCCAGTACCACGCCGGCGACTCCCAGAGAAAAAACGCGGAACTGTTCCAGCGCGTGCATTCGTGTCTTGACCACCTGCTGAAGAGCGCTGACCTTGGCATTGGGAAGAACAGCCGATAACTGGCTCACCATATCCTCGACAGGGCAGTCGGCGCAAAGAGCCGCGACCTCGACCAGAGTCAGCCGTCCCTGCTTGCCGAGCAGTTCCTGGGCCGTTCCTAGATCAGCAATCAGCAGGGCATCGTCCTGGCTGCCCGTCTCTTCAAGGATGCCTGTCACGGAGAATGTCCGATCTTCGATCCGGAAACTGTCGCCCATGCCAAGGTCCAGTGTAGCTGCGGCAGCGCTGCCGAGAACCACTTCGTTAGCGGTTTCGAGAGGACGACCGGAAACCTGCCACCAGCGCTTGAGCTTGAATTCCTGGTCAGGATTCACTCCCATGAGCAGCACCCGTTCGTTTTTCACCTCAACGGCTCCGAGCACCTTGGGCGCCACTGCGGCAATATTTTTCACATTGGGGATGGTGGAGATCCCCTCCAGGTCTTTCTCTCGAATCTCCTCGGCGCCGACCGCCACGCCCCCCAGGTTCATGCCGCCATAATTCAGCGGCAGTTCGTCGGAGCGGGGCGTGATGACGATATTGGCTCCGTAATTCTCCATTTTGTGCTGCGCATCCATGGTCAGCGATTCGGTAAGCGTCATCAGCGTCACCACGGTGCCGACCCCGATCAGCAGACCGATCAGGAGAAAAATGAGCCGCGCCTTGCGCCGGCGCAGATTGTTCCAGGCTATGGTAAAAAGATTCATGGCATTACTCTCCCCGGAAGTACCAGGCGCCCTTCTTGAGATCGGTCGCCGCAATCAGGACGTGGTCGGAGCCGATCATCCGAACCAACGGTGCAGGATTGCACCCACCCTTGACGACGTTGATCCGGTCGGTGGGGAAGGTCTGTTCACAGTTGTTGCAGATCATCAGATTCCCTTCCTGGCGATAGCCCTTCTTTTCCTTGTAACAGACATCGCAGGTATCGAATGCTGCGCGAATCACGCCGTCCCCGCTTTGGACCAGGAAGAAATTGATATCGGCATCGTCGTCGCGAAAGGTGAAAAAGTGCGCTTTTCCGTCATCGACCTGACTGACGGGGATCCGGACCTTTCCCTCTTTCGCTTCGACCCTGGCAAAAGCGCTGTCGCTTCCGCCCAGGGGCAACCAGAGGCCGACTGACACGGCCACGACCGTCAGGGCAACGACGATCCAGACGAGGGGGATCTTCTTTTCGGACTTCTCAAATTGCTCTTTTTTATCCTGGCGCTCACTCATTTCCCATTGCTCCTTTTAAATTCGGTTCTGCAGCCTGAACAGCCTATCCGCAGCACCCTCCGCCGCATCCGCCTCGGCCGGCGGCAAGGGCTGCTTCGAGCTTGCTGTCGAAGATGGTAACTGGTGTCTCTTCTTTCAATTGCCTGAACCAGGTATTGAGTTTTTGGCGCTTTTCAACCGGGTCGGTGCGGCCGGCAACCACATTCTGTTCGATATTGCGATTGATGATCATGTTTCGACGGGTCGAATCGGCAAAGGCCTCAAGGCTGCCGTAGCGCTCGGAGACAAAGGCGTCGAACCCTTCGTGTTGATTGCGCAGATCATCGATCTCAGCCTGCACTTCCTCTTCCTGAACCACGATCCCGTTTCGCACTGCATCCTGAAGCAGAAGTTGTTGCTGCACCAGACTGTTCCATGTTCCGGTCATATCGGATGGGGCACTGCGGGACTCGACCTTCTCCCTAAAATCATCACGTGAAATCAACTTTTCGCCGATACGCCCCACATATCGATCAGCCATTTGCGAATTCTCCCGACGCTGTGCGACATAGTCCTCGGCAGAGAGAACCTGCTCCACCCTCGCCGGATAATCCGAAGCGCTGATGCGTCGGGCAATCATTTCGGCGCTGATCTGATCGGGATCGAATGCGATCCGGGCCTCGCCGAGGGTCACGTTGACATCGATCTGGCCAACACCATCCAATTGAGAAAGGGAGTCCTCTACGTTGCCGACGCAGGAACCACAGGTCAGGTTGTCCACTGAAAGCTCGGCCAGAGCCATCGGGTTTGTCGGTCGCGTGACCACATAAGCTACGGATGAAACAGCGACAGCCAGCACCAGAACAATCAACGGGATCAATAATCTCTTCATTGCATTCAACTCCTTGAAAATAAAGTGAGCAGTTTTTGGCGTCATGCTCAGGACAGCAACAGTGAGCAAAAGCCTTTCGGCATTTGTCTATCCTCTATTCACAAGTTGTGCCGAGTGGAAAGAGGTCCGATTTTGTTGACTGTTTTTCTAGAAAAAGAAAAATAGATGGAAAAGAGTGAAGAATAGTCCTGATGAGGGTGTGGGATATTCTACAAGGCGACGATCTCTCTAAAAGGGACCTCCCTGCTTGACAGATCACCATGCCTTCGCATATAAATTCCGAAACACGAATCATCGAGTTCGACGGTGCCTGAAGGGCTTAAAAGGGAAGTGGGGTGAAAAACCTCCGCGGACCCGCCACTGTGAGCGCGGACGAAGAGCCACAATGCCACTGGTTGCACGCATGAACCGGGAAGGCGGCTTGGAGGCAGATGCGCAAGCCAGGAGACCTGCCGACGGACAACCCACTGCAACCTTCCCGGGTATGGGAGGGTGGGCTCCGCACCCGTATTCAGTTCGGCCTCCTGCCGATGGCAATGCCCCCGGATCCCATCAGCCAACCGGGGCATCCCAGGAGGCCCTGTCATGAAGCATCGTTCCAGAATCAAATCTCTTATCCTCCCCCTGCTCCTGATTATTCCTTCGCCACTGCTCGCGCAAGAGCAAGTGACGGACACTCTCTCCCCTGTCGTGGTCACCGCCGCACGAAGCGAGCAATCCGTCGAAACGACGCCAGCGCATGTCACTGTCATCGAACTTGACGACATCCGTAGCAGCGGAGCCCGCACGGTCCCCGACCTGCTCAAGGCCGAAGCAGGGATTCGTGTCAGCGATCTCCTCGGAAATGGCAAAACCGCCAAAGTTGATCTTCGGGGGTTCGGAGAGACCGCAGGGTCAAACACGCTGGTCCTTGTCGACGGTCGACGAGTGAACGCAGTCGATCTCTCAGGAACGGACTGGCTGCAGATCCCCCTGGAGCAGATCGAGCGCATTGAAATCGTTCGTGGCACCGGCAGCGTCCTCTACGGCGACAACGTCTCCGGCGGGGTCATCAATATCATCACACGCACGCCGGGTCCCGGAGTCGAAGTTCATCTCGGGACTGATTTCGGCAGTTATGACGACGACCGCCAGTGGGCGACTCTGGACGGCGGCACCGACCTTCTTGCCTTCTCACTTTCCGGAAGCCTCCGGGATACGGACGGCTACCGGGACAACGGCTTTCTCGATTCAGAGGACCTGGGTGGGTCCATCAGTTTCTACCC
>JAWOCM010000049.1:0-4986 GCA_046483795.1 Desulfuromonadales bacterium | reverse complement strand
GGCGGTCCAGCCAATGATTCTGTCGCTGACGGCGAAGTTGATTCAGCTGGAAACATCTATCTGATCGGCAGTACGTCGAGCGATCTGTTCGAAACAAATCAGGGCAATCGGGACATCTTCGTCGCAAGCTACGATGCTGGGGGAATTCTCCGGTGGGGGATCCAGTTCGGCGATGCCGGCGACGACCGGGGCCTGGGCATCGCCATAGGCAATGGTGGGCTCTACATCGTCGGGGACACGAACAATGGTAACTTTGGCCTCGCTCTGCCGGATGACGATTCCCTGGGGGGACTCGATGCTTTTGTGGCCAGGCTCAACCCTGTCGATGGTGCCACCGAATGGATGCGCCGCTTCGGCACGACTCAGACGGACAGCGCCCGCGGCGTGGCTGTCGATTCATCCGGGGGTGTCTTCGTGGCCGGAATGACCAGCGGAACTTTAGCCGGCACCGGTGCGCAGGGGGATGAGGATGCTTTCCTTGCCCGATTTTCGGACGCAGAATCGAGCGACGGTTCGCCCGGTTCGCGAAAGTGGGTCAACCAGTTCGGCCTCGATGCGACCGCCGAGGACGCTGCAGCCGTGGCCGTCACCGACGATTTCGTCTACATTGCCGGCAAGACCGGGGTCGTCGACTCTCAGGGCGATGCCTACGTCTCCCGACATTCTCTCTCGGACGGAAATCGCTCGACCCAGTGGCGGATAGGGAATGAAGGCGTTGATTATGCAAATTCTCTGGCAATCGATTCAGGGGGCGACCTCTACATTGCCGGCCGCACCGAAACCGATATCGATAACGACGGAATCAACGTTCAGGGTCCCAGTGATGCATTTCTTGCGAAGATCGATCCGTCAACCGTCGAAGGGGTGCAGTGGGTCCAGGTTCTCGCCTCTTCCGCGGAGGACGAGGCATTCGGGGTGGCGGTAGACGATTTCGGCAATCTATATGTCACCGGGGAGGCGAATGCAGACCTGGTTGGAGAGATCAACAATTATCAAGGTGGAGGGGATGTATTCACCGGCCGTTTTACCACTGACGGCGACCGCAACTGGCTGAAATTTCTCGGTACCTCGGCCGATGAAACAGGCTTCAAAGTTTTTCTCGGCGGGCGGGGAACCGTTTTCGTCACCGGGGCGACCAACGGCGATCTCGATAATGTTGAAAATGCCGGAGGGAGCGACGGATTTCTGGTCCGGTACACATCCGCCGGCGTCCTCGAATAATCCGACCTCTCCAACGTGAATTCCAGCACCCGCCGCCATCCGCGTCGGGTTTTTTTATTTGGCAATCGGAAGTTCGATCTATAAACTGAGAATCGACCGAATCACCAGAGGATAAACTATGTTCCTGCCGATCGGCGACACCCCCAATCCCCGGGGGACGCCCTATGTGACCTACATACTGATCGCCGTCAATGTGGCCGTATTCATCTTCGTCTCCCTGCCGCTGATGGTCAAGGCGCCCGACCTGAACGATCCGGTCCTCTATGAATATCTCCAAGCACTGGGAGTGCGCGGCAACGTATCGGCCCGGGCGATTCTCGACCAGATTGCAGCGTACGATCTCTTTACCTTCCGCCACGGCTACCGGGCGGCGGACCCGTCGGTCTCCACCCTGTTCAGCTCCATGTTCCTGCACGGCGGCTGGATGCACCTGGGCGGCAACATGCTGTTTCTGTGGATTTTCGGGGACAATGTGGAAAACCGCCTGGGCAGGCTCGGTTATCTGCTCGCCTACCTGGGGACCGGCGTGGCTGCGACACTCTTCTTCGCCCTTTTCATGCCGGGATCCAATGTGCCCCTGATCGGGGCTTCCGGCGCGATTTCCGGGGTTCTGGGGTTTTATTTCTTCTGGTTCCCCCGCAATCAGGTCAAGACGTTCATCTTCCTCTTCCCTTTTCTCATGAACACCTTCCTGGTGCCGGCGCGCTGGGTGCTCGGATTCTACCTGATCATCGACAATGTCCTGCCCTTTCTGGTCCAGGGCGGCTCGGGCAGCGGTGTGGCGCACGGCGCTCATATCGGCGGATTCATTGCCGGTCTGGGCGGAGCCTATGTGATAGACCGGCTGCCGCAGCAAAAAAGGCGGGCGAAAGTGCAGGGCCATGAAAAGGAGGAAGGTACACCGCAGCCTGCCCCGTTCCCCGAGGAGCCGGAACGGATCGTTCGCAACGTCCGCATGGGAAGTCTCTCCCGAGCGGCTGCCGATTATCTCAGGCTGGAAGGGACTGAAGCCCGCCTTCGGGTGACGAGCGAGGATGTTCTGAAGATCGGCGAATTCCTGTATGAGCGCAGTGATTATCTCAATGCCCTGTCGGTGTTTCGACGCTTTATCTCCGAGCGGCCGGGCGATCCGCTTCTCGGCCGGGCCTGCCTCGGCGCGGGCCGGACGGTGCTCCAACAGTCGGGGTCGGTTCCCGCCGCCTCCCAGTATTTCCTCCAGGCCATCGACGTCTCCGACAATCGTGCCATCGTCGAGGAGGCGAAAAGGCACCTCCGGGCGCTGGAGAATTCTGGCGAGCAGCGTTGACATGTCGTGTTCACGGTTTTTTTACAGGAATAGGGACTTCTTGGTGGGCGGAAAGGGTCCCGTTCCACCGGGTACGGGTTTTTTCAATGAAAGGCGAACTTCCCAGCGATGAAAAATTCCGCGCTCCTGACCAGAGTGAGAAAACTGTCCCCCGCGCAAGCCCTGATGTTCTATTACGCCACGGCCATTATGATCGGGGCGGTCCTCCTGTCGACCCCCCTTGCGGCGACCGGGGATCCTCTGTCTTTTCTTGATGCCCTCTTCACTGCAACCTCGGCCCAATGTGTCACCGGACTGATTGTTGTCGATACGGGCACCAGGCTCAGTCTGTTCGGGCAAGGAGTTGTCCTTCTGCTGATCCAGATCGGCGGCCTGGGCATAATGACCTTCTCCGTCTACCTTTTCATTTACCTGCGTGTTGGGCTGAGCGCTCAGGGGCGGTGGATTATCCGTGAGACCTTGATGCCTTCACCGATCAGTTCCTGGCGGGAGCTGATCAAAGACATCGTTATCATGACGGTGGTGATAGAGGCGGCCGGGACCGTGCTTCTGTCTTTCGCCTTTATCCCGGAGCTGGGATTCTGGCCGGGGCTTTACAGTGCCCTGTTCCATTCCATCTCGGCTTTCTGCAATGCCGGTTTTTCGCTGTATCCCGACAGCCTCGTCGGGTTTCGCGACAACAATCTGGTCAACATGACCGTCATGGTCCTGATTGTTCTCGGAGGGATCGGTTTTCTGGTGATCCGAGAATTGCTTCAATTCAGAGAGAAAAGCAAGGTCGGGAAAAAACGGAGAAGCAATCTGTCCCTGCACACCAAGATCGTATTGGTGACCACGGGATGTTTGATCGTCTATGGTGCGGTGATGATCTGGTGGCTTGAGTCGGGAGAAGCTCTTGCCGGCATGACGATCTCCGAAGGATTATGGACCTCGCTTTTTCAGTCCATCACTGCAAGAACGGCTGGTTTCAATACCATAGATCTCAATCTTTTTTCGGTGCCGACCTTGTTCCTGCTGATCTTTTTGATGTTCATAGGCGCTTCGCCGGGTTCGGCTGGCGGAGGAGTGAAAACCACGAGCCTGGCCCTTTTCTTTGCGATTTTTTACAGCAGGCTCAAGGGCAATCCTCATACCAGTCTTTTCCGCAGGACGATCCCCGACGATGTCATCACCAAGGCGCTGGCTCTGGTCCTTCTGGCCGTCATCCTGATCGCATTTGCCCTCTTCGGTTTGCTCATTGTCCAGTCAGCCGATTTTGTCCACGAAGAGATGAGGGCCTTTTTAAGCTACATGTTCGAAGCATTTTCCGCGTTCGGCACGGTGGGTCTGTCCCTGGGTGCAACTGGTAAGTTGACTGCGCCGGGAAAAGGTATCATCCTGGTGCTGATGTTCGTCGGCAGGGTCGGCCTTCTGACCATGGCCTTTGCCATCGCGGGACGCACTCGGCGTTTCGCCGGGCGCTATGCAGAAGAAAACATCATGATCGGATAATTCGAGGAGGCGATCCGGATGAAGAAAAAGTTTTGCGTCATCGGTGTGGGAAACTTTGGTTTCCATGTGGTCGAAACGCTCTACATGGACGGGCATGAGGTGATTGCAATCGACTCCAACAAAAACAAAATCCAGGACGTCAAGGATGTCTCTTCCTATGCAATCCTCGGTGATGCGGCAAACAAGGAATTCCTCGCGGCGCAGGGCATTCATGAAATGGATGCTGTCGTCGTTTCAACAGGGGATCGCTCCCACCTTTCGACTCTGATCACTCTCTATCTCAAGGAATTGAAGGTCCCGAGAATTTTCGTCAAGGCGATCAGCGAGGATCACGGCAGAATACTGGAACGCGTCGGGGCCACCGATGTCATTTATCCCGAAAAGGATATGGCGAGACGCATTGCACACACCATGTCCACCCCCAATGTCCTGGAGTTCATTCCTCTGGCAGAAGAATACGCCATTTCTGAATCCGAGCCGCCGAAAAGTTTTATCGGCAAGACCCTTGTGGAATTGGACCTCCGCAAAAAATTCGAGGTAACCGTCATTGCCATCAAGGATGTGCTGACCGACCGTTTCATACCGGCACCGCCGCCAACGTACATGATCAAAGACAGTGATCTCCTCATTTTGATCGGAAAGACAGATGATGTGGATAAAGCTGTAGAGAAATAAATGTTCCGAGAAACCGGGGAATCCACCGCCAGGGATCGATTCGAGCTCCTGCAGGAATAAGGACGCCAGCGACTAAACCAGATAGAAAGAGGGATTAATACGTGTTTTACTATTTCGATTACGACGAACCGCTCTTCCGTCCGCCGAGCGAGGCAAGAAGCCTGATTTTCCAGATCACCATCGGTTGCAGCCAGAACCACTGCACTTTCTGCGGCATGTACAAAACAAAACAGTTCCGCACCCGCCCCGTCCAGGAGATCCTCCAGGAAATCGCCTCTGTCCCGGAACACCAT
>JAWOCM010000027.1:0-27506 GCA_046483795.1 Desulfuromonadales bacterium | reverse complement strand
GGCCTGGATGTCGAGCTTCTCGATATCGTGCCACGCGAGCTGACCGAGGAGGAGGCGGCCAGGGGGCTGACTCTGGAGAGTCCGCAGGTGCGCAACCGCATCGCCCGCCAGGGGCTTGACGGTCTGCTGAAGATGAAACCGGCTCCCCTTTATCTCAAGGAGTATGCCAGCCAGATCCGCCCCGGTAATTTTGATGACGATATGGGTCGGCTCAAGGCGTGCGACTGGGTGATCGAGGTGGTCGTCGAGCACATGCCGATCAAGAAGAAGTTGCTGGAGAAGGTGGTTCCGAACATGGCTCCGGGTGCGGTCCTTTCCACCAACACCAGCGGCCTGTCGGTCAATGAGATGGCCGACTCCCTGCCGCCGGAGGTGCGCAAAAACTTTCTGGTGACGCACTTTTTCAACCCGCCGCGCTACATGCGTCTGCTGGAGATCGTGCCCTGCCGCGACACCGATCCGTCGGTCGTCTCCAGCATGGCCGACTTCATCAGCCGTCGCCTCGGCAAGGGGATTGTCTACGCCAAGGATACCCCCAACTTCATCGGCAACCGCATCGGGGTCTACGCTATCTTCAAGGGGCTGGAGCACATGGTCGATATGGGGATGACCGTCGAGGAGGTCGACAGCATCGCCGGTGCCGCAACCGCTCGCCCCAAAAGCGCTGCATTCCGCACCGCCGACCTCGTCGGTCTCGATACCCTGGCGCATGTCGGCAACAACTCCTATGAGATGCTCCCCGAAGATGAGGAGCGCGACGTCTTCAAGGTCCCCGACTTCATGTCCCGCATGGTCGAGCAGGGGCAACTCGGCAACAAAACAAAGAAGGGTTTTTACAAAAAAGAGAAATCCGTAGATGGAACCCGGATCCTCTACTTCGATTACACCAGTGGCGAGTACAAGCCGGCCGAGAAACCGAAGTTCACTTCCGTGCAGGCGGTCAAGCAGGTCGACGACCCGGCGCAGCGTGTCAAGATGGTGGTTGGCGGCAACGACAAGGGAGCGGAATTTGCCTGGAAGAGCCTGCGCGACACGTTGATCTATACCGTCAACCGCATCCCGGAGATCGCAGACGACGTGGTTAATGTCGATAATGCCATGAAGTGGGGCTTCAACTGGGAGATCGGCCCCTTCGAGATGCTCGACGCCATCGGCGTTGCCGATTTCGTCAAACGGGCCGAAGCGGATGGCGTGGCCGTCCCGGAGTCTCTGAAGCAGGTTGAGTCCTTCTACCGCTTCAGTAGCGACGGCGGCAGGGAGTTCTACGATCTGCTCTCCGGGACCTACAAGCCGGTCCCCGTCAAGGAGGGGGAGATCCATCTGGATATCCTCAAGCGCAGCGGGAACGTGATCGAGAAGAACGCCAACTGCTCGCTGATCGATCTCGGCGACGGCGTTTTCGGCTTCGAGTTCCATTCCAGGATGAACGCCATCAGCGGCGATATCCTGGCCATGACCCCGAAGGCGATCAAGCGAGCCGAGGAGGAAGGGGTTGCTCTGGTGCTCTGCAACCAGGGGACGAACTTTTCCGTCGGCGCCAACCTGATGATGCTCGCCGTGGCGTTGGCCGAAGGGGCCTACGAAGATATCGACATGACCGTTCGCGGTTTTCAGAAAGCGACCACGGCCATCAAATATGCCAAAGTCCCGGTGGTCGCGGCGCCCTTCAATATGGCCCTGGGCGGCGGCTGCGAGTATGCGTTGCATGCTGACGCCATCAATGCCTACGCCGAGACGTACATGGGCATGGTTGAGATCGGCGTCGGTCTGCTCCCCGCCGGCGGCGGGACAAAAGAGATGTGCCTGCGGGCCGTCGAACTGGCGCGTCAGTTCGATACCGATGTCTCCCCGTTTATCTTCAAGAACTTTCAGCAGCTCGCCATGGGCAAGGTCTCCATGGGAGCGGCCGAACTGTCGGGCATGGGCTACATGCGCAACGGGGACAGCATTACGATGGACCCCGATCGGCTGATCGCCGATGCCAAGCAGAAGGCACTGGCCCTGGCTGTCAATTATCGACCCGGGCAGAAGCAGGAGAACATTCCGGCTCCGGGACGTGGTGTGGCAGCCAGCATCAAGAGCCAGCTCTGGAACATGATGAAGGGCGGCTTCGTCACCGAGTACGAGGCGGAGATGGGCGGTGTCATCGCCGATGTCATTACCGGCGGCGATGTGCCTGCCGGCACACCGATCAGCGAGGACTACCTGCTTCAGCTCGAGCGGGAAGGCTTCCTCAAGCTCTGTGGCAACAAGAAGACTGCCGAGCGTGTTCAGCACATGCTGAAGACGGGCAAGCCGCTGCGCAATTAACGGAACCGGACATGTAGGGGCGAATCTTGTATTCGCCCAGGGCGATCACAAGGATCGCCCCTACAAAGAATTACGGAGGATATCGATGAAATCAGCATATATTCTGGCGGCATACAGAACGCCCGGCTGCCGGGCCAAAAAAGGAAAATTCAAGGACATGCGTCCCGACGATCTGGCCGCGGCAGCCTTGCAGGGCCTGGTCGAACGTACCGGCATCGATGCCGGGCAAATCGAGGACGTGATTTTCGGCTGCGCCTTCCCCGAGGGCGAGCAGGGGATGAACGTCGCCCGCGTGGCGGCGATGAGGGCCGGCATCCCCTACCAGGTGCCGGCCCAGACGGTCAACCGCTTCTGCTCCTCCGGGCTGCAGAGCGTCGCCCTGGCTGCCGAGCGCATCATGTCCGGCTTCGCCGACTGCATTATTGCCGGAGGCACCGAGTCGATGACTGCTGTGCCGATGGGGGGCAACAAGTACAGCGCCAATCCCTCTCTTGTGGCCGAATGGCCCGAGTCCTTCGCCTCCATGGGGATCACCGCCGAACTGGTCGCCGACAAATACGGCATCGACCGGCAGGCCCAGGACGAATTTGCCGCCGCCAGTCATGTCAAGGCGGCGGCCGCCATCGAGGCGGGACGTTTCAGCGACGAGATCGTTCCGGTGGAGATCGAAAAAACCAGTATCTCCGGCGGCAAGATCGTCAAGGAAGCCGAACGGGTCGACATCGACGATGGCGTTCGGGCCGACACCACCGCCGGGGGGCTGGCCCGTCTCAAGCCGGCCTTCAAGCTCGACGGGTCGGTGACCGCTGGCAACGCCTCCCAGATGACCGACGGAGCCGCTGCTGTGCTGGTCGTCTCCGAAGACTTCCTCCAGAAACTGGGGAAAGACCCCCTGGCACGTTTCGTCGCCTTCGCCGTCAAAGGCGTCCCCCCGGAGATCATGGGCATCGGTCCGGTTGAGGCGGTCCCCGCCGCCTTGAAGATGGCGGGCCTGAAGCAGGACGACCTCGGCCTTATAGAACTCAACGAGGCCTTTGCCGCCCAGTCGCTGGCCGTGGTCAAGGAACTGGGGCTCGACCCTGAAATTGTCAACGTCAACGGTGGCGCCATCGCACTCGGTCATCCCCTCGGCTGCACCGGGGCAAAACTGACCGCGACACTCCTCTCCGAGATGACCCGTCGCGAGACCCGTTACGGCATGGTCTCCATGTGCATCGGTGGCGGCATGGGCGCCGCCGGGATTTTCGAAAAAATGTAGGGCGATCCTTGTGATCGCCCTGGGCGAATACAAGATTCGCCCCTACCAAAATGCAATGCGGGCACGGGATCCGTTCCGACCCCGTTCGTCAGGAGAAGCGAGGATGAAAATGGACAAAAAATTATTTAAAGGCGGCGAATATCTGATTGCGGACGTGGGCTGCGAGGATGTCTTCACGCCGGAGGATTTCACCGACGAGCAGCGCCAGATCGGCGAGACGACCGAGCAGTTCGTCGAAAACGAGATTCTGCCTCATCTCGAGGAGATCGAAAATCAGAATTTCGACCTGGTGGTCGAGGGATTGCAAAAGTGCGGCGAACTCGGCCTGCTCATGATCGACGCGCCGGAGGAGTACGGCGGGCTGGAGCTGGACAAGGCGACCAGCATGCTGGTCGCCGAGAAGATAGCGCCCGCGGGGTCCTTCTCGGTGGCCTATTCCGCCCACTCGGGGATCGGTACGCTGCCCCTGGTCTACTACGGCACAGACGCGCAGAAGGAACAGTACCTGGAGAAGATCATCACCGGTGAATGGGCCGCGGCCTACTGCCTGACCGAGCCGGGTTCGGGCTCCGACGCCCTCGGCGCCCGGGCGACGGCGACCCTCTCGGAGGACGGTTCGCATTACGTCCTTAACGGCACCAAGCAGTTCATCACCAACGGCGGATTTGCCGAACTCTTTACCGTCTTCGCCAAGATCGACAAGGAGCACTTCACCGCCTTTTTGATCGAGAAGGATTTCGAGGGGCTGCAGATCGGCGCGGAAGAGAAAAAGCTCGGGATCAAGGGATCTTCGACCACCCAGATTATCCTCGATAACTGCAAGGTGCCGGTGGAGAATCTTCTGGGAGAGATCGGGAAGGGGCACAAGATCGCCTTCAACGTTCTCAATGTCGGCCGTTTCAAACTCGGCGCCGGAGTGACCGGTGCGGCCAAGATGGCCCTGGTCGAAGGAGTCAAGTACGCCAACGAGCGCAAGCAGTTCAACAGGGCGATCAGCTCCTTCGGGGCCATACAGGAGAAGATCGCCGATCTGATGGCCGACATCTACGCCTCCGAGTCTCTCGTCTACCGTCTGGCCGGTCTGATCGACAACAAGCTGGAAACCCTCGACAAGTCGATCGACAACTATTACGAGGAGTATCAGAAGGCGATCGAGGAGTATGCCCCCGAGTGCGCAATTTCCAAGGTTTTCTGCAGCGATGTCCTGGCCAAGACCGTCGACGAGGTGGTGCAGATCCACGGTGGTTACGGCTTCGTCAGCGAGTATCCGGCCGAGCGCTACTACCGCGACGAGCGCATCAACCGGATCTTCGAGGGGACCAACGAGGTCAACCGGCTGCTGATTCCGGGCATGATCCTGCGCAAGGCGATGAAGGGCGAGCTGCCGCTTCAGCGCGAGTCGATGAAAGCCTTCGAGCAGTTGATGACCCCCTCATTCGAGGAGATCGACGACAGTGTTCCCTTCGCGGCGGAGAAGGTTCTGCTGAAGAACCTGAAGACCCTCTTCCTGATCCTCTCCGGAGCGGGCGTTCAGAAATACATGGAGAAGCTCCAGGATGAGCAGGAGATCCTTCTGACCGCCGCCGACATGGCGATTCAGATCTTCGCGCTGGAGAGCGCCGTGCTGCGCGCCGAGAAAAATTGCGCCTCCGCCACCGAGCACAGGAAGGAACTGCTGGAGGCTGCCGTCAAGGTCTTCGCCTTCAACGCCACCGAGGCGGCCGGAACGGCGGCGAAAAAAGGAGCCTTCTACGTCGAGGAGGGCGATACCCTGACCATGATCCTGAGCGGCATCCGTCGCTTCGCCAAGTACGACGCCTCCGGGCTGCTGCAGGCCAAGCGCACCCTGGCACAGGCCGCCATCGACGAGGAAAAGTACCTCTTTTAACGCATGAGGCGGGCGGCCCGAGGGCCGCCCGCATTCCGGGCAAATGATGATGCAGCAGCACACGATTCCCACACCCTACATGGTGGGCGATGTCCACATCTACACCACCGAGGTCGAAGGCGAACTGGTGCTCTTCGATACCGGCCCTCCCACGGCGGAGGCGCTGGCCAGTCTTCGCAGTCAGGTCGATCTGGAGAGGCTTCGGCACGTCTTCATCACCCATTGCCATGTGGATCACTACGGTCTTGCCGATTACCTGGCCGAACAGACCACGGCCGAAATCTATCTGCCGCGCAAGGACGCCCTGAAGATGGAGCATCATCCCAGGCGCCTGGAGGGTATCGAATCGCTGCTGCAACAGATGGGTTTCGATTCCGTTCAAGTCAACCAGTTCCGGCAGGCGGTGGAGAGCAGAGGGATTTTCCCCACCTTCCCCCGCCGCTACAGCGTCGTTGAAGAGACGGACGCCCTGGAGAAGCTGGGGTTGTCCTTCCTGAGCTGCCCGGGCCATTCGCAGAGCGATCTCGCCTACATCGGCGGGGACTGGGCCGTCACCGGAGATATACTGCTGCGCGGCATCTTCCAGGCGCCGCTGCTCGACCTCGATCTCGACACCTTTTCCGGGCGCTTCAGCAACTACGATGCCTACTGCGCGAGCCTGTGCCGGATGAGCACACTGCGCGGCCGGCGCATCCTGCCCGGTCACCGCGGCGATGTCGATAGCCTCGAATCGTCGATCCTTTTCTACGTCGGCAAACTTCTTGAGCGCGCCTGCCGACTCAAGCCCTATGCGCACGAGGACGACGTCAGCGCTATTATTCACCGGCTTTTTGGAGACGAGATGGATGATCCGTTCCACGTCTATCTGAAAGCCTCGGAGATCGTTTTCATGCGCGATTTTCTCGACAGCCCCGAGCGGCTGAGCGAGGCCCTGAACCACTTCGGCCTCTACGACGAAGTTGCAGGCGCTTTCGAGGCACTGACGGACTGCAAAGGCTGACGGTCCCTTGGGGCCGAACGGAGACATATTATGAGCGACCTTCTTTTTGAACCGATCACCGTCGGTCCCCTGGAGATCAAGAACCGCATCACCATGCCGGCGATGCACATGAACATGTGCCGCAATTTCGAGGTGACCGATCGTCTGGTCGACTTTTATGCCGAGCGCGCACTGGGCGGCGCAGGGCTGATCATCGTCGGCTACGCCACCGTCGACGAGCTCTCGGGAATGCCGGGCAACATCGGCGCTCATCGCGACGAGTTCGTCCCCGGCCTGGCCCGCCTGGCGGAGGCGATCCGTTCAGGTGGCGCCCGAAGCGCTGTGCAGATCAATCATGCAGGGCGCTACAACCATTCGTTCTTTCTCGGCGGGAAGAAGCCCGTGGCTCCTTCGGCTGTGCCTTCGCGATTGACCGGCGAGACGCCAAGGGCTCTGGAGCTTGACGAGATTCCGGCCATGATTGACCGCTTTGCCCAGGCGGCCCGTCGCGTTCGCGAAGCCGGCTTCGATGCCGTCGAGGTGTTGACCGGCACCGGCTACCTGATCAGCGAATTCCTCTCACCGCTGACCAACGAGCGCCAGGACGCCTTCGGTGGGTCCCTGGAGAACCGCATGCGTTTCGGGCTCGAGATCGTGCGCACGGTCAAGGAGACGGTCGGACCGGACATGCCGGTCATCGTCCGTGTCAACGGAAACGATTTCATGGCCGGAGGTATCGGTCGCGAGGATCTGCAGCGTTTTTCCGTTGCATTGGTCGAGGCCGGCGCTGCCGCTCTTTGTGTCAACGTCGGCTGGCACGAAGCGAAGGTGCCCCAGATCGTCACCAAAGTTCCCCGAGGCGCTTTCGCCTATCTGTCGAGGCAGATCCGCGAAAAGGTGAGCGTGCCGGTGATCGCCAGCCACCGCATCAACGATCCACAGACCGCCCGGGCCCTGATCGCAGACGGCATGTGCGATTCGGTCGCCATGGGACGGGCCCTGATCGCCGATCCGCAGCTGCCCAACAAGGCGCAGATCGGCGCGGATGGGCAGATTCTTCACTGTGTCGCCTGCGCCCAGGGCTGTTTCGACAATCTTTTTAAGATGAAGGCGGTGGAATGTCTCTGCAACCCCCGCGCGGGACATGAGCGTGATCGGGCACAAACCAGGATTGGTCGAGCACAGAAGGTGATGGTGGTCGGCGGCGGCGCTGCCGGCATGAGTGCAGCGCTGGCTGCATCCGAGGTTGGCCATGAGGTCACCCTCTATGAGCGATCCATGCGCCTCGGCGGCCAGCTGCTCCTGGCCGGGGCGCCCCCGGGTCGCGAAGAGTTTGCCGCGCTGGCCGACGATCTGGGCCACCAGCTGGAGAAGCAGCGGGTTCGGGTGGTTCTCAACAGCGAGGTGACGGAGGATTTCGTGGCCGCCGAGAAGCCCGATTCGGTGATCCTGGCGACGGGTGGTGAGTCGGCAACGCCTTCGATCCCCGGTGTCGACCTGTCCCATGTGGTACAGGCCTGGCAGGTGCTCGCAGGCGAGGTGGAGACCGGTCGCAAGGTTGCCGTGGTCGGAGGCGGAGCCGTGGGTGTAGAGACCGCACTCATGCTGGCGGAATCGGGGACCCTTTCCGGCGAAGAGCTGAAGTTTCTCCTCGTTCATCATGCGGAACCTCTTGAGGACCTTCTCCGCATGGCGACCCGCGGCAGCAAGGAGGTGGTGCTGGTGGAGATGATCGACAGGCTGGGGAGCAATTTCGGGAAATCGACCCGCTGGGGAATGATGCAGGATGTCAAGCGCTTCGATGTCGGGTCGCGCATGGAGGCCAACGTACTTGAGATCACCGAAGGTGGGCTGAGGCTGGAGCGGGAAGGTCGGATTGAGGATCTGGAGGCCGACACGGTCGTGCTGGCCGTTGGCACCAGAGCCCACAACCCCCTGCAGAAACCTCTGGCGCATCTCGGCATCCCTTGCCGTGTGGTCGGCGATGCCCATCAACCGGCGATGGCTTTCGATGCCATCCACCAGGGCTTTGAAGCAGGCCGGGGGCTTGGATGAGCAGGCCCTTTCTTCAAGGTTCTTATCGTGACTGGCTGTGCGCAAAGAACAGCTTTACGCACCCTGTTCAAGGAGAGTAATGCAATGAGAAAGATGATCTTTGTTTTCGCTTTTGTCCTTCTGAGTGTCAACGGCGCCCAGGCGATCGAAGTCGCCGGCACCGATCTGGCGCCCGCCGTGGAAGTCGGCGGTGAAACGCTCCAGCTCAACGGGTACGGCATCCGCACTAAATTCTTCTTCAAGATCTATATCGGCTCTCTCTATACGAACGCTCCGGTGAGCACCGTTGAAGAGGTCCTGGAAGACGGAGCCAAATTGATCCGCATGAATTTCCTCTATTCGGAGGTTGAGCGGCACAAGATCGTCGATGCCTTCGCGGAGGGGTTTGCCAACAATTCACCGCAAATGACGGATACGGACGAGGTTCGGGCTTTTCTCGACTGGTTCGAGGACGATTTTATCGAGGGGGATGTTGTCGATCTGGAGCTGGCGGCCGACGGCACCGTGACGGTTCGCCATAATGGTCAGAGACTCGGTTCGCTGCAGTCCGGTGAACTTGCGCGGGCGATCCTGTTGATCTACCTCGGGGAATCCCCCGCGGACGAAAGCCTCAAGAAGGGGATGCTCGGCCGCAACCGCCCGTAGCCCACCTTGAACTGTTCTGAAGGGTACGAACTGGAGGATAGATGGGACACCATATCGGCTCAAAAGAGAGCATCGTTCCGCTGATCGATCGTTTGAACAAGTATCCCGTCGGGCTGGTCGACAGCGACAAGCTGCGTCAGATCCTTTCGTTGCTCTTTGACGAGCGTGAGGCGTATGTCGCCTCGCGCTTCCCTCTCGAGGAGGCGACGCTGGAGGAGCTCTCGAGACGCACCAGGATCGATGGAGCGGAACTGCTTGCGGTTCTTGAGCGGATGGCCGACAAGGGCCTTGTCATGGATCTGCCCTATAGCGGGACAACCTATTACATGCTGATGCCGGGGTTGATCGGATTTTTCGAATTTACGTTCATGAAGAACCGCACCGACCTGCCGCTGGGGAAGATTGCACGGCTGATGGGCGAATACATGTACGAGAACCCGCGCGAGGGGATGGCCGGCGAGTTTTTCGGCAGCGACACCCAGTTGACCCGCTCGCTCGTCTACGAAGACCATATCCCGGTCAATTCTGAGGTCACCACTTACGAGAGTGCCCGGGAAATCATCCGGCAGGCCGGCTTCGGGGCGGTCGGCATGTGCTACTGTCGGCACAAGAAAGAGCACCTCGGCGAGGCCTGCCGGAAGGACGCTCCCCTGGAGGGTATCTGCATCTCGCTGGGGACGGCGGCGAAATTCATGGTTCGCCGGGGTTTTGCCGAAGAGAAGAGCACAGAAGAGCTCCTGGCTGTACTCGACCGGGCCAGGGATCAGAATCTCACCCACGTGACCGACAATATCCGGCACAAGCCCTCTTTTGTCTGCAACTGCTGTTCCTGTTGCTGCGAACTGCTCGCCGGAGTTCAGGCCGGTTATATCGACGGGATCGCCAAAACGCCTTATGTCGCCGTCATTGATGCCGACCGCTGCAGCGGTTGTGGCCTCTGTCTCAAGGCGTGCAACGTCGAGGCCATCGGGTTGTCTGAGGGGCAGGGAAGGGGGCGGGCTATGATCGATGAATCGGTCTGCCTGGGGTGCGGAGCGTGCATCTCAGGGTGCAACAGCGAGGCCCTCTCTCTTGTCGAGCGCGCAGAGAGGCCCGTTCCTCCGGCGACGCGCAAGGAGCTTTTCGTACGCATACTCAAGGAGAAACGGCGCCTTACCCCCTACCTGGTCAGCGGCATGAAGAAGAAGGTGCGCCGGATGCTATCGCTGTAGGGCGGAAGTGCGCTGGCGGGAATGTTGGACGGCAAGCTTCAGCACACTGCGCTTTTCAGTTCGGCGGGCATGGATACGGGCCGGTTCTGTTTTCGGTCGTAGCAGACCATGACCGTGTTCGCTTCGGCATAAGTCGTGCCGCTGTTGTCGTGGAGGCGGTAGGCGATATCGAAGCTCGAATTACCGATGCGCGCGATATGCATCGAGACGATGACCCGATCCGCCAGATCGATCGGTTTTCTGTATTCGCATTCGGCCTTTGCGACCAGGAAGAGCAGGCCGTCATCGCCGAATTCGATGAACTTTTCAAGAAAAAGCCGGGTACGGGCCGTTTCCAGGTAGGTGAAGAACACTGCGTTGTTGACGTGACCATAAGCGTCAATATCGGAAAAGCGGACTTCGATCTCGATGTCATGAGTCGGGGGCGTTTGCATCGGCTGGCGTCCTTTGAGAACGGGGCTGTTGTCGTACGCCGGATTGGCATCAGCTCGTGAGTGAAGGCGAGTCGAGATCAGAAACAAAGAAGGTTTTCAGCCTCTGGCGGCCTGCTCCTTGAGAACGTTGATGATGCGGCTCCGGTAATCGACGATGTCCTTGCGCAGCGACGAGAGGGCGGAGATTTTTTCATCGACCTTGTGAATATGCTGGTCGAGAATTTCGAGAAGACGGGGCGTTATCCTGTCGAAGTTCTCGTACTCGTCGTAATTTTCGTCGTAGTTTTCGGCCAGTTCCTGCATCTCCCTGAGGGTTATTCCGAGGTTCTTCATCTTGAGGATGAACTTCAGCCGTAGAATATCTTCCCGGGTGTACATGCGGGTCCCGCCCTCGAGCCTCTCGGGGTGACCCATCAGGCCTATTTCCTCGTAATATCGGATCGTTCTCGTGGTGATGCCGAGTTTCTGAGCCAGCTCGCCGATTTGCACGAGATCTTCTTTGTCGGCTTTCATAGTATTCCCTTTACGTAAGATTTAAAGGAAAATAACATTCTTCTAACCGGGAGTCAACCGAAATATGCGGGCCAAAGGGGGTTGCCGGTTTCCAGAAAAAGTATAAAATACCGTTATATTTATTCTTGACCTTAACGTAAGATAGAGATATAAAGGAATCCGAGGAGGAGAAGATGAATTTCCAACCGACAGAAGAACAGAGCCTGATTCGCGAGACGGTGCGCGCTTTTGCCGAAGCCGAACTCGCCCCCGGCGCCGCGGAGCGCGACGAAGAGGAACGTTTCGACCGGGAGCTGATGTTCGACAAGCTGGCCGAGCTGGGCCTGACCGGTGTCGTGTTCCCCGAGCAGTACGGCGGCGCTGGCGCCGACTACATCGGATACGCCATAGCCGTCGAGGAGCTCTCCAGGGTCTGCGCGTCCACCGGCGTCACACTCTCCGCGCACCTTTCGTTGGGAGCCAATCCGATCTACCTTTTCGGTACCGAAGAGCAGAAGCGGTCCTTCCTCGTGCCCCTGGCCGAAGGGAGCAGGATGGGCGCCTTCGGGCTGACCGAACCGATGGCCGGCTCCGATGCCGGCGGCACCCGCACCACGGCGGAGCGCGCCGGTGACGAATGGATTCTCAACGGCAACAAAATCTTCATCACCAACGGCGGGGAAGCCGACACTTACATCGTTCTGGCCCGCACCGACAAGACCGCCGAGAAGCACCACGGCATCAGCGCCTTTATCGTGGAGAAGGACGCTCCCGGTTTCGCCTTCGGAAAGAAGGAGCGCAAGATGGGCATCCGCTCCTCGCCGACCATGGAACTGGTCTTCGAAAACTGCCGCATCCCGGCGACAAATCTGCTCGGCCGGGAGGGAGAAGGGTTCAAGGTCGCCATGAAAACCCTCGACGGCGGACGCATCGGCATCGCCGCCCAGGCGTTGGGCATCGCTCGCGGGGCCTGCGAGGCGGCTCTGGATTATGCCCGGGAGCGCAAGCAGTTCGGAACGCCTATAGCCGGTTTTCAGGGAATTCAGTTCTTGCTTGCGGATATGGCCACGCAGATCGAGGCTGCTCGACACCTCGTCTACAATTCCGCCTTTCGGGCCAGCGCCGGGCTGTCCTATTCCAGGGAATCGGCGATGGCCAAGCTGGTCGCTTCGGAGACCGCCATGCAGGTGACCACCAAGGCCGTTCAGATTTTCGGAGGCTACGGCTACAGCCGCGAGTATCCGGTGGAGCGGATGATGCGCGATGCCAAGATTACCGAGATCTACGAGGGGACAAGCGAGATCCAGCGTCTCGTTATCGGCGCTGGCATGACCCGGGACTGATATCGATGAATATATCCTGAGCCCTTCAAGGGCAGGGGAGGTGCAGTATGGAGTTTACGCGAGAGATCTACTGGAATATCGGCAGCGGGGCAGGGACGTTGATTCCCATGTACCTGCTGACCTTTGTCGCCGTTGCGGTGCTGGTCCGGGGATTCTGGCAGCGCATCAAGGTCTACCGGCAGGGCCGGCCCCTGGATCGCACCGACGATCCCGGGGCGCGTCTCCGGGGGCTTCTCGGCAACGCCCTGGGACAGGTCAAGGTGCTGCGGGTCAAGGGGCCGGGCAGTCTGCACAGTTTGTTCTTCTGGGGCTTTTTCCTGCTTTTCATCGGAACCTGCCTGATCGTTTTGCAGGCCGATTTCACCGACCCGCTTTTCGGCGTCAAATTCCTGAAGGGGACTTTCTACAAGCTCTTCTCGGTCACCCTCGATCTGGCCGGACTGGTGGCCCTCGTCATGCTGGGCGGGTTGTTCGTACGCCGCTATTTTGTGCGCCCCGAGGGGCTCGATACCACGCGCGACGACGCCATCATGCACGGCCTGCTCTTCGCTATCCTCCTGAGCGGCTTCCTACTCGAGGGAGCCCGCATGGCGGTGACCGAGCTGGGTACGCCCCTGGCGCCCTGGTCGCCGGTGGGCCTGCTTGTCGCCAGGGGGCTTGCAGGATTGGACGAAGCGGCCCTGCGCGGCGTGCATACAGCCACCTGGTGGGGACACTTCGCCCTCGTGATCGGGTTCATCGTCGCCATCCCCTACACCCGGTTCCGCCATATTTTCACCACCAGCGCCAACTATCTGTTCGCCGACCGCGGCCCCAGGGGCAAGCTGGTCACCACGGACCTCGATGACGAGGATGCAGAGAGTTTCGGCGCTTCGCAGGTCGCTGAACTCACCTGGAAGGACATCTTCGACGCCGACGCCTGCACCGAGTGCAAGCGCTGCCAGGACCGCTGCCCGGCCCATGCCACGGACAAGCCCCTCTCGCCGATGAAGATCGTCAACCAGATCGGCGATGTCGCCTTCGGCGATCCCGGGGCGAATCTCATCGAAACGTGCGAGAGAGACGCCCTGTGGTCCTGCACCACCTGCCGGGCCTGCGAGGATATCTGTCCCGCCAACATCGAACATGTCGGAAAGATCGTCGAGATGCGCCGCAATCTGGTATTGATGGAGGGGGAGTTTCCCGGCGAAGAAGTGATGAGCGCCGTCGATCAGCTCGAAGTCAATGGAAACCCCCTGGGGCTGGGCTACGCCTCGCGCGGCGACTGGGCCGAAGGGTTGCCGGTGACGACGCTGGCCGAGGACGCCGATGTCGACATCCTCTACTTCGTCGGATGCTACGGCTCCTTCGACAAACGCAACCAGGCCGTGGCCTCCGCCTTCGTCAGGCTCTGCGCCGCCGCCGGCGTCAAGGTCGGTATCCTCGGCAAGGAGGAGAAGTGCTGCGGAGAGCCGGTGCGCAAACTCGGTAACGAATACCTCTATCAGATGCTCGCCGCCGAGAATATCGAACTGATCAAGGGCTACGGCGTCAAGAAGGTGGTGACATCCTGCCCGCACTGCTTCAATACCCTGGCCAGGGACTACCGCGATCTCGGCCTCGATCTCGATGTGGAGCATTATGCGGTTTTCCTGGAGCGTCTGCTGGAGGATGGGCAGCTCAAGCTCAAGTCGGAGGGTTTCAGCGCCACCTATCACGATTCCTGTTATCTGGGCCGCTACAACGATATTTACAAAGCGCCGCGCACTTTGCTCAAGGCGGCCGGCGGCACCATCGCCGAGATGGACAAGAGCGAGTCGGAGAGCTTCTGCTGCAGCGCCGGCGGCGGACGGATCCTGGCGGAGGAGAAGCTGGGCAGCCGCATCAACGTCAAGCGGGTCCAAATGGCGGCAGAGACGTCCGCGCCGACGCTTGTCTCCAACTGTCCCTTCTGCCTGACCATGTTCGAGGACGGGATCAAGGGTGCCGAACTCGACGGCAGCCTGACGTCCCGGGACATTGCAGAAATTCTTGTCGAGCGACTGTGATGAAACGTTTTTGCCTCCACCACGGAGGCCTGCGCAGGGCCTCCAAACCGAAACGCAAAGAGATCTCTCTCCCCCTTTGCAGCCTCTCGGGCTTCCGTGGTGGTTTTTTTAAACGGACCTATAACCAAAAAAGGGTCTCTTAACGCAAAGACACCAAGTTCCAGGAAAGACGCAAAGGGGAGATTATTGCCTTTCCTTGCGTCATGCTCTCAACCTTTGCGACTTTGCGTTGAGATAAGATTTCCCGGGGTTGTTTTTAAAAAGAGGAGACGATCCGATTACTGGAGGTGGATGATGAAAATTCTGGTTTGCATCAAGCAGGTTCCGGACATGGAATCGAAGTTCAAGGTCAACGCCGAAGGCACCTGGTACGATCAGAGCGATCTTGCCTGGAGGATGAACGAGTACGACGAATACGCCGTGGAGCAGGCGGTGCAGCTCAAGGAGCAGCAGCCTGGCTCAGCCGAGGCCACCGTTCTTTCCATCGGCCCGGATCGCGTCAGGGAGACGATGAAAAAGGCGCTCGCCATGGGGTGCGATCGCGGCGTCCATGTCGTCGACGATCACAGCTACGACAAGGATCCTTTCGAGATCGCCTCGATTATCGCTGAATTTGCCGGGGACAAGGGTTATGACCTGATCCTGACCGGAATGCAGTCGCAGGATCGCGGTTCGGCCCAGGTCGGGGTGCTGGTGGGCGAGATGCTCGACATGCCTGTTGTGACCACCGTCGTCGATTTTGCTTGCGACGACGGGAGCGTCACCGCCAGACGCGAGCTCGAAGGCGGCCTCAAGGCGGTGGTCAAGACCCGTCTGCCGGCATTGGCGACTTGCCAGCTGGGGCTCAATACCCCGCGCTACCCCACGCTGCCCAACATCATGAAGGCCAAGAAGAAGGAAATTCTGGCAGTGGCGGTCGGCGAGTTGCTCAAGGTCGAAGAGGTCCTGGAGAATACAGGAATGGCTTTTCCAGAGAAAAAAGGCGACGGCCTCATTCTCGAAGGCGATGTCGGGGAGCTGACCGACAAATTGATCGGGATTCTCAAGGAAAAAACGGCAGTACTTTAAGGAGGCGGCCATGAAAACATTACTCGTTGGTGAATACAGAGAAGGAAAACTGCTCGATTCGACTTATGAACTGATTGCCTTCGCAGAAAAGATCGGTGCCGAATCGGCGGTGTTCCTGGTGGGCAGTGAAGACGATCTGCCCGCCTGCGACGGTACCCTCTATCTCGCCGAGGCGTCAAATTACGGTGAGTTCAGCCCCGGCGTCCACAAGCAGCTTCTGATCGACGTGATCGAAAGGGAACGACCGGACATGATCGTTTTCTCCCATTCCTCCTACGGCTGGGATCTGGCTCCCCGGCTTGCGCTGGCGCTTAAAGCGGCGCAGGTTTCCGAAGTGGTGGATTATCGGGACGGAACCTTTATCGTTCCGGCCTGCAATGCCAAACTGCATCGCAGCGTCAGACCGAAGACACCGGTTTCCGTTGTCACTGTCCAGGCCGGTGCCTTCAACCCGGCCGAGGAGCCCTCCGGGACCCCTCGTCTGGAGAAGGTGGATGTCGAGGCGGCCACCGACCTGGAGTTCGCCGGCTTCGAGGCGGCGGAGAAGGGTGGAGTCGATCTGACCCGGGAGGAGATCATCGTCAGCGCCGGACGAGGTGTCGGCAAGAAGGACAATATAGAGATGATAGCCCGGTTGGCGGAGGTGATGGGCGGAGAGTTCGCCGCCAGCAGGCCGGTGGTCGATGCCGAATGGGTAGAGCACAACCGCCAGGTGGGCAGCACAGGCCAGTCCGTTTCACCAAAGCTGTACATGGCCTGCGGTGTCTCCGGGGCTGTTCAGCATCTGGCCGGCATGAAAAAATCGGATTTCGTGGTCGCCATCAATACCGACAAGGATGCCCCGATCGGGGAAGTGGCCGATGTCCTTGTCGTTGCCGATCTTCTGCAGTTCGTTCCGGCCCTGACCGAAAAGATCAGGGCCCTGTGATGTTCCGCCGCCCCCTCGGCCCCTGTTTTTCGCACGCCCGTTTTTTACTTGACCGGGGCGAGGATCTTTGTTAAACAAATTCTCCGTTTTGGGGTGTCGCCAAGTGGTAAGGCACGGGACTCTGACTCCCGCATGCGCAGGTTCGAATCCTGCCACCCCAGCCAGTCTACAGGGGCCAAAGGCCTTGAATATACGGCAAGGGCTTTCCTTGTTCAGGGTTACAGGCCTTCCCGAGGGGAGGTTGAAAAAGGTGGAGCTTTTGCTTCACCTTTTTTTTCACCTCATTCCGTCTTTCTTGAAAGCCGAGGGTGGTGTAAAATGACAGACGTCTTGCCGGCCTGAACAGCATGGAGTCAACCCTGTTTCAAGTGTGCAACAATCCTCATCACATGTCTCATCGTTGCCTTTGAGGTCCCATCGTATGCGCTGCCATGAATAATTTAAACGCCCTGGTCTATCCCTCTCTTTTCAGCGGTTCCAGTCCGGATTTCGGTACCGAGCATCCATTCAAGATCCTCCGTTATCGCCTGACGTTCCAGCTGATGGAAGAACTGGGCCTTCTCAGGGGGAACGACATCCGCCTTGTCGACTGCGAATGCGTGTCCGAGGAGCTTCTGGAGACGTTTCACGATCCTGCCTACCTGCGCACCTTGAGAGAATTCAGTAAAGACGATACGCACCGGGCCGACTTTCGCTTCGGTCTCGGAGACGTGGAAAATCCCGTCTTCGAGGGATGCTATGACTGGGCCCGACTGACCTGCGGCGCCACGATGGAGGCCATTCGCCAGGTCCTCGAGGAGGGTGCTCGCCTGGCGTTCAACATGACAGGAGGCATGCACCATGCCCATGCCGCACGCGCATCCGGCTTCAGCTATCTCAACGATGCGGTCGTCGGTATAAAGTCTGCGCTGGAAAGAGGCCTGCGAGTGGCCTACGTCGACATCGATGCCCATCACGGCGATGGCGTGCAGAAGGCATTTTACGACGACGACCGGGTCCTGACCATCTCCCTGCACGAAACGGGACGGGATTTTTTTCCCCACACCGGTTTTACCAGAGAACTGGGACGGGGCGACGGCTATGGTCACAGCATCAATGTACCCTTCGAGCCGCATTCGGACGATCTGATATTCGAGCAGGCCTTTCGACGGATCGTTATGCCGCTGCTGTCCGGATTCAAGCCCGATCTTCTGGTGACCCAGCTCGGGGTCGACGGCTTGCGAACCGATCCCTTGACCCGGCTCGAGTTCACAACAGCGTCGACCGAGCTGGCGGTGCGTCTGTTCCTGGAGACAGGAATTCCCTGGGTGGCGCTGGGAGGCGGAGGGTACGATAAGTTCAACGTCGCACGCTCATGGACTGCGGCCTGGGGTATCATGACAGGCCGGCAGGTTCCGGACCAGTTGCCGCCCTCGTTCGCCAGGCTTGCCGAAGAGGCCGGAGAAACCTTAAGTGGTCTGCGCGATCGTCCGCACCTGGCGCAACCCGACGACTTCGCCCGCGCCGAAGAGGAACTGCAGAGGGCTATCAGGCTGATCGAGCAGCGTGCCTTCCCCGTTCACGGTTTGAGTCCGGGAGAAAAATGATGAGGCGGTTCGACAATTCCAGACTGGTCGACAGCGACGGCCTGCCCCTGTGCTCGCTTCAGGATGTGAATGCTCTGGACAGGGAGGAGAGAGAGCACGTTTACGGATGCCTGATCCCTCCCGGGCTTCTTGAGCTGTTCTCTATAGACCAATCCTCGTTTCTTGCCAAAGACGGCCGGAAAAAAGTCCAGTTCATCGCGCCGGAGGGGTTGGGACTGCTTCGCATCGACGTTCGCCTCGACCCGGATGACAGGGACTGCGTTTTTTTTGTCGAATTGGCCGATACTCCCTATCGACAACTGGAGCTGTCTTTCTGTATTATCAACGACCCTGAATCGGAACGTTTCGATATCGACCGCGATACGGCGGGACGGGACAACAATTTCGGAACGGTCCGCCGCAATATCGACGAAGAGATCCGGGCCATGGAGGCCGGGCTCTCTCCTCATCAGGTCCGGCGCGGTTTGAAGATGTTTTCTCAATTTTACAGCCGCCTGGAGTCTTTTGCCGCCCGATTGGGCCTCGAGACCATCACTGCCGAACCGCTGTCGTACTGCAATGCCGTGCGCTACGAAGGTTACGGGTTCGACTACATCACCGGAAAGCAGCTGATGCTGCAGATCGATCGGGGATTCGCACCCGGCGGTGATCTATATCGCCGTCTCGACGATTCGTCTCCATTTCGCCGTCGGGGCATGGAGAAGACGACCAAGGGGCGCAGCTGGGCGATCCACGATGGCATCCTCGGACACCCCTGGGACGGAGTGCACATCTACAAGACTCTCGGGGTCGATGCCGGCGTCAATACCTTTTTCCCCAATCAGCGATGAGGTTTTTCTGTGAATGATATGATGAATCATCAAGAAATCGAGTGTCTTGACCCGGTCAATTTTGAATTTTACACGCCGGAGGAAGGCAGTTCCGTGAAGATCGGCCCGCAGCAGAGAGAGATTCCGCTGCCTCGGATCCCAATGCCTGTTGGGCGGGACGAAGAGAGAGAAGCCCCCCCCACCGAGGACATGCTCGGTCAGGGGATCTACGATTATCTTCGACAGTTCCCGGACTGTGCGCTCAACGAGCAATATGCGGTTATTCTTCGGGACGCCTTTCCCCATTATCTCAGCGATCTGGCATCCCAGATCGTCATGCTCGACTACAAGGAGGTCGATGCTCCCTATATCCGGAGACAGATTTCCTACATGAAGATCCTCCTGCTGCTGGATCCCGACAATGCCGGACTGTTGCATCAGTTGGGGACGGCCTGTATGGAGGTCGGATTGTCGTTTTCGCAACTGAATAATGTCCGAAACGATTTTCTCAAGGCCCTCGGATATTTTCAGCGGGCGGTCAGGGTCGCCGTCCCCGATGCCGCAACCCTCAACTGCCTGGCGCAGATCAATTACTGGCTTGGGGATTACCCTGCAAGTTCGAGACTTTGGCAGCAAGTCCATGACAATCTTGATGAAGGGCATGTCAAGGATATTATCAGGGAGAAAATCGATCGAATCGAGGCCGGTTCGGTTCCCGCCTATCCACTGGTGGACGATCTGGAGGCAGTGGGACAGGCCCTTGTCCTGTGCGGTGGCAAAGATTACCCGCAAGCCCTTCAGATCCTGGAAACACTGGAAGAACAAGGCCACCTTCTGGAGGAGTTTCCCATGCCCGAGTTTCATTATCTCCTCGGTCTCTGCCGGGAGAAAGTCGGCGATATCGGAGGCGCTTTTGCGGCCTATGACAGGGCCCTGGAAATGAATCCACACTACGAGGACGCCTTGCAGGGCAAGGACCGCATCCTTGAAACGGGGGGAGGATGAACAATGTGAGTTTTGCCGATATCCTTTTTATCCTTCTTGTTTGCGGCGTTACGTTTTTCTGTATCTGGCTTGCCGAACGAGACAAGAAGGATAAATCTCAGGATGACCAATGACCTGTGCCCGGTCACCAGGAGAAATTTTCCTTAATCATGGATTTTCGCCTTTCTTCTTGTTAATATCTCCGCGTTAAGTTTTCTTTAGTGATTTTTATTCGATGTCGGGGCTATGATTCGGACGATATTCATTGCATTGTTGATGGCCGGCCTTTTCGCACCCGGCCTTGCCTGGGCCGGTGAAGATAATGTCACCACCTTCTGGCCTGTTTTCGATTATCGGACCGCACCTGGTGTCGATTACAAAAGCTTCAACCTGGCCGGTCCGCTGGTGACCTGGCAGAAAAAAGGCAGGGAGAAAGAATTTGGTCTGCGCCCTTTTTATTACAGGGCCAGCGCCGCTGATTCAAGTCACTCTTACAGCGAAGTCCTGTACCCGCTGGTGCGCATGGAGAATGAACCGGGGCAGTCGCGGCTGAGTCTGCTGCAGCTGTTTCGCTACGACCTGGGTACACGGGAGGGCGGCAGTGCCAGGAAATTCACCCTTTTCCCTTTTATCTTCGCCGGGGACCACAGGGAAAAAGGGAACTACTTCGCCTTCTTCCCCTTCGGCGGAAAAATGTATGACCGGTTTTGGCACGACGAGATCCGTTTCGCCTTGTTTCCCCTGTATGGCAAAACCCTGAAAAGGGAAACGGCAACCACCAACATTCTCTGGCCGTTTTTTGCCAGAATCGAGGGGAAAAACGAGTCCGGAACCAAGGTTTGGCCCCTGTTCGGGACCGCACAAAAAGACGGAGTGTACCGAAAGCTTTTCATCCTCTGGCCGATCTATTTCAACTATGATCTGGAGCTGGATACCGACAATCCGGTCCATAAGGATTTCGTCTTCCCTTTTTATCTGCAGCATGAATCACTGCGGGAAACTCGGAAGACGGTTCTCTGGCCCTTTTTTAATTACAAACATGACCGGGTGAAGGATTACCGTCAATGGGATTATCCCTGGCCGCTGCTCCGAACGACGGTGGGCGCGGAGTATCACGGACAGCGCTTTTTGCCCTTCTTCGCCGATGAAACCCGCGGCGAAAGCCGGAAACGCTGGTTTCTCTGGCCGGTTTACAAGATTGAAGACACAGAAGCCGATCTTTTTCAGAGGCGGCTGCACAGGGTGCTGTTTTTTCTCTACAGCGATCTGACGGAGACGCGCAGTGAAGAGGTCGGCGTACGCAAGCGACGCATCAGTTTCTGGCCCCTTTTCACGTACGACAAGATCAAGGGCGTTTCCCATTTCCGGACCCTGTCGATCCTCGAACCCATTTTTCCCGAGAACGATCCCATCAAGCGGAACTGGGAACCGTTGTGGCGCATTTACCAGAAGAAATGGGATCAACAGGGCAGTAGCGTAACCTCGGTGCTCTGGAATCTGTACTGGAGCGAAAAGCGCGAGCAGGAGCAGGCGTGGGAACTTTTTCCTTTTGTCTCCTATTTTCACGAAGAGGACCAGGGCAAGGATGTCAGTATTTTCAAAGGGCTTGTCCGGTTCAGAAGCGATCAGGACAAAAAAATCCTGAATTTTTTCTACCTGCCCTGGGGAATAACCTGGGGACAATAAAGCAGCTGGAAGTGCAGGTTGAAAAAGATTCGGTTGTGCGAACGGCTTGCGCAATCGGGTTTTCTCGATTTGAAACGAACAGCCGTTTTTATCTCGACTTGAGACACTTATGTTAGAAGCCATCGGACGCAAAATTCTTTCCATTTCCCAGACCGCTGGAGAGATGGTTCTTCTTTTCCTGGAGACAGTATTTTACTTCAAGGAGGCGCCATGGAATTTGCGTTCCATTTTCAAACAGATGAACGAGATAGCGATCAACACCCTTCCGATTGCTATCCTGATGGCATTTTTCGTGGGTATGGTCCTGGCCCTCCAGACCGGCGTCCAGCTAGCACTCTATGGAACCCAGGAAGCGATCGGGGCGATCGTCGGACTCTCGATGATCAAGGAGCTTGGACCGGTCATGACCAGCCTGCTGGTCGCGGGGCGGGTCGGCTCCTCCATGGCCGCCGAAGTCGGCGCCATGAAAGTCTACGAAGAGATTGATGCCCTGGAGACGCTCGATATCAGTCCTGTGCGATATCTCGCCATGCCGAGATTGCTGGCCTGCACATTTTCCGTGCCGGCCCTGGTTATCTTCTCAATCCTCGTCGGGATGGCCGGCGGTGCTATGGTCAGCAGCGTCAACCCGCAAATCAATGTACCCGTCAATGTCTATTACGAAAATCTGGTCCAGACTCTCGATGTTTACGACGTCTTCAGGGGGCTGGTTAAGTCGACCGTCTTCGGCGCAATCATTGCGCATGTCGGATGCTACGTCGGGTTCAAAACAACGGGCGGAGCCGAAGGAATCGGCCAGGCGACCACACGGTCGGTTGTTATGGCCTTTGTATTGATCATGGTCGCAGATTATTTCATCACCCGCCTGATGATGTAGGAATGAAGATGAGCGACTGTGAGAGTGGAGAATCCATGGGCTTTTTTCGACGCATATGGGACAAGTTTAAAAAATACCTTCTCCACCGCAACGATTTGGGGCGCCAGTACGATGATCCACATGGCGTGGGCGTTCGAATCGAGAATCTGCGAAAATCGTTCGGAGACACGGAAGTCCTCAAGGACATCAATCTCGAAATCGAACCTGGAGAAACCTTCTGCATCATCGGTCCCTCCGGAACAGGCAAGAGCGTTCTGCTCAAGCACATCGTCAAGCTTCTCGAACCGGATCACGGTAAAATCTACATCGATGGCGAAGATATCTTTGCCGAGAAGGAAAAGAAAGCCGGAAAAGGCAACAAAAGCGACCAGCGTCATTACCGCTACAGCATGGTTTTCCAGACGTCGGCTCTGTTCAATTCGATGAGTGTCGGAGAGAATGTGGGCTTATGGCTGCGGGAGAAAAGGGTTTTCCCCGAACCCCGGATCCGGCGAATCATCCGTGAAAAGCTCCGGCTGGTCGGTCTGGCGGGAACAGAAGATATGAAAACTTCTGAACTGTCTGGCGGCATGAAAAAGCGAGTCGCCATTGCAAGATCTCTGGCCATGAATCCGGACCTGATCCTCTACGACGAGCCCACAGCGGAGCTGGACCCGGTCACTGCCGACGAACTTGCCAAGGTCATCAACAACCTGAAAACGGAAGTGAATCTGACGACAGTTATTGTCAGCCATGACCTGAATTTCGCTCTTTACCTCGCAGACCGGGTGGCCATGATCCACCAGGGCACTATCGTCGAGGTAGGGACCCCCGAAGAAATCAAGAAAAGCGACAACCAGATTGTAAAGAATTTCATTTTTACGACGACCAAAGGGATCACCAAGGGAGAATAATATCATGGCCATGTCTGTAGAGAAGAAGGTGGGAATTTTCTTCCTTCTGACCTTGATTGCACTCGGTGGGCTGATCGAGCTGGTCGAGGACTGGCAACCTTTTGAAGACAAGTACCGTTACCAGGCATATTTCGAATCGGTTCTCGGGATCAACGAGGGGGATCCAGTCCGAATGGCCGGGGTTCAGGTCGGCAAGGTCACCGATATCACCCTGCAGGACAACAAGGTCCGAGTCGATTTTTATGTCAACAGAGAAGGGCAGATCACAAAAGACACCGTTGCCGTGGTCAGTCGGACCAACCTGCTCGGCGGTCTGTTTCTCGGCCTCAACTTCGGGGATCCGGGGAGCGATCCGATTCCACCTGGGTCCGATGTCAAGACAAGGGAGGTCGCCAGCATCGATGAGGTGATCGACAGTTTCAACAGCAACCAGGAGAGGGTTCTCGGCGGGCTCGGCGATGTGGTCGAAGCGAACAAGGAGAATATCGAGAGTATCGTTGGAAACTTCGAAAGCGTTTCGCGCAAAATCGATAAGGGTGAAGGGGTCCTCGGCAAACTCGTGAACGATCCGAGGCTTTATGAGGACCTGCAGCAGGCGACCTCAAGCCTTTCGCGTCTCGCAGGAAGGCTGGAGAAAGGCGAGGGGACGCTCGGAAAGCTTTTTTCCGACGACGCCCTGTACGAGGATGCTGCTGTAACCATGAGCAACCTGCGGTCCATTTCCGACGACGTCAGGTCCGGGGAAGGCACCGTCGGCAGACTCTTCAAAGACGAAAGCCTGTATGAAGACGCCGCCGACGCACTTGGAGGTATCCGCGATATTACAGCCAAAGCCAATCGGGGCGATGGAACCCTCGGCAAGCTGGTCAACGATGATTCCCTTTATCTCGAGGTCGAGGGTTTCATGACCAGTGCCCGCAGCATCGCCGAAAAAATCGACCGGGGCGACGGGTCTCTCGGAAAGATCGTCAATGACGACAGCCTGTACCGGGATGCCCGAACGACGCTCAACAAGGTCGAGAAAGCTGCGGAAGGACTCAGCGATTCCGGCCCGATTTCAGCACTGGGAACCGTCGTCGGGACCTTGTTCTAGACTGGTCCGGATGGACACTAAGCCTGGAGAAGGTATAGCAGAACGGTGAGTGTGACGGCGCTTGCGGCCGTCGTCACCAGAATGGCACCGGCAACAAGATCGGGGCGAGTCTCGAATCGCAGGGAATAGAGCAGAGGCAGAACAGCTGACGGAGTGCTCGTCTGCAGAATAACAACCGCCTGCACGAGGCCTTTCATCCCCAGGGCGGTGGTCAGGGCCCAGCCCAGAGCAGGCGCGATCAGAAGACGCAAAACCGTCGACAGTGAAAGAAAGGCCATGCTCCCCTGCAGCTTCGTTTTAGCCAGCTGCATGCCGAGCAGAACGAGCATGACGGGAATCGCTGCCTGGCCGAGCAGTTCCAGGGGACGCAACAGGACCAGGGGCAATTCGATGCCGAGCCCCTTGATCGCCAGAGCCACAAGAACGGCATGGAAAATCGGGATTTTTGCCATGTTGGCCAGGGCCGACTTAAGAGCAGTTCCCTTGCCCTGGGCGATGATGATGGCGAGAGATCCCAGGGGGATGTTGAAAAGAACGAAGGTCATGATGGAAATGTTGAGTCCCGCCTCCCCGAAAGCGAACCAGGACAGGGGCAAGCCGAAGTTGCCCACATTCATGAAGACGGTGGTCAGCGAGAGGGCGCGTTTCTGCTCCGGGCCGAACGACATTGCACGGGCCGCGAGAAAAGAGAAAAGAGCCATGCCGGCCGTATAGAGAATCATGAAGAGCAGGATGTCTCCGGTGAGGGACAGACTGATATCCTGCTTGACGAGAGCCGAAAGAACCAGCGCCGGGGAAAAGATATAGAGCGAAATATCGGTCAGAGGCCGAAAGTCGGGTCGGGACTTTTTTTCGAAGAAATAGCCGGCTGCCACGATAAGGAAAACCGGAAGAATGATATCGATGAAAAGCATGGCGCCTGCCGTCAGAAGAGATGAGTTCCCGGATGGAGTCGGCCCGATCAGAGACTACCATTTTCTCAGACCGATCACAAACAACACTGCACAGGCTCTTCAAACCATTCGTATACGTTCAGACAGACACTTAAAAGTTGACACATTCCGGCGGCCTTGCTTTAATTGCGATGACGTTCTCCGGGCGAACCGGATCCGATATCCACTCTCGTGACACAGGAGCAAAAGATGAACCCATTGGCTGCAGAACTCAACGACCTTATCTCCCGAAACAACCCCCATGTCCTCGAGATGCTCTCGGATCTCGGGAAGAATCTTTTCTTCCCCAAGGGAATTCTGTCGCAGTCTGCCGAAGCCAAGGAAAAGGCGCATAAATTCAATGCAACCATAGGGATCGCCACGGAAAAAGGCGGACCGATGTACCTCGAATGCATTCAGAAGAAACTCTCCGCCTTCGACCCGAAAGATATCTATCCCTATGCCCCGCCGGCCGGCAAGCCTGAACTGCGGTCCCTGTGGCGCGAAAAGATGCTCCAGGAAAACCCCAGCATGAAGGGCAAGCATTTCGGGCTTCCGATCGTCACCAACGCGCTGACCCACGGCCTCTCCATCGTTGCCGATATGTTCGTCGATCCCGGCGATCACCTGGTTCTGCCCGGCATGATGTGGGGCAACTACAACCTCACCTTCGTTACCCGTCGCGCCGGCGTCGTCAAGAAATACGAGACGTTCACCGAGTCGGGAGGGTTCAACGTCGAGGCGTTCAAGGCCCAGCTCAAGGCCACGGCGGAAGAGAAGGGCAAGGCTGTTGTTATTCTCAACTTTCCCAACAACCCCAGTGGCTATACCCCCACCGTCGCCGAGGCGGACGCCATGGTGCAGGCGATAGAAGAACAGGCGAATGCCGGTTGCAACATCGTCGCCGTGACCGATGATGCTTATTTCGGCCTTTTCTATGAAGAGTCGATCAAGGAATCGATATTCGGCAAGCTGGCCAATCTCCATCCAAGGGTGCTCGCGGTCAAGCTCGACGGAGCGACCAAAGAGGAGTTCGTCTGGGGATTCCGCACCGGCTTCATTACCTTTGCCGGCGGCAATCAGGGCGAAGACAACGATCTGCTGACAGCTCTGGAAAAAAAGACGCAGGGCATCATCCGGGCCACCATCTCCAACTGTCCCCATCCCTCTCAGACTCTGGTCATCGAGGCGCTTCGATCCCCCGATTTCGCAAGCCAGAAACAGGAAAAATTCGAAACGATGAAAGGGCGCGCCCTCGAAACCAAGCGGGTGCTCAACAACAGCAAATACGACGAAGTCTGGGAATATTATCCTTTCAATTCCGGATATTTCATGTGTCTGAAGCTGAAGAGCGTTGATGCGGAGCAGTTGCGCGTTCATCTGCTCGAAAAGTACGGGGTGGGAGCGATCTCGATCGGCTCCACCGATCTGCGCATCGCTTTCTCCTGCATTGCGGAAGAGGATATCGAGGAACTGTTCGATATTATCTATCAGGCGGCCAAGGATCTTTCCTGATCCGGATTTGCTGAAAAACAGTTGCGATATAAAATGAAGGGACGGGGTCGTTGACTCCGTCCCTTCGTCTTTTGGTTCCGTTTAAGGGGGAGAGCTGGTGCCCGATCGCATTGTCACAAATTCTTTGTCCCACCTCCTGGACAGTGCCCGGATCGTTCCGGACCTGGTCGACCTTCTTGCCCCCGGTCAGATCTGCTATCTGGTCGGGGGAGCCTTGCGCAACGTTTACCTCGGCTTGCCCGTTTCCGATTTCGATTTTACCCTCGCCGATGATCCGACGGATCTGGCACAGAAGTTCGCTGAACGCCTCGACGGACACTGGTTTTCTCTGGACGAGACCAGGGCTCAAAGCCGAGTGGTGGTGAAAACGGAATCAGGCCCGGTGTTCTATGACTTCGCTCCGTGGCGAGCCGCCACCATCGAGGAAGACCTGAGGCTGCGCGATTACACCGTCAACGCCCTGGCCTTGCCTCTGCACCCTGACGACCGCACC